>MVRP01000057.1 GCA_002067405.1 Syntrophorhabdaceae bacterium PtaU1.Bin034 | reverse complement strand
GTCACAAGAGACCCCATGGCAATGAGGCTCTCTGTGGGCTGGAGGAACAATTCGGCCACCTGTCCGACAGCGGGCAGGATGACCTCATTGTTCAGTTGTTGTGCGATAAAACCCCACAGCGCAACAAAAAGGACAGGCACAAGCAGGTAAATGCCGATCCTGACGAAAATTGTCTTCAGCGCCATTTGCTATTTCACTTTGTCGATAAACTGCATGTCAAAAAGCAACGGTTTGGCTTCATTAATCGTTTTTCCCTTCAACCTGCCCGTGAAATTGCCCATTCCATTGAGAACGCCCATGTACTTGTCGGCATTCTGCATCCAACTTTGCGTGAACTTCGGCAGGAAGACGAGCATGGACGCCTTGGCCGCGTCTGCGGGAAGGCCTATCCAGTCGGCGGTCAGCGTTCCTGCTTCCAATCGGTTCTTGTTACACCAGGCATTCGTTTTTGACACAAGCTCCACAAATTTCTCCACTACCTCGGGATATTTCGAGATTGCCTGATCGCTTGCCACCGAGACACAGCACGGGAAGTCATGCCAGTAGCCTGAGGGCGGCAGATCGCGCAAATTGACGATGATCTTTCCTACCCCCCGGCTCACTGCGACTTCAGGAAATGGGGACGGGCCGACGATTGCCTCGACCTGTTTGCTTGCCAGAGCAGGAATGATGTTCGTGGTTTCCTTCAGGTCGGCAAGCAGGACCTGTGCCGACTGATCGTTGGGGTCTTCCGTCACCTTGATCCCTGCCTGCCTCAAGGCACCTTCCAGGACGATCTTCGGTGCGCTTGTCGGTGAATGATATCCGATCTTAACGGGTTGTTTCGCGTTCTTTACATATCCCAGAAAGGAGTTCCAGTCGCTGAGCCGTGAATCTTTGGGTGCTACCAGGCCCATTCCTTCTGTCTGTAAGGGGGCCACGATCTTCATCCGGGTACCCTTGTCAACCCCTGCCATGATGGCGGTCACCGAAGCCATGGCCAGATCAAGCTGGTTCCGGGCGAAGAGCGCCGAAGTTTCGGCGCCGCTTTTCGCGACGATGAGCTGGAAGACGGCGATCGGCTTGCCGTTGGCCACCAATTCATACTTATCTTTGGGGACCACAGGCCTGAGGTACACACCCATACTTTTGAAAGCCTCGCCCTTTTGTGCGGCAACCATAAGCGGCGTGTGGTGGGTCGTGAAAATGTAGCCTACCTTCAGATTTGGGACATCCGCCGCCCCAGCACCGGAAACCACGCTAAAGACGATCAGGATTACGGCAAAAAATGTGAACTTGAGCTTTTCAGACATCGTTTGTGCCTCCTTAC
Organism: Syntrophorhabdaceae bacterium PtaU1.Bin034; assembly: GCA_002067405.1. The sequence goes on along the minus strand of MVRP01000057.1, from coordinate 20,636 downwards.
CGGTAAGTTTTGGTATTTCTTTATTTGCTGTCTTCAACCGCCGATGGTTGCCGCCGGCGTGACAACATGATATCTACCCCGAAACCGTCTCCAGGAGCGCCTGGATGCGCGTCCGTATCTGGCCCGTATCGCTCTGCGAGTAATCGGTCACTATGGTCAAAAAGGGAAGACCGTGCTTGTCCCGGACATGCTCGCCGACCTTAAAGGATTCTATGCTATAGCCGTGACAGGCCTGGAGCACCAGATCGATGACCACATCCGGCTTGAATTTATCGATGATCCGGTCTATCTCCGTGAGGCGGCGGTCGTTCGGTGTCATGCAGGAGCACGGGATCTTCAGGTACCTTTCCGCGAGTGCCCGTATGGGATCGTCCGTACCTTCTTCGATGAATCCGGCATAGGGCTTCATGCCCGAGCACGAATCGAGGGCAACGACGACTCCTCCCACCTCTTCGGTAATGCTCAGCACTTTCAGCGAATCGCCTCCTACGGGGCACCCTGTGATCAGCACCCTCGGTGCCCCTTTTGGCCCGTAGGCATAGCCCTTCTGTTTCCGTCTTTCGAGCTTTTCCAGGATACCGTGGAGTATGGGCGCCATTTCAGCGACCGAAGCGCCCTGGACGAGAAAGAGCGCGTCGTAGAGCTCCGGCCAGGCGATCACCGGGGGTTTCAGGGCAGCGTAGTCAAAGATCCTGTTCATCAGGCGCGTCTTCTCGTTCGTATCACGAATGGCGCTTTCAATCCGGTCGTCCGTCGTCGTGCGCCGGAATACTGATTCAAGAAATCTCCGAAGCTTGCGGATCATGATTGCCCAATTGTCGACTGCCTCAGGTTCGTCGGGAAGCTGGGGAAGGTCCATGACGTGCATGGGCTTGCGATGGGCAATCAATTCGAACATCTTCTTTTTGCCGTCGCATGTTGTCTCCGCGATCACTGCATCGGAGATCGCAAAGAAGGGGCAGGCATCTTTCAGGATAAAGCCGTAGCTCGATTTGATAAGGGGGCAGAGATTCGCGGGCAGGACGACCTCTGCGGCTTCAATGGTGGCATTGGTGAACGCACAGAGGGATACGGGCACGAGGTCGAGGGCACGGATAAGCTCAACCGGTGCATAGGCGCAATAGATGCCGACGATCTTCGCTCCCTTCTCGCGCTTGGTGAGAAGATGCGCGAGGAGGCGTTTTGACGGCGCTTCACCCGTGTATTCGTCATCGATCAACGGTATAAGGTCAGGCCGCCCATCTGAGCGCTTTTGCGTGTCATCCAACATGAAAAACCTCCTGCGAGACCAAAACCCGGCCACATGTTCCAGCGCCGGGTCCCAGGAGGCGATGCGGTCGGGGCGGAGAAACTGTGCCACACTTTTTCCGTTTGATTTCCATTGCTAATTTCTATATATAGATATGCAGATTTGGAATAAGAAAGCAAGAACGGAAGTGTATTGGTCAGTGTGAATGAACCCCTCGACGGCACCCGGTGGTGCCGATGCACATCGCCTCCATACGTTCCGGCAATGGAGCAGTTCCCGCGGTATCCTCAAAGACCCTCCGGGACCCTCCTCACCACGGCCGGCGCATGTCGGCGCATGAGGTAGATTGCGCCACTCCTCAATATTCCGGGAAGTGGAAGCACCAATACCAAAGGAGGAGCTTTTGGATATACAACTTACTCATCATGCCCGTTTCGGTGGGTGTGCGGCAAAGATAGGTCCTGACGACCTTGCGTCCGTGCTCTGCGGGATCGACATACCGGAGGACGACAATGTCATTGCCGGTCTCAAGGGATTTGAGGATGCCGGTGTGTACCGGCTCAATGATGATGTCGCGATTGTACAGACCGTCGATTTCTTCACACCCGTGGTAAACGATCCCTATTGGTTCGGCCAGGTCGCCGCAGCGAACGCCTTGAGCGATATCTACGCCATGGGCGCCAGGCCCGTCACCGCGCTCAACATCGTTTGTTTCTCCCCGAAAAAATTCGGTACGGCCGTATTGCGCGAGATTCTCAAGGGCGGTATCGACAAAGTACGAGAATCGGGAACGAGCCTTCTCGGAGGACACAGCGTCGACGACGAAGAGATCAAATACGGGCTTTCGGTCACCGGTCTCGTCCACCCGGAAAAAATTGTGAGAAATGAAGGTGCTCAGCCGGGCGATTTTCTTATCCTTACCAAACCCCTCGGCACAGGTATTCTGATCACGGCCATGAAAGGCAATCTTGTTTCAAAGGACGAGGAGGGACGCTTGATCACGGCCATGGCGACACTGAACAGCCGGGCATCCAAGGTCATGCTCGCTGCGGATGCCCGCGCCGCAACGGACGTCACCGGCTTCGGCCTTGCCGGCCATCTTAAAGAGATGATAAAGGATGACGTCGGAGTGACGATCCATGCCGGCAGGCTTCCCTGTTTTTCAGAGACAGAAGCGCTGTATGCCAAAGGCTTTCTTCCGACAGGGTTCTACAGGAACAGGGATTTTTACTGCCCCTTCGTAAAGTCGGAGGTGGCGGGCTTTCCTTTCGATCTCATTTTCGATCCGCAATCGTCGGGAGGGCTACTCATCGCGCTGAGCGAAGAGAACATGGCACGATTCGCGCATGAAGCATCGCTGGTCTCCCTGGATTATTGGCTGATAGGTCGTTTCACGCAAGAATCAAAAGGAATGATGCTCCTGAGCTGATACTACCATGCCAGGAGCGGCTTTGAAATTCCGGGGAACCATCTTCTCATCCTAATGTGTCGTCATCCAGTACCTCGCGCACTTTCAAGGCGAGCATAGCCGGTGAAAAAGGCTTGGGCAGGAATTGAACCCTGGCTGTCAGCAGCCCGTGCCGGACCACGGCGTCATCGGTGTATCCGGACATGAAGAGCACCTTCATTGACGGACGCAGGGTTTTGAGTCGCTCGGCCAATTCCCGGCCGCTAATCCCGGGCATGACGACATCGGTCATGAGCAGGTGGATCGATCCGCCGTACCGCCCAGACACAGCCAACGCATTATCACCGTCCTGAGCTTCGAGAACAGTGTACCCTTGGGCCTCCAAAAGCGTCCTGACAAGATCACGCAGGGTGTTCTCGTCTTCAACGAGCAAAATGGTCTCATTCCCGAAAGCAGGCAGGGCTTGTGCTTGGGGAACAGCCGCATCTTCACCTCCGGTTCTTGTGGCCGGCAGGAAGATCTTGAACGTCGTGCCACGAGCCGGTTCGCTGGAGACAGCAATACTGCCCCCGCTTTGTTTGATTATGCCGTAGACAGTGGCGAGCCCCAACCCTGTGCCTTTCCCCGGTTCTTTCGTGGTAAAGAAAGGCTCAAAGATCCGTGTCCTGGTTGGCTCATCCATGCCGTAGCCGGTATCGGTCACCGCAAGCATAACGCATGGTCCGGCGAGAGGTTCGATGGGGCTTCCGGCATCACGGGTGTCAAAATCGACATTACCCGTTTCGATGGTGAGCATGCCGCCGGTGGGCATGGCATCACGGGCGTTGACAGCGAGGTTCATGATGACTTGCTCAATCTGGCCCGGATCGGCGGTAACAGGCCACAGTCCGGGCCGGAGCACCGTTGAAAGCGTGATGTCCTCGCCAATAAGCCGGCCAAGCATCTTACGCAGGTCAGCCACCAGGCTGTTCAGGTCGAGCGTGACAGGGGCCAGGATCTGCTTGCGGCTGAAGGCAAGCAACTGCCGGGTAAGGGCGGCAGCCCGCTCCCCTGCCAATCGAACTTCGTCCAACATCGCCCGGAGAGGGTCTCCGGTTGGGATCCGCATCTGTATGATGGTGCAGTACCCCTCGATAACCGTCAGCAAATTATTGAAGTCGTGCGCAACGCCTCCCGCCAGTTGACCGATACACTCCATCTTTTGGGATTGAAGCAGTTGGTCCTGCAGTTTCTTTCTCTCTTCTTCACCTCTGTTCCGCTCGACGAGTCGCCACATGCCTTCCATGAGCAGGGTAAGTTGTCTCACGTCTGATTCATCATAATTGGTTGATTTATTGCCCACCCCTGCCACGAGGACGATCTTGTCTCTATCAAAAACAGGAACATTCATGTGCCTCAAAAGAGCGACGTGCCCTTCGGGATAGCCCTTCTTCCCTTCCTGTAATGCGGAATAGTCATTGGTGATAATGGCCTTGCGCTGACGGACCGCTTCTCCCCAAAGCCCGGTCGTCGCAAGAGGATAGCGCAGGGGCTTCTCGGAGATGCGACATTCTTCCATCGCGTTTTTGGACCAGGCATACATGGTCAGTACGTCCTCATCCTCATTGAGAAAAGCGAGGTAGCCTATCGTGCTCCCTGTGAGACGGATCCCCTCTTCAAGAGCGAATTCCGTGATGTCGTGAAGAGATGCGCCGGCCATCTGGTTGAGCTTCAAAAGGGCCTCCAGCCTTGACTCGTTCAGCCTCAGAGACTCCTCGGTCCGCTTGCGCTCGGTAATGTCCACCATCGCTCCGATTATGCCGCCGCCCATAGCGCCGTCCACACTTTCGAACAAGGCCTTGTGAAACACCATGTCGTACCGGATGCCGTTGCCGGCCTGCATAATCCCTTCGTAAATCTGAGTCTTGGAATCCGTGTTCGCCAGCATATCCCTGTCAGCGCGGTCATGCACGTCCGCCAGGTCCGGGGGCCACATTTCAAAGACGGTTTTACCCATGAGATTATCCCGCGTAATGCCTATGAACTTCTCGAACGCCGTGTTGCAGCCCAGATAGCGGAGCTGTGCATCCTTGTAAAATACCGGATAAGGCATGGCGTCCATAAGCGTCTGAAGGAACCTGGAACGGCGCTGCAGCTCTTCGTTGAGGCGCTCACTCTGGTTGTCGCTTTCGATCTTGTCAAGGGCGAAAGAGATGTCCAATGCGACTTCTTTCAATAGGGTCATCTCCTTCTCGCGAAAGAAGCCCGGCTCCGCCACGCAGAGGCTCAAGGCTCCACAGACCACGCCCTGAAACCTGAGCGGAAATGAGCTGCAGGATTGAAATCCGAACCGCCCGGGCGTCTTTGCCGGAGGATAGGGGCAGCCGTTGATCCCGCATTCGTTGCACACGAACGGTTCCCCCTCCCGAACCACTTTGGCCGGGTTGCCCTGTCCTTCCGGCCCGTCGTCAGTAGAGAAGTCTGTGTCGCGCAGCATCTCGCCCAGATTGCCGAAATGGGCCGCCGGGCTGATTCTTCCGGTGTGCGGATCCAGCCATCCGATCCATGCGAGGTCGACAGACCCGCGCTCTACCATGAGACGACAGATGGTAGGCAGCAGCTCTTCCCGGGACCTGATGCGCACCACTGTCTGATTCACCTGACTCAGCACGTCATAGAGCCGGTTCATGCGGCGGATTTCCTTTTCCGCCTTATGCTTGTAGATTGCGATTTCGATGGCCGATTGCAGCTCGCGGTCCTGAAAGGGTTTGAGGATAAAACCGAAAGGCTCGGCTAGCTTGGCCCGCTCCACGGTCGCCCTCTCGGAGTAGGCAGTGAGGAATATTACCGGTACGTGAAACCGGCGGCGGATTTCATCGGCTGCTTCAATTCCATCCATATTCCCCTGGAGACGGATGTCCATCAAAACCAGGTCAGGGCGTAGCCTCGCGGTAAGCTCAAGAGCCTCATCGCCGTTGCCCGCATGACCCACGGCAACGTAGCCCATGGCAGCCAGCCTGCTTTCTATGTCGATCGCCACGATCCCTTCGTCTTCGACAATGAGGATGCGATTCGGGCTCATGATCCACTTCCGGCCGGAGCATTCCCGGGAGCCGGATAATCGGCTTTAGAAACCCTTCCCACATTTTCACTCATCTTCAGTTCTCCTCCCATCTGAGCTGCACAATGCTGAGCCGAGTCCGGACGTCGCCCCTATGCGTTTCACAACAGCGCCGCCAATACCGGGTACCTGGCGTCAACAGCCGGGTGGCCACCGTCGTCCACAGACTGACGGCAATCCTGCCTCCCTCTCAAATGCTTTCTGTGCTCGCTCGTAAATTTCAACTGAGTGGTGATTCGCCGGTGGTTGCGATCGTGAAAGAGGTGCGTTACCCGATCTGCCGGTTCGTGATGGAAGGACAACCTCTTGCGTCTCGACGAGATGCAGGCACAAACCATTGTGCTCTCCTCCCCATTAACGACAATTTGATGATTCTACCATTGCACTTTTGGACTGTAAAGGAAAGAATAACCTTAGATCCTGAACGGGGAACGCCGAATATAGTTGCACCACCCACCGGTCGCCCAGTGACAGTTCAGCAGCAACACGGGGTGCTATGGCGTTCTTTCCCCTTTCAAAAACAACTTGTAGGCCCACCCCTGATAGAGGATGACCACGGGTACGAAGATAAGCGCGACAACGAGCATGATCGTGAGTGTGAGGGGGCTCGATGCCGCGTTATGGATCGAGAGGCTATGGCGGGTATCCAGGGTGGAGGGGAGCAGATCAGGGTAGAGGCCGATCACACCGAAGAGCACGGAGAAAAGGATGAGGGCAAAAGAGGAAAGAAGAGCGGCCCCCCACAGCCCCTTTTGCATGAAGTATCTCATCGTGAGGAGGGCTGCGACAGCGAGTAAAGGTATGATGAGGAGCAGAGGCGAAGCTGAGTAATTGTTCCAGAACCTCGTGTAAAAGGCGGTGAGCAGGAGAAAGACGACGGCGAGGAGCGCGCACGGAAGCCATACGAGCCGGGAAAGCCTTTTAGCCTTGTCCCTGAGACCGCTGCCCGACCTATAGACGGCCCAGAGGGCACCGTGCGTGGCGAACAGGGCGAGAAAGAACAGGCCGCCGGCAAGACCGTAAGGGTTGAGCAGCGTCAGCAGGTTACCGCGGAAAACGCCTTCGCCATCAATAGGTATCCCTTTGAAGATATTTGCGAAGGCCACGCCGAAGAGCAGGGCAGGGAGAAAACTGCCTATAAAAATGCCGATATCGAATAGGCTCTGCCATGACGCGCTTTCTCTCCTATCCCTGAATTCGATTGAGACCGCCCGGACGATGAGGGCAAAGAGCACGAACATCAACGGCGTGTAAAAGGCGCTGAAAAGGGTGGCATAAGCAACAGGGAACGCAGCGAACGTAACACCCCCTGCGGTGATGAGCCAGACCTGATTTCCATCCCAGTAAGGGCCTATGAAGCTTTGAAGCTGTTGCTTTTCGTCCTTACCGTGAGCAAGGAGAGGTGCGAGCATGCCGACACCCAGTTCGAATCCGCCCAACATAAAGTAGACGGCCCAGAGAATACCCCATAAGAGAAACCATACGGTTTCGAGCATTTGTACACCTCCAAGAGCTTCTTTCCCTACTCATCCACTAAAACTGCTCAACCTGCTCAACTGCCTCCATAGCCCTCACCCGGCATTCCCGGTCCTTTCTTGACGGTCTGTGCCATAAGCCAAAAAGCCGTGATCCCGATCAGGGTGTAGATGAGGAGGAACGCAGCGAACGAGATGGCTACCTGAGAGCCTGCCACAGGAGAGACGGCATGGGTTGTTCTCATGAGCCCGTAGACGATCCACGGCTGCCTTCCCACCTCCGCAACCGTCCACCCGAGGGAGCAAGCGATGTACGGGAGAGGAATGGCGTAGAGAAGCAATCGGGAGAGCAGCGGACTGGATTCCATACGGTTCCGCCGAACCCATGCAGCAATAACCAGAACAAGCAAAAGGATGCCGAGAATGACCATGAGCCGATATGACAGGTAGGTAATGGTCACTGGCGGACGGTCCTCTCTGGGGATATCGCGAAGGCCCGTGACTTTTGCGTCGGCTGAGTGAAGGGCGAGCAGGCTGAGCGCCCCGGGGATACGCCCGATCTCGACGCTGTTACGCTCTTTTTCCGGATCGGGAAGTGCAAAAAGATAGATGGGGGCCCGTTCGCGTGTTACCCAGTGAGCTTCAAGGGAAGCGAGCTTGGCGGGTTGTATGTGAGAAAGGTGGGCGCCGTGCAGGTGACCTTCGATAATCACGAAAAGGCTGAAGATGAGCGCCATGTAGAGCCCCATTTTGAAAGATTTGGAAAAGATGGCGGGAAACCGTTTCCGTGCAAGATGATAGGCGCTCGCACCCATGAGGAAGAAACCCGTGAGCACGTAAGCTGCTGCGAGCGTGTGGAGTATGGTAAGGATCGCATAACCCTGGGTAACAACGGCGCCAAGGTCGGAGAGTACAGGGCGGCCGGACTTCATAACGAAACCCACGGGGTTCTGCATCCACGAATTGGCAATGAGGATCCAGACAGCGGAGACATTGGCAGCAAGAGCGACAAGCCAGATGGTGACCGCGTGGAGCTTCGGAGAGATTCGGTTCCACCCGAATGCCCAGACCGCAATGAAAGTGGATTCCAGAAAAAAAGCAACCGTGGCTTCAATAGCGAGGAGCGGGCCAAAGATATCACCTACGTAGCGGGAGTAGCGCGACCAATTTGTCCCGAACTGAAATTCCAGGGTGATCCCGGTGACCACGCCTACGACGAAGTTGATGAGGAAAATCCTTCCCCAGAACTTCGTCATGGTCTTGTAGTCCTCGTTCCCCGTCCTGGCGTATATTGTCTCCATAATTGCGAGCAGGATGGAAAGTCCGAGGGTCAAAGGCACAAAGAGGAAATGGAAATAGGTCGCTGCCGCAAACTGGAGCCGGGATAACATCGTTACATCCATACGGGCCTCCCGCAATCGGTTCAAAGTTCCGTTTCTATCCCTAATGTAATACGGGAAAAGGGTTCGGCAAGGTTATCGGCTTGCCGCCCGGGGTTCAGATTCGCTGATCCAGCACGCGTCTTATTGCGTCAGACAGTTCCTGCCGGGAAAGTGGCTTCATCAGGAATTCCCTGATCCCGGCATCCTCCGCACGGCCGCCGTCGACCGACTCGTTATACCCGGTATGCAGGATTACCGGCAACCCTGGTCGTATTTCCAGAAGCTTCTTCCCGAGGGCGAGCCCGTTCATTCCGGGCATCGTATAGTCGGTGATCACCACGTCGAAGGCTGTCGGGTCTTGTCTGAATCGATCGAGCGCTTCACGCGGATCGGCAAGAGCCGTTACGGCGTAACCGAGCCTCGAGAGCATGTCTTTCGCCGCGACTCTGAGCGCCTCCTCGTCGTCAATAAAGAGGATTTTCTCCGTCCCCATCCGTACCCGCTGTTCGCCTCCTGGAGCACCGTCAGCCTCTTCTCCCCTGGGCAGGAACACGGTGAAAGTCGAACCCTTTTTCGGTGTACTCGTCACCGTTATGCCTCCCTCATAGCTTTTCACGATGCCGTAAACCACCGAAAGGCCGAGTCCGACCCCTGAGCCGGGATCTTTCGTCGTGAAAAAGGGCTCAAAAACCCGCCGCTTCACTGACTCGTTCATACCGCAGCCTGTATCGCTCACGGAGATAGCCACATAACTTCCTGATTCCATCTCCGGATCCGGCAGAAGGTCCGATGCCTGAAAGTGCGCATCGAAGAGCGCTATCTCCAGACTTCCCCCATCAGGCATGGCATGAGCGGCGTTGGTGGCGAGGTTCATCACGACTTGCTGAAGCTGCGACGGGTTGGCGAGAACGATATCGTGCGCGGCCTCTGCAACGAGCTTCATATCAATTGACGCAGGCAGGGACGCCTTCAGAAACTTGAACGTCTCTTTGACAAGGGGCGTGATGCTGAGCGGTTTGCGTTCCTTATCCGACTTCCTGCTAAACGTCAGGATCTGCTTAACGAGGTCTCGCGCTCGAAGGGATGCCTTGGATATCTGGAGAAGGTTCCGGCGAGCCGAATTATCCTCGGGAACGTCGTCGAGGGCCAGCTCGGTGTTGCCGATGATCGCAGCCAGAATGTTGTTGAAGTCGTGAGCGATACCTCCAGCCAAGGTGCCCACGGCTTCCATCTTCTGGGCCTGGCGCAGTTGTTCCTCGATCCGCTCCCGTTCTCTCGTTTCGGTCAACAGCCGGTCATAGGCGTTCTGCAGCTCTGATGTTCTCGCCTCCACGAGCTGCCCGAGCTCGTCCCGGCTTGTCCGCATCTCGTGGATGTCCGTTGAAGTCCCGTACCACTTGATGATGCGCCCTTTCTCGTCGCGGACAGGAATGCAGCGGCTCAGAAACCACCGGTACGCGCTGTCAAAGCGTCTCACCCTGTGTTCCAATTGATAGGGCTCGCCGCTCACCATGGCCTTGCGCCAGGTTTCAACCGTCGTTTTCCAGTCGTCGGGATGTACGGGTTTGATGTGCCAGGATTGCCCGCTTTCCGGCTCGGGGATGCCTATATATTCAAGGCCGTGCCTGTTCAGATAATCGATCGTGCCGTTGGGCCGGGCGGTCCATACCAGGTTAGGCATGGTGTCGGCGATCAGGTGGAAGCGTTGCTCACTCTCCTTCAATTCCTTCGTTCTCTCCTCAACCTTCCGCTCCAGATATCTGTGGGACTCCCTCAGTTCCCTGTGTGCCTTTCGCAAGCTCAGCTCGGCCGCTTTCCGCTTTACCTTCTCCTCCGCCTCGGCAATGGCCCTCTTCACCGCCGCCGGCAGTCGAACAAGCTTGTCCTTCAGGACGAAATCGTTGGCGCCGCTCTTGAGAAGCTCCACCGCCCGTTCCTCACCGAGAGCGCCGGTAACGAATATAAATGGGATATCCGGCGCGTGCGTCCGCGCGACGGCGAGCGCCGATGCGCCATCAAAACCGGGCAGAGAGTAATCCGAGAGGATCACGTCCGGGTGAAACTCCTTGATCGCGCAGGTGAAGGAGCCCTCGTCGTCGACGCACAGCGACGAAAAATCCGGTCCTCCCGACCTCAGTTCCCTCTCGATAAGCTCTGCATCGGCCGGTACGTCTTCAAGAATCAGGATACGTATCTTTGGATAAGTCATAAAGGACCTCACAACGCAATGGCGATGCCGGACGCCGCCATCCGGTCTCTTGCCGGTCTTGACCGGTATCCGGTGTCATCGTTTCTTTAGCCACCCTTTGGCGATCTCGATGACCGAGCGGCGGAAATCGGCAAAGTTGACGGGCTTTACTACGTAGCTGTCCGCGCCGAGCCTGTAGCTTTCAAGCCTGTCACGCTCCTCGGCCGATGAGGTGAATACGACCACTGGAATGCCTTTTGTCAGGTCGTCCGTCTTGATATGGCGGAGAACTTCCAGGCCGGTCACCTTCGGCAGCTTCAGGTCAAGGAGGATCAGACGTGGTTGTTCCCGGACCGAAGCCTCTCCTGCTTTTCTGCGGGTTTCACGGATGAATTCGAGAGCTTCCTCGCCGTCATCGAAGACCTTGATATGGATGGGTGGCATCTCTTTCTTCAGGACTCTGGCTATAAGCTCCGCATCGTATGGATTGTCCTCCACAAGGACTATGTCGACTGTTCCTTCATTCATTCGTTCGCAACCCATCAGCTATTCGCACCCCGTCGCGGCAGGGTGAAGTAAAAGGTCGCCCCCTCGCGGAGCTTCCCTTCGGCCCACACACGCCCGCCATGCCGGCTGACCAGCCGGTGGACGATAGCGAGCCCAACCCCGGTCCCCTCGAACTGCCGGTCCGTCACCAGCCTCTGGAATACACCGAAGAGCTTGTCGTAGTATTTCATGTCAAAGCCTACCCCATTGTCCTTCACATAGTAGACCCACTCACCGCCGCCGGTCTCGTAACTGCCCACCTCGATGCGAGGGTCGGGCTTATCCCGAGTGAATTTGATCGCGTTCTCCATCAGGTTGGCGAGCACCTGCCGGACAAGGGCGCGATCGCCATAGGCAGGGGGAAGCTCACCGAGCTGCACATGAAAACTATATTCACGGTTTGCGGCCTCCTCCTGTTCCAATACCTCTTGGACAAGTCCCCTCATGTCGATTGTAGAGAGATTCATTGCGGCCCTGCCCGCTCTTGAAAAGGCGAGAAGGTCGTCGATGAGCCTGCCCATCTTTTTCGCGTTGGCCCGGATCACGTCGAACATGCGCCTCGTCTCCTCGTCAAAGCTGTTGGCGGAATCCTTCTGAATTATATCCGAGAACCCGTCGATCGCTCGCAGGGGGGCGCGAAGGTCGTGGGATACGGAGTACGCGAAGCCTTCCAGTTCCTTGTTCGCTTCCTCAAGCTCACTCGTTCGTTCCCTGACCCGCTGCTCCAGTTCGTCGTGTGCTCGCCGCAACGCCTCTTCGGCCTTCTTGCGGTCAAATATCTCTGCCTCCAGGGCCGCATTACTTTCTCTCAGTTCCCTTGTACGTTCCTCAACGCGCCCCTCCAGTTCGTCATGAGCCTTGCGCAGGGCAGCTTGCGCCCGCCGCTTCTCTGTGACATCGTGGAAGACAAGCACGACACCCCTCACCGCGCCATCCGTGTCTTTGATCGGCGCGGCGCTGTCCTCAATGGGTGTCATGCGTCCCTGGCGGGTGATCAAGGCAGTGTTATTGGCGAGGTTGACGATGGATCCTTCGCGCAGCACCCGTTGCACGACATCCTCGGCCGGCTGGCTTGTCTGCTCGTTGACGATCCGGAAGACATCCTTGACCGGCCTGCCCTCCGCCTCGGCTGACTGCCAGCCGGTCAGCGCCACGGCTACGGGATTCACAAAGGTGACCATACCGGCGGTGTCCGTGGTTATCACCGCGTCGCCGATACTCGTGAGGGTAACGCGAAGCCACTCCCGCTGGTCGTTCAGCGCCTTTTCCGCCTTCTCCCGTTCCGTGATGTCCCGGAATACCAGGATCACGCCCATCATGTTCCCCCGGTCGTCCCTGATGGGGGCCGCACTGTCATCTATAGGGATTTCGGCTCCATTTCGCGCGATCAACACGGTGTGGTTCGCCAGCCCTACCGTGACACCCTCAGACAGCACCTTCGACACCGGGTTTTCGACGACGCGGCGGGTGTCCCTGTTTATAATTCTGAATATCTCGGTCAGTTTTTTGCTCGTGGCCTCTTCCAGCTTCCAGCCCGTCAGGTCCTCGGCAACGGGATTCATAAAGGTCACCTGGCCTTCTTTGTCAGTGGCGATCACTGCGTCCCCGATGCTCCTGAGGGTGGTGGCGAGCCACTTCTCGCTCTCTTTCAGCCTCTTCTCCATCTTGTGCTTGTAGAGAGCCACGTCGATGGTAATATGCAGTTCTCTCTCTTTGAAAGGCTTGACGAGGTAGCCGTAAGGCGCCGTTATCTTCGCCCGCTGGAGCGTGTCTTCGTCCGCATAGGCGGTAAGATACACGATCGGGATGTCGAAGCGGGCACGGATCTGCTCGGCTGCCGTCACCCCGTCAATTCCCCCGCGGAGCATGATATCCATCAACACAAGGTCTGGCTGCATTTCCTCCGTCTTTTTTATAGCCTCTTCCCCGGAAAACACGATAGCGGGCACGCGGTATCCCAGGTTTATAAGTCTGTGCTGAATGTCGAGGGCCTCAATGCCTTCATCTTCGACAATCAGTATTTTCGCATCGGACATGATAGTTTCCTCACTTTGCTTCAAATCTGATCGAGAACCGAGTTTGATCCGACCGGTTTACCTCTATTGTTCCCTTGAGCTGTCTTACCAGCACGCTCACCAGCTTCAGTCCCAGGGAACCACAGTTCTCTATTTCGAAGTCCTCCGGCAAACCCACGCCGTTGTCGCTGACTGTCAGTATCAATCCGAGGGGAGATGGAAGACTGCGCCCCCGAATCGGGTCCGGGGTCACCTCTCCCCTCCTCCATCCCCCCTCTTCCCTCTCCTCTCTCCCATCTCGCCTTTTGTCTCTCCCCTCCGTATTCTCCCGCCTCAATTCAATCCGTACCTCTCCGCTCTCGGGCAGGCGGCTCGGGTAATCCGGAAAGGCATGCTTCAGCGAATTCGAGACGAGCTCGTTGATGACCAGGGCACAGGGAATCACCATATCGATGTCGAGCGTAATGTCTTCAACGGATATACGCGGTATTACGATCCTTTCACTCACCCCGTAAGAAAGGAACAGGTTGGCCGTGAGGCTTCGGATGTATTCGGAGAGGTCTATTCTCGCGAGCGACTCGGAACGGTACAGCTTTTCGTGAATAAGGGCCATCGAATAGACCCGGTTCTGGCTCTCCTTGAACAGTTCGATCGCTTCTCCGTCTTTGATATGAGGCCGCTGAAGGTTGAGCATGCTTTGAATGATCTGAAGGTTGTTCTTGACTCGGTGGTGGACTTCCTTGAGGAGCGCCTCCTTTTCTGTCAGCGACTTTTTGATCTGGTCCTCCGCGCTCCTCATCTCCTCGACCAGCCTTGAGTTCTCTAATGATATGGCTGCCTGGGATGTGAGCAGCTCCGTCATCTGTGTCTTCTCGGCAGTGAATACCGAATCGGCCAGACGGTTTTCCAGGTAGAGGATGCCTATCATCTTTGACTGTTTGATCACGGGGAGACACAGAAGAGAACGTAAATGCATGTCAGGACAATCGGGGCTGCCTCTCAGGGTGCATTCCAGTGAGGCATCGTTGAAAATGACCCTCTCTCCGGTCCGGTAAACGTAACGGGCTACCGCCTTGCAAATGTCCGGGGCATCTTCAAGTTTTTGGTTCAGGATACTTGTCGCACCTTTGCCTGCGTGACTTTCGGCACGGACAAGAAGGTTGCCTCCCTCTTCCATAAGCAGATAGCCGTGCTGCGCCCCCGAGGCCTGGATGACGGTGTTCATGATCTTCTTCAGCAAGGCATCCGGCTCCATCTCAGCAGAAATGGCGAGGGACGATTTCATCAGGTAATCGACGTCAAGGTTGGGGAGCGTGTGGGAGGCGGGAGATACAGCCCGGGCTTCCGAGTAAGGCGCTTTTTCTTCCTCGAAGTACTCGGAATGTCTTTCAATGAGGTTGATCTCTTTGCGCCCGGCGCCACATTTCCTGTACAAGCGGACAGCTTCGACGAAATACAGCCTTGCGGAGCAGTAATCGGCCTCGCGAAGGAGTTCACCCAAACACTCGTTGAGATGACCTTCGAGGAACGTATACTTTTGTTCGTGGGCAGTGTTGATTGCGTCGAGGTAAAGGTTTCCGGCAGATTTAACGTCGCCGGTGACCCTCTCCAGCTCGGCATGGAGAAAGGCGAGGTAGGGTCCGAGCAAGGGCCCGAGGGCGGCCCATGTCTCGATCTTCTTGATAAGAGGCCGGATTTCGGCCATCAACGCATCCAGCGACGCCCTCTCGCCATTGTCTGTTCCGTGTTCCTCGTTTCGCGTTGAAACCTCTGAGCCCTGCATCTTCGGTTTCTCAACCCGCGATCCGCGATCCGCAACTCGCAACTCGTACAGTTTGAGCGCATTCAGTACCAGAAAGACATGCCACTGTCTCTTCAGCACGTTGTCCGTGAGCCCTGACAGGTACTTCCGCACCCCCTCCAGAAACTCCTGTGCCTTTTCGTGCTTTCCGAGATAATAGTGCGTCAGGGCCATGTGGACATAGTAGCTTCCCGCCGAGGCAATGTGGTTGTTCTCTTCCCATGTTTTTAGCTTCCGCGCAATTATTGGGGCTTGCGTCGCCCCCTCCACGAACGAAGTCCGTGGAGCCTCCCCCTCAATGCTCGCTTCGCTCGGATGTGGCTGGGCTTGCGTCGCCCCCTCCACGAACGAAGTCACGACCCGCTTTGCGGGTGCCCCGGCCTCCCCCTCAATGCTCGCTTCGCTCGGATGTGGCTGGGCTTGCGTCGCCCCCTCCTCCGTCCGGGTACGCGCTTGCGGTTCGTCCCTCTCGATGCCCGCTTTACCCGTTATCCGCGCCGGCGCGTAGTCCTTCTTCATCGGCTCGATCCACCCTGCCTGCATGGCTTCGGCGAGCCCCACAGAGAAAGAAAGGTGGTATCTGTTGGAGAACTGAAGGCATTCCTGCGCGTAGTCCTCGATAGCGGATAGGTCCGCTCCCTGAACCTGAAGGTTCCACATGAGGGGGCCGTACGAAAGGCCCGCATTGTAGAGATCGCCGCAGTTCTTTCCGCACTGGATCGATTTGAGGCAGTATTCGACGATCTGTGCCGGATGGCTCCTCGAATGCATGTTGCACCAGACAATCCCGTTCATGCCGCGCGTGGCGCCGAAAGTGTTCGGGTATTTCGCGGACAGGTCCCGGGCAAGGTCCTCGTACTTGAAGGCCTGTTCGAACTCCTCCTGCTCGCCCAATTGCAGCCCCATGATGCTGAAGGAATAGATCACCGATTCGTCCATGCCGCCGGCCAGGCAGTGCTGGGTGGATTGGGCGGCCGAGAGATAAAGCTGCGGCACGAGGCCGGACATATAGAGGTCCGGGATCAGCTCGCTGTAGAAGGCAAGCTCGATCTTGCTCTTTCTGTCCTTTGTAAAGGGCATGTTGAGGATCGTATCCCAGACGTCGACGTTCTTCGAGGCGATTTCCGCCATAAGATCCCTTCTTTTGGCGTCCGCTTCGTCAGGGCTGTCGGGGATGGCCTTGCCGAAATAGGCGAGGCCGCGATTGGCCGTTTCGATAGCCCTGATGAAATTGCCTATGGATGAAAGGGACGTCGTCTGCTCGGCCAGGCATTCTGCCTTGTCCAGGTCGGTTTTTGCATGGTCGAGCAGCTCGGCAAGCAACTTTTCCGAATCGGCATAGTTGCCGCACATGAGCTCCGTCTTTGCCGCCTTCTGGTATACTCTGAAGGTGCGGTCGTAGCGGGCCTCCTGCCAGCAGTCACCGGGGAGCATCTTCCGGCTAAGATTGAAGTATTCGTTCGCTGCGTCCGTGGCGAGGGAGTCCAGGGCCTTGTTGCCGGCGTGGTAGTTGAGGTCCGACAGGAGATAGGCTGAGGCGGGATCAGGATCCTCTTCTTTTCCCAGGTTGAGATGGGAGACGATGGCGAACAGGTTGTCGAGCTTTTGCAGGTCGGTGCCCTCGGGTACGGCTGCGAGGAGGTGATTGCCTACCTGCCGGTGTATCTGGCGGCGTCTTTCCGCAGCGATGGCGGACAGAGCCGCCTCCTGGACCTTGTCATGGACAAACTGCAACTGGCCCTTGTTTTCTATGAGCAACCCCTGTCCGAGGGCAGGCTTCAACATCTCGAAGGTCCCGACCAGGGTCATTTCCCTGATCAACGACAGATCAGCGGGCGAAAAGGTGTTCCCCATGCAGGCGCAATATTCAAGCAGGTCTATGAGGTCCTGAGGGAGCTTCCGGATCTTTGCGCTGAAGAGGGCGACCACTGTGGTAGGCATGTTGGACCGACGTATCTTTTCCATGTCCCATTGCCATCCGGCATCTTCATCCAGAAAAAGAAGGTCTTCATTGTGAAGGTATGAGAGGCTTTCACTGACAAAGAGCGGGTTACCTTCGCTCAGATCGCCTATGAAGTCGGCCAGGGTTTTTGTTTGGGCAAGGGGAGAGTCGAGAATGTACGATACCATCTCATGGCAGTGCTCGGGTGCGAGCGGCCCCAATCTGATCTCCTTGAGGGGTCGGTTCCCCTCCCTGATGTTCCTGACGAGTTTGGTGAGGGGATGGCTCGAATCCACCTCATTGTGACGATACGCCCCCAGGAAGAGAAGATAGGGGTAGTCCTTGTAACCGGCAAATACGTTTGCCATGAAGTCGAAAGATGCTGCATCGCACCACTGGAGGTCGTCGATGAAGAGGGTCAGAGGGTTCTCCTCGCTCGCCAGACAGGCCAGAAACCGGCCAAAGACGTCATGAAACCGGTTCAACGACTCAACCGGGGGAAGCTCGCGCACCTCGGGCTGCCGACCGATCAATATCTCGAGCTCAGGGATTACGTCGGTCAGGACCTTTCCATTTTGCCCGACAGCCTTCAGTATCCGCCCTTTCCAGGCAGCGACCCTTTCGTCGCTTTCGGTAAGGAAGGTCCGCATCAGATTTCTGAAAGCCTGGATCAAGGAGCTGTAAGGGATATTCTTCTGGTATACGTCGAACTTCCCCGACGTGAAATAACCCCTGTGCCTCACGATCGGCTTTTGCAGCTCCTGGATAAGACGGGTCTTTCCGATGCCCGACAGCCCGGAGATAAAGAGCGACCGAAAGGTGCCCGAGGCAACATGCTCGTACTCATCAAGAATGATCCCGGCCTCTTCGTCGCGCCCCACCATTTTGGAAATGAAGGTAACCCGGTGTGTATAGACACAGCTTTCCAGCGGGAATTCCTGTATGGTGCCGGTAGACGCAAACTCATCCCTGCATCGAACAAGGTCAGCCAGAAGGCCGTTGCTGCTCTGGTAGCGCTTCTCGGGCTCTTTGAGCATCAGCCTGGCAACAATCCTGCTTAACACGACCGGGATATCCGGCCTCAGTTCGTGGACCTCCGGCGCGTCTTCGGCGAGGTGTGAATGGATCACCTCGAGGGGATCATCGGACAAGAACGGAAGACGGCCGGTCAGAAGCTCGTAGAAGACAATGCCGAGAGAATAGAGGTCGGAGGAAAAAACGACCCGGTGGTTGATCCGTCCCGTCTGCTCCGGTGAGGTATAGGCGAGGGTATCTTTGATGAAAGAGGGGTCGTAAATGAAGTGGCTCACATCTCTCACATCTACGGTGCTCATGAAGTCTATGAGACGGATGTCAAGTGAGACCGGGTCCACGAGGATATTGTGCGGCTTGATCCCGCCATGGATAATCCCTGCTTCATGGACCTTGTCCAGAGCCCGGGCCAACCCGCAGGCGATAGTAAAAAAATCCTTTAAGGAAGTTCGCGGATGGGCCTCCCTCAGGGTATTGAGGGCGACTCCGGGGAAGTAGTCCTGCGTAATGAAACACATTCCGTCTCTCGCACTGAACACGAGTGGTACAATCACCAGCGGATCATTGAGGACCCTGAGGTGCTCGATCTTCTGCCTGAACTGGGATTTCTTCTGATCGGTCAGATTGATCGCTTTCAGCGCTTTGAGCACCAGCAGCCGGTCCGGCCTTCTTTTGTGATACGCCTTGTACACGGCGGAGTACTGGCTTTCGGCGATCTTTTCAATGATTTCGTAGCTCGCAAGCATCATCGCGGCGCTCCTGAAGCGATTCGGTCGGCAGTCAGGTATGGACAGGCATGTACATTGGAGAAGAGGAAGGGTCCCCGACGGAAAACTCTTTTCTCCGGCCGTGTGGGGAGGTGTTGCTGTGGCAGGATTCCCGATGATCTCTCGCCCCGTTCACCGCGGGGAGGGGCAAAAACCCGTGCGAGTCCTTAATCAGAGACGCGGCTGAAAACGTAGCAACATTGGCTTCCGGTGTTTTCACTTTCCATCCCGTATAGCTTATCTATCCGTGACAGAGGAACGAGGAACGACCTCTGATGCGAGGCAAGCAAAATAGTGACATTTCCTCCTTGTTGACGGCAATGTTCAGTTTAGCACAGCCATTTCAGGGGGTAAAGGATGAAAATTCGGGAATTTCCCGAGTTTCTTTTTCTATCCGCATTCCTCCCGGAAGCCGAAGGAAAGCCTGTCATTCGTCAGGGTTTTTCATAAAGTCATCAGGAGCAAGTTTGTTCCCTGTCTCTACCTGTAGGCGATATCCCTGTGGTTTCCACTCCTGGCGGATTTGCTTTCGCGACAGGTGCGACGGGTTCTTGCCACCCCTCCTTGCCACTTTCTTGACGGTCCCTGCCCGGATGCATGGTCCAGGCATCTATATTCCCGGTTCTTTCGGGTACTTATGAAAGCGAAGAAACAGCGTTCGTTTGGCATGACCATTGCTTTAACCGGTCTGTGTTTCCTGATTGTCGGTCTCCAATGCCGGGACCTGCAGTGGGATAACCTCCGGGTAACGAATCCTGTATGAGGGCAGGCATCGGGCGATGGCGGGGAATGAGCACAGGACGGAATAAAGGGGTTGACATGCAAGAGAACAGAATTGGATATACACTACATGATAGGATGCCCACAAAAAGAATATTGCTTGTGGATGATGATGAATTAATACGGGAGATGATGGGAGGCACCCTGAAGAGCCTGGGGTACCGCTTCGTGTCAGAGGGGAGCGGTGTTGACGCCTTAAAGACTTTCAAAAGACATCCGGATCACTTCGATCTTATTTTGACAGATCTGCTGATGGTCGATATGACGGGCGACAGGCTGTCGGAGCAAGTAAAGAGCATCCGCAGAGATATCCCGGTGGTCCTGATTACCGGGAGCCCGGATCAAATCACACGTGAGAGAGTAAGGGTTGCCGGAATCTGTGAGGTGCTCGAAAAGCCGGTGAGCAGGATCGTGCTCTCCCGAACCCTTCGGCGTTTCTGCAACTGAGATGGATATATGATAATTCGTCATCGCGACGTGAGATAACCATTGCCTCCTGCTGGTTTATTTTTTTCTTGACAATGTCTTGCCAATGCACGAAAGTTAATTAAATACAACAACATAGAACTCAAAGGTAACGGGGCTTCCTTTGCGCGAAGACGGGCAAAGGGGCTCTTTTTGTTTTTCTACACATCTTTTTCCTGGTATTGTCAAAAGTTTCATGAAAACGGAGCACGAATATCAAGTAAGAAGAAGGGAAAACGGAGCTTGGAAGGGGGAAAACAAATCATGAAATACCAAAACCGTCGGTTTTTGATGTCTGCTCCCCCAGCCCCTCCGAACCCCTTCTTCGCTCTCAAGTGCTTCACGTCCGACCCGGCGAGTGAAGCCTATTCCATTGGGGTGCGGAACTCGTACAGCCCTCCCCCTGCGCGTCGCGCACCATTCCATATGCTTCAGCCAATGGTGCGGGGCACCCGTCGTCCACAGACGGGTCGCAACCCGGACGTT
>MVRP01000056.1 GCA_002067405.1 Syntrophorhabdaceae bacterium PtaU1.Bin034 | reverse complement strand
GCGCTGCCGTTATCTCCCCGGTGACATGGATACCTGTCCGGGTGGCATCTCCCTTTGTGACCACGCACGAGTGCCTCACGATTGCTTTGAATCGGGCGGTACTACCTTTACCGTCTCTTTTATAAAAACCCGGGATAAATCGGAACTTCCGAGGTCCACGTCCGAACTCTCTCCATAAAAAGCCCGTCACGAGAATAACTGAACCGGCCCACAAGAACGCGCTCTATTTTGCTATCTATCGCGCTTGATCCCTGACCCGTTCAAACAAAATCACGGGCCCATTTAATAATTCCGACAGTTTGCCGATAATAGTCACGTAGAAAGAAGGTAACAAATGTGGAGAGAACGACACATCGACTACTGAGGGGGAAGGAATATGAATGTAGCGAAACTCAACATCAGTACAAGGCTGAGGGGAGGATTAGGACTTATTATCGCTTTCATGGTATTGCTGACGATAACAGGCATATTTAGTCTCAGTGGAATAAACAGCAGGCTCGAACAGATCATCAAGGTAAACAACGCGAAGATCTTTCTTGCCAACAAAATGAAGAACGCGACGGCTACGATTGACAAAGGCCTTATGACCATCCTTATGGTTCATGATGAAACGACCACAAGAGAAGAACAGAAGAAGATGACCGATGCGCGGGCGGCATTTCAGGATTCTTTTGATAAACTTGCGAAAATAGAGAATTCTCCCAAAGGCAAGGAGATGATGAACGCGATCAAGGAGAACTTTGCCATCGCGCAAAATGCAAACGACAAGGTGCTTGAGTCAGTTGCTGCAGGCAATATCAACAGTGCTACGCTCATGCTCACCGGAAGCATGCAAATAACGAACATGCTGTCCGAGTCTTGCGACGAACTTGTGAAATTTCAACAGGAACGTACTGACGTTGCTGCAAAGGAAGCCCGGGGCACTTACGTCCGGGCCCGTTATTTCCTTTTGATAATCGGGGCTGCAGTATTTGCTTTTGCATTATTCCTGGCATCCTTCCTTTTAAGGAGCATTACCAAGCCCTTGGAAGAAGGGGTGACTATTGCAAAGAGGATTGCTGGCGGTGATTTAACGGTTCGCATGGAGGTGACGGGGACGGACGAGACATCGCAGCTTCTTAGGGCAATGAAGAATATGGTGGAGAGGCTTCAAACCATCATCGGCCAGGTCAAAATGGTGGCGCAGAATATGGCGTCGTCCAGCCAACAGCTGAATTCAAGTTCCGAGCTGATGTCGAGGGGCGCGGGCGAGCAGGCGGGCAGGGCGTCACAGGTTGCTAGTGCATCGGAAGAAATGTCCCAGACGGTAGTGGATATCGCAAAGAATACGTCAAGCATTGAGCTCTCTGCCACAGATACTGCCAAACTCGCCAAAGATGGGGAAGTGGTGGTGGACAGATCGGTTGAAAAGGTGAAGGCTATAGCGAAGACAATCGACGAGTCGGGACAACTCATAAAGCTGCTTGGTGAGCGCTCAAAACAAATTGGAGCGATCATCAATGTAATTAACGAAATAGCAGATCAGACGAATCTTCTCGCTCTGAATGCCGCAATTGAAGCTGCCCGGGCAGGCGATGCCGGAAGAGGATTTGCCGTTGTTGCCGATGAAGTACGAAAGCTTGCTGAAAGAACAGGTAGTTCGACTTCGGAAATAGGAGGGATGATAAAGTCGATCCAGGACGAGGTCGGGAGGGCCGTCCTGTCGATGGAGAGCATTACCAAGGAAGTGAAATCGGGTGTTGATCTGTCTGTCCAGGCAGGTGATGTTCTGCGCAATATCGTGGCAAGTGTGGACCAACTCCATCTCATGGTGCAGCAGATAGCCTCGGCAACAGAAGAGATGGCTGCTACCTCGGACGAGATCAATCGGGATATAGAAAGTATTGCGTCTGTATCCAAGGAGACTTCGGCCAGCTGCGATCACGTCGCACAGGCTTCACGGGAACTGGCGCAGCTATCAACGAATCTGGAAGAGGTCGTGACAGGTTTCAAGGTTTGAAAAGAGTCGGTGGGATAGACAATGGGGCCGCCAATACGATATGGGCGGCCCCATTCTTTTTTTTCAAAAATCAGAAGCAGACGGGCGTTGCCTTTTCTGCCGTTCTTGCGCCGCTTGCTATTTCTTCTCGATTTCCTGGAGGCCGGTTTCGGACAGCCTCTTGACCACATCATTGGAGGGGTTCTTCAGTATCTGATTATAGAGCCCTCTTGCCTCCTCTTTGGCGCCCTTTATAACCGCGATCCTTGCGAGATAGAGCTTCGCAACATCCCTTATACCACTTGAACCGTCTCTGACAACGTCTTTCAGCGTTGTTTCGGCTTTTGCAAGTGATTCTGTTTTTCCTGCCATCGAATACTCCTGGAAGCTTCTGATGCCCTCTGACAGCAGGTACTGAACCTTATCATCCTTATTGGCCCGATAAACTGCGTAACCCCATCCGGCTAATCCGGCCAGAACCACTATGGTGGCGATGATTATACACGTCCTCATGTTTGCCTTTAACCAGAAGGTCACCCGGTCGAAGGCGGTAAGAAGAACGTCAGGTTTCTTGATCTCTTCTTTAATTTTCTTTTTGGTAGGCATCAGTTATTCCATCATATGGCCGTTGAAATGTCAATAAGCGTACGGCCCCGCGATGGGTCACGTCCCGAAATTACGATTCCTGCATCCTCGAGTGACTCCTGGCGGCTTTCATGTATACGCGCACCCGGCGGAGATTGTCCTCACCGATAATGGAAGAAAACCGGTGGAGATCAAGCTCGGACAGCCCCTTAACGGTGTGGACACCCTGTTCCCTGAGCCTGATGAAGTTCTCGAGGCCGAGCCCCTTCAGTTGCATGAGGGCAAGGCTTTCTCTTTCTTCCCGGCTCAGCATCCGCGGGTCGATTGTGTAGCTTGTTTTTATGCGCTTTTTCTCAAGCTCTCTCTGCGTGGTGAGGGACAAAAAAGGTAACCGGCTTATCGTCGGCACATACGAAAAGACAGTGTGGCGGTCGATTAAGAAGAAGGAAAAGAGGGAGAAAGCCAGGGCGAAAAGCGAGACGCTCCAACGCGATCGTGCGACAAAAGGGTTGCTATCCAGTAAGTTTGTAAAGGCAATTGTCTCAATGGCGAAGAACGCAAAGCCGAGATATCCCAGGAGCGGCATTTCGAAGATCTTCAAGTCCTCAAAATAGGGCACGGTGTAGACCCATTTGGTTATCGACCAGTAATTCCAGAGCTCCCAGAGGAAGCCGCAGATCATACCGGAAAGAGAGGCTGCGATTATCTGCTTCAGCGAGCCTCGTTCTATATCCCTTCCAAAAGAGGGATATCCCTTCCGGTAATTGTAACCGTCGACGATGAAGGCGAGGAATACCCACGCAACAGAGAAGAAGTAAGTGGGAAAAATGAGGGAAAGGACCAGACACACAATGCCGAGGGGTATTACGTACGCGGGATAATGGGACAGGTTTATGGGTTTGACCTTTATATCGGGGATAAAATGGGAAAGGATCTCCTTTACCAAATAGATTGCGGGAATTACCGTACCGAAGGCCAAAATATATCCTGCTACCCGAAAATTGGCCCGATAGGGGACATTGATATAGAACCAGTTCTGTAGTCTCAGGTTAACAAGCTCGAAGAGGCACCAGAAAGCAACCGAGACGATCACGAGAAAGCCAAGATGCTTGTTAAGAATGAGAAAACGTTTTGTTTTCAAAGCCAAAGAGGCATCAAGGAGGATTATGAAGGACCACCACACGATTATGTAAAACTGATACATAAATGGCTCGATCTTCTTTACAAGTGAGTAGTATCCGAGCAATTGGACCAGAAGGGCGAAAACGATTAACGGTACTGCAGTTTTTTTCAAATATCAGGTATTGCTTGGAGCTTTGTGCTGGTTCGGGTCCGTTTCAGTCTTTCTTTCAGCCGAAGGAGGCTCCTTTACTCTGATGGCCCCCATATAAGTCCGGGTAAAATAGCCGTCTGAGAGGCAGTCCACCTTGACCCCCCTCTTGAGAAGAGAAGAGGCGTGAATGAATTTATCGTCGCCAATGTAAATTCCCACATGCGTGGGGTAGTTCACGAATCGTTTTGTCTTAAAGAAAACAAGATCGCCCGTGGTGAGGTCTTCCTTGTCTATTCTGGGGCCGGCATAATACTGTTCTCTCGCGCTCCGAGGCAACTGGACCTCAAAGATCTCGTACATCTTTTTTACGAAGGCAGAGCAATCGAGGCCTCTGACGCTTTCGCCACCGTAGCGATACGGTGCTCCGGCGAAGCTTTTCGCCACCTTGACAAGTATGCCGCGCTCTTCCTCGTTCCTCCAGGGCTTTGACGGACGATCATTGAGCACCACAGGGGCCTCGTCCGTATTCTCTTCTTCTTTCGGTATGAAAACCATCATGCCGGGAGACAACCGTTTCTTCTTGAAGTTATTGAGATCGACGATCTCTTCTTTATCAATATTAAACCTCTTTGCCAGTTTGTCCAGCGTGTCGCCCCGTCTTACCCTGTATTCTATATACTCGCTAGTGTCATTTTTTTCGGTCGTTACTTCTTCAATTGCAGGAACTCTCGATTTCTTTGCGAGCCTTGTCGCATGCCGCCGAGCCTTGCTGCTCCTCGTCTTTGTGATTTCCTGGTCAGCTACGAGCTTCTGGTTGGACTTCGTGCCCGTCCTGCTGAGTTTGCTCGAGACCTTCCTCTTTTCGGCAGATACGCGATGTTTCTTTGATGCTTTCTTTGGTGCTTCCCCAGACCTATCCCCGTGGCTTGCAGGTACCGCATGAGCCTGCGTGAACAGGAAGAGCAGAATGGCACAAAAAAGTCCGACAGCCTTCAAAGATTTCCCCATGAATCCTCCGTCAATTGGACTTTTTACCAAAAGAGACGAAAGGCTGTCAAGGATTTTTTGCCGTTCCATTTTTACCTACGAGCCAACATATTGACTTCACTGAGGATAATCTTTCTATGTTACTCAACATTAAAACCTCACCCTTTTTGCAGCATGAAGAATATGTTGTCTTGTCGTAAGGGTGCTCTGCCAAAAAGCCCGAATTCCAGCTATCCTTCAGTTTCCGGGAAGAATGAAGAATGCGGGTGACACAAACTCAGAAAACTCCAATAATTTTTCTATTGACATTCTGCCCATGATCTTGCCATATGTATATTCATCGAATATCCACCAAAAAGAAAAGAAAGGAGGTCGTGATAATGCCTGCAAAAGTAGACGAAGAAACCTGCACAGCGTGTGGCGCGTGCGCGGAAATATGCCCGGCGGATGCAATCACCGTTGAAGATGTAGCAAAGGTTGATCCTGAGCAGTGTACGGAATGTGGGGCATGTACGGAAGAGTGCCCACTTGAAGCCATTAAACTGGAAGAATAAAAGCTGAGAAAAGAAAAAAATAAATAGGGGGATGGTAACCATCCCCCTATTTATTTTGTAACTTCTGGGTCTCAGAGGCCTTTGGCAATAGCCTCCGCGATGTCCATTGCTTTCGTGGTTTCGGACTTTTCCTTATCCTTGATCGCGTCTTCCATCATGATAAGGCAGTAGGGGCAGGCAGTGATGACGTTGTTTGCCGATACGCTTATCGCGTCATCCATTCTCAGGTGACATATCCTGCCGTGATGTTCTTCCATCCAGATCTTGCCACCGCCACCACCACAGCAGAACCCTTCGTCCCTGTTTCTGGGTAGTTCGACAAACTGGTCTTTCTTCACCTTGCCCACCAGTTCGCGAGGCGGATCGAATACCTGATTGACCCTACCAAGATAGCACGGGTCGTGATACGTGGTGATACCTTCAAGCGCAGGGTTCCAGGAGATTTTGCCTTCTCTCGCCAGCATAGCGATGAATTCGGTGTGATGGTAAACGTCAAAAGTAGCTCCAAGCTGCGCGTAATCGTTTTTGAGCGTATTGTAGCAGTGGGGGCATGCGGTGACTACCTTCTTGATACCGAGTTCCTTGAGCAACTCCACGTTGCCTTCTGCGACTTCCTGATACTGGTATTCGTTCCCGGTCCTGCGGAGCGGATCGCCGCAGCATTTTTCATCCGGGCCCAGAATGCCGAAGTTGACTCCCGCTTTGTTCAGGATTGCCGCTACCGACTTGGCGACCTTTCTGTTCCGATCATCGAGAGAGGCCACACAGCCAACCCAATAGAGTACGTCAACCTCCTCTTCCGTGGCTTTCTTGACGTTCAGGCCTTCGGTCCATTCCAGCCTTTGCCCCTTACCCATTCCGTACGGATCAAACCGTGTCTGCAGGTTCTTGTAAAGGAGCTTCAGTTCAGGATTCACCTTGCTGAGGGTCATGATGAGATAACGTCTCAATTCGAGAGTCTTGTCAAATGTCGGGATCGAGATAGGGCAATTGACTTGGCAGGAGAGGCATGCAGTACAGGACCACACCGTGTCTTCGGATACTACGGTGTCGAGCAGGCCTTCTTCATTCTTGATTCCCTGCGCAGTCCGCAGCCATTCTCCCTTGAGGTCCTGGACCAGCTTCTTTGGCGAAAGCGGTTTCTGGCTCAGGTGAGCAGGACACCTGTCCTGACATCTTCCGCAACGGGTACAGGCATCGAGGTCGAAGATTTGTCTCCAGGTAAAATTCTCGATATTGTTGACACCGAACTCCTCGGCGTTCTCGAAATCCTCGATCGGAGCAATGGCTCCCCGAGGTGATTCTTCAACGCCCCTAAACATCATATTGAGGGAGGAGGTGAGTATATGAAGAAGCCTCGTCGAGTAAACAACGTAGGCGATGAGGCCGAAGGACAGAACCATGTGGGCGTAGTACAGGACTGCGTGAGCAGTCGGCGCGCCGTCTTTTGAGAAGAGGGATGCGGCGACCCAACCCACAAAGCTCACTTTTTCAAACTCCGGCATATCGGTGCCTGCTATTCTGGCAGCCTCAACGAGGAAACCGCTTACCAGCACTACCAGTATCCACAAGAGCGCAATCGCATCATCCTTCTTGTTGTCAAGGCGTTCAGGCTTGCTCCCGTATCTCCGTATCAGTGCCATTACAATGCCGACTATGGCTGCCAGACCGGCGAGATCAAGGAAGAAGGAGAACCAGAGGTAAAAGCTGCCGTGAAGATACGTGATGCCGAAGAGCGGTTTAAAGAAGTCATCTTCAAAAGCGACAAGACCTGTTCCTATTATGAGGATCAGGAATCCCCAGAAAATAAGCAGGTGCATCAGACCCGGATAGCCTTCGCGAGGCTTCAAAATCGTCTTATGAAATATGCCGCTTTTAATAAAGTAAGCTATTCTTTCGCCCAGCCGGTTGGTGAAGGAAAAAGGAGCGCTTTTGCCGATCTTCCACATGCGGTAGCGCACCTTCACGCCATATATGAGCAAAACAATCGTGAACACCATGAGAACGTAGGAGATCCACCGTGCAGACTGGCCTACGTTCCAGAAAATCTCCCTCCCAATTTCCATACAATTCCTCCTGCTTTTTAGGATACATAATCTTATGTGAAAAAACGGACAAAATCAACAGTAAATAATCCGTTTTAGATTGACAACAAAGGCCAATCTTTATAAGATGTTCCCTGATGAAAAGCTTCTTCAGCGACATGTTTCTCGACCTCTACGAGAACTTCTCAGAGGTCTTCCTCAACATCATCGTCATGCTCGTGGTGATGATCGCAGGCTTCATAATAAGCTGGTTTGTGAGGAAGCTTATCGAGAAGCTGCTGATCCTCTTCCGGTTCGACAAATGGGCGTCAGGAGCCGGAATAATCACCTTCCTGGAAAGGGGGGGCGTTAAATCCCAGCCTTCCACAATAATAAGCCGCATAGTCTTCTGGATCTTCATTATTACTTTCTTTTCGTTCGGCCTCAATTTTATCGGAATCTCACAATTCACTGAATACGCTTCCCGGATCACAAGCGCCTTACCTTACGTGGTAATCTCAACGATTATAGTCATAGTTGGTATCATATTCAGTACATTCCTGAGCAGGGTAATCTACATGGCGTGCGAAAACGCCAACATAGGGTATGGGGATGTGATCTCGAAGAGTGTTCGAATCCTCCTGGTCATCATTACCTTCGGGATAGTATTTGAGTACATGGGGCTGGGAAGTACGATAGTAAGCATTACATTTCTTATTATTTTCGGCGGTATTATCATGACCCTCTCTCTTGCCCTCGGGATCGGTCTCAGCACCGTGATCTCGGATGTTATCAAAGAAAAGGTCAACGCAAGCAAAAACAAGAAAAAATAGCTTCGGGCGACGCGGCTGCGGAATCAAGACGATCCCGGGAGGACAGAAGCAACACGTATCCGGGGCTGAGAAGCGGGTGTCTGCCCGATCATCGGAATCAAGGGGGAAAGGGGGAATGTATCAGACAGAAAAATAGCGTCTGAACCAGTTGAGCGAAAGCCTTATTACCTTCTCTCTGTGACTCGCATCAGAGAAAATATGGTCGCCCCCCTTGATGAGTTCGAATCTTTTCGGTTTTTTCAGGTTTTTGTAAATGGCCTTGCCTTCATGGGCCGGCACCACATCGTCCATTTCTCCGTGAATGACGAGAGCACAAGATGTTTTCCCGGCTTCGGCCAGGAGATCGTATCGGGCAAAATCCTCGTAGAGTGTGTCCTTAAAATCGATCTCGGATATGGAGCTCTCTTCCTTACGCTCGAGCATGTGCGGCGTTGCCCAGAGGGAAATGCATTTGATTCGCTTGTCCCGGGCTGCTTTCACAAGAGACGTGGATCCGCCGAAACTGCTTCCCAACAGCCCCATCCTTTCAATGTCGACGACAGGTTGTCCCAGAACCCATTCGGTTACCGACTCCAGATTCTCGACTCTAATGCTCAGCGTGGTCTCCTCGATGTTGCCTTCGCTCTCGCCGCAACCGTGAAAATCAAACCTGCAGCTGGCTATGCCCGCATCCTGGAACGCCTGTGAAAGAGCCAGGTATTTGGAGCTCTCTTTCGAGCTTACGAGGCCGTGAGAGAGGATTACACAGGGAAATTTGCCATCCCCCTCGGGTGCAGCAAAAACCCCCCTGATCTTGTACTTGCCGGACTGTACCTCAAACTGCTTGATCATGGTTCATTCCTTTCAGTTGCTCCGAGAATATCTCTTCGAGTCTGATAAGATTGAGCACGTCTTCCTTGTTGTATTCAAGGAGAAGCTTCAATGCCTTCATCTCCCCTCTTTTCACATACTTCTCCCACAGCATTATTGCCTTGTACCCGTTGATCCCCTCCGTTTTTCTCGTTATGCCGTACATCTTCTCCAGTTGCTTCAGCCCTCCCGGCAGCCCGAGATTCTTCTTCACCTTAAACAGGTCGAGAGATAGGTAATTCGCTTTCAGGTCGAGGTTGAAACATTTGTCCAGGGTGGGAAGGTCGAAGAGGTCGCCGTTAAAGGTGACGATGGTCTTGGCCCTGGAAAGCACGTTTGCCAGATTATCGGCCGTCACGTCATCCCCATAGAACTGGACAAAACCCTTTGGCTTGCAGAAAATCCCGATGACGCAGATATTCCCCTGTCTGTCCGTTTCAATGTCAAGATATGCCTTCATGTATAAAAGAATCTCCTTTCCGAAACATACGTATTCAATGTGAGAAACCGGTTTGCGGCTGAACACCACCTTTTTCGGGCAGACAACGGCTGCGCGGTGGCCTCGAGCCCACCGGCTCGCCCTGCTGTTCCGTCTGATCTTGCTCAGCCGTCTTCCGCCCGGCTCATCCCTCAACCCCCGTCACATCCATCCCCTATCGTCAGGTTCTCACCGTCACCGTACCGATGATGCCAAAAGAGAAGAAGAGCAGATTGGAGAACCAGGCAGCAAACAGGGGTGGAAATATCTCGGAATAGCCGAGGGAGAGGGCGACTGAATGAAAGAACCAGTAGAGTATCCCCAGGGAAATTCCCGAAAAAATGCCCTTTGAAACGTTCTTTGTCTTTGCGTATCGCAACCCGACAGAAAACGCTGCCAGCACCATGATCACGTTGATGAAGGGAAAGGCGATCTTGCTGTACAGATCGACCATGTATCTCTTCACGTCGTGCCCGTTGCGCTTCAGCCTGGTTATATACCGTTGCAGCTCTTTGTAACTCATCTCCTCCGGACTCTTGTCGACGATCTTGAAAACTGACGGAGGCTCGTTAATAAGTCCGCTCAGCGTCTTATGGGCGGTCTTTGATTCTATGCCGTCATTTCTGAACGTTCTTTCAATGACTTCCGAAAACACCCAGGAACCGTCCTTCCATACCCCGGTCTTCGCATCGTACCGTTTCTGAATCGAATAACTGTTGGAAAGCTCGAGGACAGTGAGGCCCCGGATCTCATCCTTCTTTGCATCAAAAAAATCTATGTTGCAGATTGTGTTCCCTCTCTTGAACCATATCTTATCATTTTTCAAAAACACATATGCCTGTTCCTTCTTGACCTTCACCCTGTATATGTATTCCGCTGTGGAAGATGTGAAGGGTATAATCCATTCGGAGAGGCAGAATGAGAGCACCACGAGGACCAGGGAGAAGATGACGAGAGGCTTCATAAGCGATAAAGTGCTGATGCCCGCTGTCCTCAATACGATGACCTCGTTTCCCCGTATCATGATAATAATCAGGATGAGTATGGAAATGAGGAACGATAGGGGGAGTATAAGACTGAAGTAATAAGGAACCTTGAGCAGAATATAGGTAATACCCAGCCCGAAATCCGAAAAACTCCTGGTAAACAGGTCCACGTGTTCAAAAAATTCAATCATGGTGAAAATGACGATGCCCGCAAATTCACTGATAAAAAGCAATTTGATAGTATTACTGATCAGGTATCTATTTAGTCTTCGCAAACAAGGGCTCCCATAAGCGTTTCAAATTGGCGAAGACCCTTCCCTGGTCCTCGTTATTGATGCGGACAATAAGGTATATGCCTGCAAGCGAGAATACTATGTTCGGAAGGAAGCAGACGAGCAATGGCTGCACCTCGTATACTTTTCCGACGTTTTCTGTTACCGCAGTCAGAATGTAATAAGCAATAAAGATAAGAAGGCTGTAAACGACTCCCGAGAATTTCCCCTCTGTCTTTCGCTTGACGCCTAATGGTACAGTGAGAAGCACGAAGGCGACGATAGAAAAGGGGACGCTGATCTTTTTATATATTTCGAGCGCAAAGTCGTACTTGTTTTCGTCTTTTGCGTTGGAAAACGCCTTACGCAGCTCGTTTATGTCCATTTCATAGGGCCTTTTTCTTGTATCTCCTTTGCGAAGAAGGCTTTCGAGATTGAGGGCAAAGGTGTAGTCCTTGAAGGAAAGGCTCCTGTACGTATCCTGCTGTTTTTCCCACCTCTGGAGGCTGCCGTTCTTCAACAGAAAGGACAGGTCAAAGGTTTTACTATCCACATTGAGCGTTCCCATTTCGGCGGTTACCGTCTGTCTGACTCCTTCATCCCTGTCATCGGATATAATGATGCCGCTCAGATTCCTGTTCTTCGTGTCGACTTTGTCGATGTATATGACAACACCCGGGATGGAATCGTTGAAAATTCCTTCCCTATCTTCAATGGATATGCCTTTCTTCGCAATATCTGCGAGGGTGGTACGG
This sequence comes from Syntrophorhabdaceae bacterium PtaU1.Bin034, assembly GCA_002067405.1. The sequence continues at coordinate 10,832 of MVRP01000056.1, read as the reverse complement.
AATGCCTCGCTGCTCTTGCTCAAAAGGAGACTGCTGTTCAGAAATCCGGCGAAGAACACAGCCACCCCGAGGATAGAGACAGGCACAAAGAGATTCTTCAGGTTGACGCCGCTTGCCTTCAGCGCAAGTACCTCATTTTCACTTGACAGCCTTCCGAGGACCACTACCGATGAGAGGAGGAATGCCATCGGCAGAGTGAACGTCAGAAACGGTGGGGAAGAATAGGCGATAAGCAGGATAATGTCCTTCAGGTCCACACCCTTGTTGACGACGAGATCTGCCATTTTCCCCAGACGGCTTACCACGAGGATGAAAGTAAATACCGAGAGGGAAAGGAAGAAGAGCAGAAGAAGCTCTTTCAGAAGGTATAAGTAGAATTTCTTGAAGAAGAATTTCATAGTCTTTATGCCTTAATTTATCACCGGGTACCTTCTCTGTCAATTTAGCCAAGGATGATAATGGGTTAGACAAGCTCGAAAAGAGAGATGATGACAGGCTAAGGCTTCATGCTGTTGCCTCTTCTTTCTCCTCCAGTTTCTGGATGTCGCGTATCCGGAGGTGCTCCCGAAGAAGGAACAGAAACCCTGAAATCGTGTAAGGTATATACCACGAAGCATGGTAAAGGATTGATATGGTAAAGCCTTCATGCTTCGGCACACCGAAGATGGAGAGCAGGTAGACAAGAAGGAACTGATACACACCTACGTAACCGGGCGAAGAGGGGACCGTGATCCCTATATTCAGGAGCGCGCATACAAAAGGTATGATCCAGACAGAGGGTAAGGAAATGCCGAGCGTGAGAACAACGAAATAAAGGGCCGCGCTCATCGACAGCCACGTGAAGAATGAGATAATCACGAAAAAGATTATGGTCAAGGGGGACCCGATCCTGGTCAGGTTCTCCTGAATCTCTATAATCCTCTTGGCGAACTTGGAAAGGAATGATTTTTCTAAATTGGTGAATCGTTCGGAAAGATGATCGACAAAACTCTTACGGCTCAGTAGTATGATCATCAGGACACAGAAGATGAGCACGCCTATAATAATGTAGATTCCCTGAGAGATCCGTGGCGGCAGGCTTCCGCGGGGGAAAAACACGAACATAAGGAGCAGGAGCCCTGTAAGGTCGAAGAAGCGGTCGAGAAGGACAGTCGAAAAGCCATAGGTGAAAGAAAAGCCTTTCTTGTGGCACAATGCATATCCCCGTGCCACCTCGCCCAGCCTCGCAGGCAACACATTGTTGATGAACATGCCTATCAGCATCGCAGGTACCGTCTCTTTGAACCGTACGGTCGAGCCTGCTACTCTTGACCACCTGAACGAGGAGAGGAAGATGGCGGTCGCAATGAAGACGAGGGGCATGAAAGCCAGTGTCAGATTTGCTTTGCTTAAAGTTCCCCAGATCTCCCTGAAATGAATTCCCTTTAAAGAGAAATAGAGGAGGACTATGCTCACCGCAAAGCCGAAGACCGTAATAACGGTATGCTTTTTCATAAACCAAGGCATTATATTGTAAGCTGCTCTATTTTTCCATGTTTTTCTCGATCGGCAGGAGTGTGACCGGTTTCCTCAAACCCAAGAAGCAGCTGAAGATTATTGAGTTTTTGCCTGTTCCATGGTCTAATTTATCATTCAGTCCGAAAAGGGGGTGCGACATGTGCCAGACGGCAGCATATGTTCTGGAGGAGGAAAAAGAAACCCTTGTTCTTGAGGACGTGACAAGTATCACACCGGAAGACGGGAGCTTGAGGCTGCTTAATCTCTTCGGAGAGGAGAGGGTAATCCGGGGAAGGATAAAGCTGATTGACCTTCTCGCCCATCGGGTAATCATTCAGCCGGATTAGTGGTCATCGCCTCACGCATGACGTGCCGGGTGTGACCGGGCTTTTGCTTGACAACAATATCCGTATCTGGTCTATTAGTGCACAAAATTCCAATTCATCAAAGGGGTCTGGATGAAGAGAATAGGTATTATCGGCACGGGCTCGTACGTCCCTGAAAAAGTATTGAGTAATCACGACATCGAGAAGTTTCTGGATACGTCGGACGAGTGGATCTACACGAGAACCGGGGTAAGGGAAAGGCGCATTGCAGAGCCGGGGGTCGGAGTCTCAACACTTTGCAAGACCGCAGGGGAAAGGGCAATGGAGATGGCGGGTGTCAAACCGGCCGACATAGACCTGATCGTGCTGGGTACGATCACGCCCGATACGTGTTGTCCCTCCGGTGCCAACTGGTTGGAGTCAAAGCTCGGATGTGACAACGCGGTTTCTTTCGACGTTACCGCCGCGTGTACCGGTTTTATCTTTGCTCTCCACGTGGCCAAAGCGATGATCACTGCAGGCGTGAACAAGAAAGCCCTCGTTGTGGCCGGTGAAATCATGAGCAGGACCGTGAACTGGCAGGAGCGGGAAAGCTGCATCCTCTGGGGGGATGGAGCAGGAGCGGTGGTTCTTGCGGAGACGGACCAGGGAGCAGAAGTCCTGTCCACTCATATCCATACGGATGGCAAGAACGGCGATAACCTCCTCATGCCGGGGGGCGGTTCTCTTACAACCCCGATTTCTCACGAAAGTGTCGACAAAGGACTCCATTTTCTCAAAATGATAGGCGCCAATACATCGCTCAGGGTCGCAGTGAATCATTTTTCTCAGGCTGCCGAGGAAGCGGTTGCCGCCAATGGGTATTCGATAAATGATGTTGACGTTATTATCCCGCATCAGGCGAATATCAGGATCATCCAGGGCGTGGCCAAGAAACTGAAAGTCGCGATGGAAAAAGTCTATATTACTATCGAGAAATACGGGAACATATCGTCTGCTACAGTCCCCATCGCCCTTGACGAGGCGGTCAGGGACGGAACGATCACGAAAGACAAGCTTGTGGTCCTCACCGCCTTCGGGGGAGGGTTGACGTGGGGGAGCAGCCTTATAAAGTGGTGATGGGTGTATATCAAAGCAAAAGGCCCGGCATCTTGTCCGGGCCTTTTGCTTTGATATACTTGAAAGGCGGCCGGGCGTTTTTTGCGCCATGCTTTATGGTCATCATGACTGGATGTCCTCAACGTCTGCCTTGACGCCGAAGCTCGAACCAAAGCTCACCTTCTTGGAATCCCCCGATGTAGGTTTTGTCTCTGCACCGTACTTCTTCTTCCCGACATGAGAAGCATGCACCGTAAGGCGGATAGGAACGTAAGGAAATTCCTTGGTCACCGAGACTGAAGGGCATGCCCCCAAAATTTTTTCTTGACATAATTTTTAACCAAGCGCTAATCTATGTCAGAGATAGACCGACCGGCTGGCCGGTTTTGATAAATGCAGGAGATTAAGGCGTGGGTCAGAAGCGGAAGACATCCGAAACTGTAAGTGAAGACAAACGGGCTTTCATAGAAAGAAAGGCGGCTGATTTGTTTAGTCGCAAAAGTTATGTGGAAACAAGCCTGAAGGATATTGCCGATGCAGCTAATTTGAGTAAGGGAGGAATTTACCACTATTTTGCGACAAAGGACGAAGTGCTCTATTCTATCCTGGACGGCTTTATGGAAAAAGGGATCTCAGGGTTGGAAGAAGATCTGAAGGCAGTGACAGATAGCCGCTCCAGACTTCGGACGATCGTAGAACACATCGTAGAACATTACGTGGTGGAACCGAGTGCAGCGAAGACCTTGCTTTATGACCTCAGACTTCTTCCGGATGAAAATCTTAAGGCGATAGGACGAAAACAAAGGAGATACCTTGAACTTACCGTCGACGCGCTGAATGAGTTTTTCGGGGGAAAGCTCAAGGCGGACGAGCTGACTACGATTGCCTTTGTTCTTATGGGCATGTGTACATGGGTTTTTACATGGTACAATCCTAAAGGCCCCATTTCTGCGGGACAGTTATCGGACATTATCTACAACATTTTCGTGAGCGGTATTGAGGGCATCTCGCCGAACAGAGGCGAAGGGTAAAACCCCTTAGGAGGTATGCCTGGTGATAGGCGCAATTGTTTGGATGGTGAACCAACCGGCTGGCCGGTTGTCTATTTCTTAGAGCAGAAGAATTCATCAGCAAAGCAAAAGGGAAAGATAGAGCGTCAGGGACACGAGAAAATGCCGAAGACTTGGCGGTTAAAGGACCGGCTGGCCGGTTGTTAAATGTAGTTAAGTGATGACGTGTCTACAGGCCTTGGGGCAGTGACAGCAGGCATCTAAAAAGGGGCTTCACACCGAACTCGAGGTTCGGAAATCTAAATTAAGGGGGAGTTATGAGTTATCTTTGGGCAAATCCTACTGGTTTCACAAAGGAAGATTCTGACCTGGCGCACTCTGTGAGGGAAGTGGCAAGAAACGTGATGCGTCCGATTGCGCAGGAACTGGACCAAATGAGTCCAGAGGCGGTCATCGCGCCCGGTTCCCGGTTCTGGTCCTACATGCGTACCGCGTATGAGCTTGGTTATCACAAAATCGCATTTCCTGAAGAGGTTGGAGGGCTAAATCTCACACCGTTTCAGCAGTATCTGGTGAATGAGGAGCTGGGTTGGGGTAGCTTCGGTCTGGCGCTGACCACGCAACTTTGCCTTCCGGCCCTGGCGGTGATGCTGTTTCAACCGCAAAACGAAGAACTCATAAAGGAATTCGTCCTCCCGTATACGGAATGCGCAGATGGGAGCCTGATCGGGTGCTGGGCTATCACGGAACCCGATATTGGATCGGACGGACTGACAGTGGCCTTACCGTCCTTCGAGGATACGACAGCGAAGCCGCAGTGCAAGGCGCGCCTTGACGGGAACGAATATGTGATCACCGGTCAGAAGGCTGCTTGGGTGTCTGCGGGGACGATCGCCCGGCATTGCCTCTTAATGTGTAACGTGGACGAGTCGAAAGGTAACGCCGGGAACGGGATTTTCGTTTTTTCTCTCGATCAGCGGGGAGTAACGAGAGGAACGCCTCTCAGCAAGATCGGTGCCCGAGATTTCAACCAGGGCGAGATATTCTTCGACGACGTTCGCATTCCAAGAAACAACATGCTCGTGGGTCCGGAATATTATAAGGCTGCTTTGGAAGGGTGGCTTTCCGGCTCCACGTCACAGGTGGCAACCTGGTGTGTCGGGCTTGCGCGGGCGGCCTTCGAGGAAGCCCTGGATTATGCAAAGAAACGCAGACAGGGAGGGAACCTACTGGTCGAACACAGCTTCATTCAGGGAAAACTCTTTCAGATGTATCAAAAAGTGGAATCAGCGCGACAACTCGTCCTTTCCGCCTTCGTTTACAACAGAACGTCTCCCCGGCCGCACCTCGAATACGGTATCGCCGCAAAGAACTATGCAAGCGCGTGTGCGCTGGAAGTCGCGAGTGATGCGGTTCAAGTCTTCGGGGCGAACGGGATAACAACAGAGTATCTGCCGGGAAAGCTGTTCAGGGACGCGAGGATGACATCTATTTGCGATGGCTCAAGCGACTCCCTCTCTGTTTCCGGGGGAGCCATGATAGCGAAGAATTATCCCTGGCCGCTCTAATGAAAAAAACAAGACGAGGGATACATGATCAAGACCTATCCATTCTCCGAACAGACTTTAGGACACATCCTCGAAGACAGGGCAACTGCGTGCGGGGACCAAACGTTTCTTGAATTCGAAGACGGAAGTACGGTTACCTTCAAGGCATGCGACGAAATCAGCAACAGGGTCGCCAACGGACTCCTCTCGTTGGGTCTAAGGAAAGGCGACGTACTTGCCACATTCATTCCCAACTCTCCCGAATCGGTATACCTCTGGTTCGGTGCGGCCAAGGCGGGAATTATAGACGTTCCGATCAATCTCGCTAATAAAGGAACTTTTCTTTCTCACATCATTAACAGTTCAGGCGCTAAGGCAATCGTGATTGATAGCAGATTGATCGAAAGGTTGAAGTTTATCGAGAACGAGGTGTCGGGTTTGAAAAAGGTCATTGTGTGGCCGAAGACCACCGACCCGAAAGGACTGGACCTCAAGTTCGAAATCTCAGGCCTCAAGGCCCTTGTCGAGGCTTCCCTAAAAAGGCCCAAGGTCCATGTGAAGGCAAGTGATCCTTTCGTCATCATCTACACTTCGGGTACCACAGGTGCGGCAAAAGGCGTCTTGCAGGTGCACACGCAAATTTATCTGGGTGCTTCGGATTATATTGAAGCGCTTCGGGCGGTGCCTGACGACGTCCTCTTTACGTGCCTGCCCCTTTTCCACGGCAATGCGCGGTTCCTGTGCATCTACCCGGCCCTCCTCTTGGGTGCCAAGGCAGTCATTTACGAGCGGTTCAGCGCAAGCCGGTTCTGGGACCAAATAAGGAGACATAAGGTCACAATCTTCAACTCCCTCGGGGCAATCGGCAATTTCCTTTTCGGCCAGCCAAGAAAGGCAGACGATAACGACAATCCGGTCCGGGTATGCGCGGCGTTTCCCATGCCGCCGCAGATATACAAGGAGTTCGAAACCCGATACAACCTGAAGGTGGTCGAGGGGTACGGTCTTACGGAAACAGCGATTATTACCTATAACCCCTACGATGCGCCGAAGATCGGCTCTTGCGGGAAGGAGACCAAGACCTTTGAAGTGCGCATCGTCGACGAGAACGACTATCCTGTGGCTCCGGGGACTGTTGGGGAGATCGTGGCGCGAGGCAAGGTCCCGTGGGCCATGACGCCGGGATACGTCAATATGCCTGACAAGACCGTCGAACTCTTTCGGAACCACTTCTGCCACACCGGTGATGCAGGATACATGGATGAGGACGGGTATGTCTTCTTTAAGGACCGTATAAAGGACTACATAAGGAGAAGAGGGGAAAATATCTCATCCTCAGAAATCGAAGACGTTGTCAACTCACATCCCAAGGTGGGCTCATCAGCCGCTATCGGAGTGAAGTCGGAACTCTCGGAGGACGAAGTCAAGATCGTCGTGGTGCTAAAGGAGGGTGAAGTGCTTCCTCCGGAAGAACTGCTCGCCTATTGTGTGGACCGGATGCCCTATTTTGCCGTTCCGCGGTACGTGGAATATGTTGACGCTCTTCCCAGGACAGCAAATGAAAAGGTCCAGAAGGCAAAACTGAGGGAGGTGGGCATTACCGCTGCCACGTGGGACAGGGAGAAGGCAGGGATCAAAGTCGAGCGATAGTGCGCGGAGTTTGGGAATCGCGAAGCTTTATCGATCAGGGTAGCAGTTGCGTTTTGGACCGCTTGAGACGGGGGATGAATGCTACAAGTAGGGTCAGAAGAAGGAGGGATAATTTGTGAAGCTGAAAGACAGGGTTGCTTTGGTTACCGGAGCGGGGAGTGGTCTGGGCAGGGCCATTGCGGTTCATCTGGCCAAAGAAGGGGCACGAATCGGGATAAACGACATCAGTGCAAAAGGCATCGATGACACCCTCGCACTGCTAAAAGGACTTGGGGCAAGCGGATTGGCCTTACAGGCGGATGTGGGAAACTCAGCCGAAGTGAGAGGGATGTTCGAGAAACTGCAGGCAGCCTACGGCACGATCGATATTCTCGTCAACAACGCCGGTATTGCCATCCCCTCATCGTGGCCAGCCTATCAGAAACTGTCCAATGACGTTGCCCTTAAAGCCACGACCGAGGTGATGGAAACGGGAAAAATGCAGGAATCGATGAAGGTGACTTCCTCCTTCGAAGATGAATGATGGCACGTAACGCTAAACGTTCACCTTAACGGCACCTTCTACTGTACCAGAGAGGCGTTAAAAATCATGGAGCCAAAAAGGACGGGCAAGATCATTAACATGTCATCCGTCTGCGGTATACACGGCGCGCCCGTTGTGCCTGCCTATTCTGCCGCCAAAGCGGGCATCATGGGGTTCACAAAGGCAGTGGCCCAAGAGGTCATCGGCTCGGGCATTGTGGTAAACGCACCTATCTTGGGAGTCGATCCTTCTCAGGTTGTTGAGACGATTGCAAAGACATCCATGCCCCTGGGGAGGCCGCAGCAACCGGAGGACATCGGCGAAGCAGTAGCGTATTTCTGCAAAGCGGACAATGCCTCCGGTCAGGCCCTGGTCATCGACGGAGGTCAGACCATGTGGTAAGGGTCGTTTTGGTCTTTCCTCACAAAGAGAAAATAAGAAAAAACGTCCGAGCGGCACATGAAACTGGAAGACAACGAATATCAGGAGGAACAACATGAGTAACCTTGATGAGGAAAACGTGGCAGGCAACGAGCTGTCGCCGGAGGATATTAAGGCGATTATCCATCCCATAGGCGTCATGAACGGCATTATGAAGGCCGATCCGGAGAAGTGCAAGCATTGCGGGCTTTGCGTCACGAATTGTCCCATGAAGTGTTGGGAGATGGATAAAGACAGAGTGCCCATGATGAAGAAGGAATACACTTGTTTTTCCTGTTTCAACTGTATGATCGCGTGCCCTGAAGGCGCCGTGTCCGTTGAACAGACTTTTTCGGTACGGGGCGGCTTCTTCGATACGGACTTTCCCCCGGTGAGGCCGCCGCTTGAACCACGAGATGGGCAGGGCAACCCGGCCTCATGGACGGAGATGGAACGGACCATCATGGAGCGCAGAAGCGTGAGGAACTTCAGGAAGGACCCCGTGTCTCCGCACCTCATACGACGTATTCTTGAAGCGGGGCGCTTCGCGCCGAGCGCAGCCAACGCACAACCGTGGAAATTCACAGTGATAACCGACCCGGGGTTTCATGACGAACTCGAAAACGCATGTCAGATGTTCTGGGCCAATATGGCTCCGGCCTTTCAAAATGACGAGGCGGCAATGGGCCTTTATAAGCAATTGCCTGCGGCAGTTTTCGACCCCCGGGTCCAGCGGGGGATCGCGTGCGTTGCGAAGAAAGAACTTCCCGTCTTTATGAACGCACCGGTCATCATCATTGTCGGGTCCAATACTAGGATGTCCTTTCCCGAACTGCACGCCGGAATTTGCGGGCAGAATATGAACCTGGCGGCCATGGCCCTCGGCCTCGGTGCGGTGTGGTGCAACTTCGGCACGGCCTTGAACTTCATTCCCGAGCTGAAATTGAAGCTCGGCTTCCCTGATCCATTGTGGGTGATCCAGACCACCTTATGCATTGGGTACCCTTCGTTCAAGCAGCAAGGGACGGTGGCCCGCCATTCGCGGCCGGTCACATGGTTCGGGCCGGGGGCAGAGGGCGAGGAACAGTAGGACAAAATACGGAATGATCAGGTTTCCAATACGAAAAAGGAGGTTCACGTGCGCAGAGTGTTCATGATCGGAGGGGCCATAACGAAGTTCGGAAAACATACGGAGCGCAACCTAAAGTCGCTGGCTGCCGAAGCGATAAGCGGAGCACTCGCCGATGCGGATGTCGCCAAAGAGGCACTTCAAGGCGTCTGGGTCGGCAACGCCGCCCAGGGCGTATTGACGGGCCAGGAATCGGTCCGGGGCCAGGTTGTGCTGAGGGCCCTGGGCATCGGCGGTATACCCGTTGTCAACGTTGAGAATGCGTGTGCCTCTTCGGCCACTGCCCTTTATGGCGCAGGCGCGCTGGTGGCGTTGGGCGAGATGGATGTGGCCCTGGTTGTGGGGATGGAAAAAATGTATCTGGACGACCGTACCCGGGTACTCTCCGCGTTCAGCGGCTGTATGGATGTGGAAGCCCTTCCAGAGCTCACGAGGAACTTCGCCAATCAGCAGGAAAGGGTCAAAAAGGGGATGCAAAGAGGTGGAGCGAAAAAAAAGAAATCCAGGGAGAGATCCATTTTTATGGATTTTTACGCTTCTCTGGCTTTGGAGCATATGGAAAAGTACAAGAGCACCCAGAGGCAGTTAGCCGTCATTGCCTCAAAGAACCACTATCACTCCACTATGAACCCCCTCGCCCAATACCAGAATTCGTTAACGATAGAAGAGGTCCTTGAGGCGCCCGAGGTGGTATGGCCATTCACGACGCCTATGTGTTCGCCTATCGGCGACGGGGCAGCGGCCATGGTGATCTGCTCCGACGAATATGCCCGAAGGATTGGGGCCCGTCACTCCGTCGAAGTGGCGGCCTGCATGATAGCGAGTGGTGAAGATCGTAGCAAAATCACGGAGAGCACGCTGAGCCGTCTTGCGAAGAAGGCATACGAACGGGCAGGAGTCGGTCCCGAAGACATTGATCTGGCCGAACTTCACGACGCCACCGCCTTCGGCGAGCTTTATTCGACCGAGGAACTGGGGTTCTGTCCACTAGGGGAAGGAGGGGTTTTTGCCGAGGCAGGGCACAGCACATTAGGGGGAAAATTACCGATCAATGTATCAGGAGGTCTCGAATCGCAGGGACATCCCATCGGCGCAACAGGTGTTCGTCAACTCGTAGAACTTTACTGGCACCTCACGGGTCGAGCGGGCAGGCGTCAGGTACAGGGCGCCAAAGTAGGACTGGCTCAAAACAACGGTGGGAGCATTGAGGGGGCTGAGGGGGCGCTGTCCGTTACGATCTTAAAGGCCTGAAGAGCGCGTCAGGACGCATAACAGGCGAACTCGGGCACGGAGTCCGCAACTGCAGCATGGACCCGGCATGCGTGAGATATTCAAAGCAATCAGAAAATGAAAGTCGGACGTCGACCGGTCTTGAAAACCTGAGACGCCAAGGAGTTGTTCATACGGTTGACTTAAGAAAGTTGCAGCAAGAATCAACAGAAGGTTTCCAGCAAAGCCTGTAAGTACGAGGAGGGAACATGAATAGCAGTTGTAGGTCGATTCAGATTTACATGGTAGTTGGTTTTTTTGTGTTTCTTTACCTTGGTCCCGATTGCCATGCGGGTGAGAACTACGGCACCCACGCACCCGTAGGCGCGGAGGACGTTATGGCAGGGATGCTCCCGCCCGCGG
>MVRP01000055.1 GCA_002067405.1 Syntrophorhabdaceae bacterium PtaU1.Bin034 | reverse complement strand
CAGTACGCCCGCAGCCTCATCGAAGCGAGCCTTGACCCCCTCGTCACCATAAGTCCCGACGGCAAGATCACGGACGTGAACGAGGCGACCGTCAAGGTGACGGGCATGTCCAGGGAAGAGCTTGTGGGCGCCGACTTCTCGGACTATTTTACCGAGCCTGAAAACGCCCGCAGGGGATACGAACAGGTTTTCTCGAAAGGATATGTCACCGATTATCCACTCACTATCAGGCACAAGGACGGGCGGTTGACTTACGTGCTCTACAACGCGTCTGTCTACCGGGACGTGAGAGGGAACGTTCTGGGGGTCTTTGCAGCTGCACGGGACGTGACCGCGCAAAAGGAGGCAGAGGCAAAGATTGCCGAGCAGAGGGCGCGGGAGGAGCAGAGGGCGCGGGAGCTTGAGAGGCTCGCCGAGCTTGAAAGGTTCCAGAAGCTCACTGTGGGGCGAGAGCTGAAAATGATAGAGCTGAAAAAAGAGATCGAAGAACTCAACAAAGAGCTGGATGCCCTCCGGCGAACGGGATCATCCGAAGGGCCGCAGGCATGACCGATCGGGAAGTGCCTGCAATTCAATTGTCCGAGGGGTCCATTGTTCCCGAAGACCAGTCTAAAGCCATCCTGAATATCCTCGAGGACTTCGCTGAAGAGAAGAAGCGGCTCGAAGAGACCCAGCGGGCGATGCTCAATATTCTTGAAGATTTTTCGGAAGAAAAGGCAAGGCTCGAAGAGACCCAGCGTGCAATGCTGAACCTCCTCGAGGACTTCGACGTCGAGCGATCAAAAACCGAGGTGGCCAACCGGGAGCTTCGAGAATCCCTCGAATCACTACGTCTTGCAAAGGAGGCCACCGAGACCGCATACCGTGAACTTGAAGCCTTCAGTTATTCCGTATCCCACGACCTGCGTGCGCCTTTAAGGAGTGTTTCAGGGTTCAGCCAAGTGCTTCTTGAGGACTATTTCGACAAACTGGACGAAGAGGGAAAAGACTCTCTCAGGAGAATAGTTGCAGCCGCCGAGAAAATGGGGTGTCTTATAGACGATCTGCTCAACCTGTCGAGGCTGTCGAGGGCGGCCATGAACCGCGAACGGGTGAACCTCAGCCCTCTTGCGAAAAGGATTTCGGACCGCCTTCGCGCATCGAGCCCGGGACGGGCGGTGAAGTTCATTTTCCCCGATGAACTTTATGTCTTCGGGGATGAACGCCTGCTGACGGTAATGCTGGAGAACCTGCTGGACAATGCGTGGAAGTTCACGCAGAAAAGCGAGAAAGCAGTAATAGAGTTTGGCTTGAAGAGATCGGCCAATGAGAAGATATTCTTTGTCAGGGACAACGGTTCTGGTTTCGATATGGCGTATATTGACAAACTTTTCAAACCCTTCCAACGTCTGCACCGGGTCGAAGAATTTCCGGGCACAGGTATCGGCCTTGCAACGGTCAAGCGAATCGTCGGCCGTCACGGAGGCCGCGTATGGATAGAAGGTGAAACAGGAAGGGGAGCCGTGGTTTATTTTACTCTGCAGGATTGATGTCCATGTTAACGGGAAGGCGGATGAACAATAAAACGATACTTTTGGTAGAAGATAACCCAGATGATGTGAAGTTGACGTTGAGAGCGCTTGCGAAGAGCAGGATAGCTAATGATGTTGTGGTGGCGAGGGATGGGGTGGAGGCCCTTGACTATCTATTGGGTATGGGCCAGTTTGAGGGCCGGGATACGAGCATAATGCCCCAGGTCGTCCTGCTCGACCTGAAAATGCCGAGGATGGATGGTATCGAGGTGCTGCGGCGTATTCGGTCTGAGGAAAAAACAAAGCTGCTCCCTGTAGTCATCCTCACTACTTCCAATGAGGACAAGGACCGCATCGACAGTTACAGTTTATGTGCGAACAGCTATATCCGTAAGCCGGTCGACTTCAACCAGTTTGCCGATGCTGTCCAGCAGCTTGGATTATACTGGCTTGTATTGAATGAGCCGCCTTTTTGATGCGTCTCATCCTGGGCAGGAAAAGAAAGTAAAGGCTAATGAACAAGCAACTTCGTCTACTGATTGTGGAGGATTCGGAGGATGACGCCCTTCTCGTGGTTCGCGAGCTCAGGAAAGCGGGATACAGTGTCGTATACGAGTGCGTGGACAGCTCGGAATCGATGGATGCCGCACTTGAGCGGGAATGGGATGTCATCGTTGCCGATTACGTGTTGCCCCTGTTCAGCGGACCCGCTGCGTTGAGGGCGGTTCGCGAAAAAGGGATCGATCTGCCCTTCATCGTCGTATCGGGGAATATTGGAGAAGACATTGCCGTTGCTGCCATGAAGGCAGGCGCTCACGATTACATACTTAAAAGCAATCTCAAGAGGCTTGTTCCGGCAATAGAGCGCGAACTGCGCGACGCTGAGGTGCGCCGCGAGCGACGGATGGCGGAAAAGGCTCTCCATGACACCAATACACTTCTCAAGCTTTTCACAATACAGTCATCGAAGAAAGAGTATCTGGATTCTGTCGCCGGGCTGCTCCAGCAATGGACCGGGTGCGAGGCGGTCGGCCTCAGGGTGCTCGACAAGGAAGCAAATATCCCGTACGAATCACACGTGGGATTCAGCGACGAGTTCCGGGAATCGGAACACTTTCTTTCTCTTGGCCGGGACCACTGCGTGTGCCCGCGAGTGGTTGCAGGGGCACCGGACCCGTACGAGCTGAAGTACATGACGCCCAACGGCAGCTTTCACTGCGATGACACTATGGAATTCCTCTCCCATCTTCCCGACGAGGCGAAGGCGAGGTACAGGGGAACGTGCATGAAAGTGGACTACATGAGCCTCTGCGTGATTCCTGTTTTCTACAGGAATAAGATTCTCGGGGCTATCCATCTGGCAGACAGGGCAAAGGGGAAGGTGCCGAGGAAGACCGTCGAGTATATTGAATCGATCCAGCCCCTGATCGGCGAGGCACTCCACAGGCTCAACGTTGAGGAGGACCGGGAAAGCCTCGAAGCGCAACTGCGCCGGGCACAAAAGCTTGAGAGCATTGGCATTCTGGCGGGCGGCATTGCACATGATTTCAATAATATCCTGGCTGCTATTATAGGCTTCTCGGATATGGCCAGAGAGAAAGTACCGCCTGGTGACAGAATCAAAAGACATCTGGACAGGATCTATGAAGCGGGTTTAAGGGGGAGGGATCTGGTGAAGCGGGTCCTCACCTTCGCACGCCAAGCCGAGCAGGAGAAGAAACCCCTCCTGATGAGCTCGACTATAAAGGAAACGATCAAGCTGCTTCGGGCAACTGTGCCATCCACGATCGACATTCATTTCGATATCAAGACAGAATCAGGCCTTGTGCTGGCCGATCCGGTACAGATACAGCAACTGGTAATGAATCTGTGCACAAATGCGATTTATGCGATGAGAGAGAAGGGAGGAAAGCTTACCATTCACCTGTCGGATTTCAGCTTCGACGACATCTCGCAGCCGCCGGTCGCCCGAATGAATCCCGGAAATTACATCAAATTATCCGTGGCCGATACCGGTCCCGGCATCCCGCCGGATATTATGGAGAAAATCTTTGATCCTTTCTTTACCACGAAAAATCCGGGTGAAGGAACGGGTCTCGGTCTGTCCGTGGTACACGGCATTCTTGAGAGTCATGGAGGAGTGATGATCGTTTCCAGCGAACCGGGTAAGGAAACGGTCTTCACCGCCTATCTCCCGAAATATGTGGAACAGAGCCGGAAAAACGAGGCGGCTGAATCGGTGATACCATCAGGGTCAGAGCGGGTGCTTTTCGTTGACGATGAAGAAACGCTCGCAGAGTTGGGACAGGAGCTGCTGACCGATCTCGGCTATCAGGTGGTCTGCAAGACGAACGGCCGTGAGGCGCTTGCACTTTTCAGGATCGACCCGGACAGGTTCGATGTCATCATTACAGACCAGACAATGCCCGAGATGACCGGGATCGAGCTCGCGAAAGAAATAGCTGCTTCAGGCTTCGTGACGCCCGTCATTCTATGCACCGGGCACAGTCAAATGGTGGATGCCGAGGCTGCACGAGCGGCCGGCATACGCTCTTTTGTCATGAAACCCCTTACCAAGAGAGAGATTGCAAAGACCGTCAGGCAGGTGCTTGACGAGAACAGGGCATGAATCCGGTCTTTTCTGCCTGTTGTTTCGGACTGCCGGGGTCTCTTTTGTCTCTTGACCATCTCACAGCCTGGTTCTGCACATACCATCCTTATCAACATATTCGTCCTTGGCGTAACGGTCAGGTCAGCCTCGCTGCTCTTTTTTGAAGAGAGCGTTATTGCGGAAATAGACGAGTTGTATCGCGCCAAACCAGCTCTTTTCAACCCTTCACGCGACATTTTTGTTGCTCCCTTACACCATCCTCGACACTTTCGTTCAGAAAGGTGTTAAAAGCGTTTTTAGAATTAACAGTAATTTCCGTCACTTGCTGTTGATCATCTCTCCGGCATGCCTATTGCTTGTTATCCAGGACCCGAAAATACAGGTGAAGTGGGCCTGAAAGGAGGAAAACATATGGCGTAACGACTATGAGGGGTAATAACGGTGGAAGGAGGACATCAATGAGAAGCTTAATCATAATTATTTTGGCTACACTGTTGTTTGTCAGTATAACCTTTGCAGGCGAGTTCGGTCCGCCCGAGCCTGTCCCGGACCCTGGTAGGGCTTCCGTGGGGGTAGGGTACTTTTTCGACAGGACCGGGTTGAAACAGGATGGTGTTGCCCTGAAGACAAAGTCCAACCAGTATTATATTCAGGCAGACTACTCGTTCGTGAAAGACTGGGAGGTATACGGCAGGCTCGGTGGAGCAGATATGGTTGTGCACAGCCGGACTACGGGCCAGCGCTTCAGCGATGCGGCCAGCGTTTACGGAAGTCTCGGATTAAAAGGCATTGCCTATCAGAGTGGGAATTTTGCGGTCGGGCCGTTTGTTGAAGGCAGCTTATACGGTGATCACACAAATGTTGCGACCAACCAGTGGGACGCAAATGTGGGTGTCTCTGCCCAGTATAAGGTCCAGGGGGTAACGCTCTACGGCGGTCCCTTTGCCTATTGGCATCGTGCGGATAGTCAACTCGCCATCAATCCGGCCGTGTCGCAAGATGAGATAAAAGAGAGACATAATATCGGCGCCTTCCTCGGTGCAAGGGTCCCGGTTGTGAGCCGGAAGGTGTTTCTGACCGCCGAGGCCCAGTTGAAGAACAAACCTGGCGGAGGAGCGTCAATAAGCTATAAGTTCTAACAGAAATAAACGTTATTACCCTTCATAGTCAGTGAGAAAAAGAGGTGAGGAGGCAAGGGTATGAAGAGGTTCAGGAAGTTCGCAACAGTCTCGGTCTTATCTTTTGCTGCCATCACATTGATCGGCTTCTTCGCCCTTTCGCCCATCCTCAAATCGGTTTTGGTCTCAAAGCTGTCGCAGACCCTGGACCGGCCCGTCTCAATCGGCCAAATCAGGACAAACCCTCTTCTCCTCACGGTAAAGATTAATAATTTTGTGGTTAAAGAGCGCGGAAGCGACGCTGATTTCTTCGCTTTTCAAGAGCTTTTCGTCGACCTTGAAGCTGTTTCACTATTAAAACGAGCGGTAATCGCAAAGGAAATCAGACTATCCGGGCCGTATGTATACGTTTCAAGAAATGCAGACGGAAACTACAATTTCTCGGATGTCCTCACGAAAGCCTCTTCGGGGGGAGAAACGCAGAAAACAACGTCAGGCACCTTACATTTTTCGCTCGGTAACATCTCTATAAAAGACGGGGGTGTCGACTTTGACGACGCGCCCAAAGACGCGCGACATCAGTTGCGGGAGATCAATATCGGAATACCCTTTATCTCCAATATCCCTCACTACGTGGAAACCTTTGTGCAGCCGGCCTTTTCGGCTACCATTAACGGAGAGCCGTATTCTGTTAACGGTAAGGTTAAGCCTTTTGCGGAATCCCGGGAATCGAATGTCGAAATATCCGTCAAAGATGTCGATATTACGCGGTATCTGCCCTATGCGCCCGTCAAGATGAATTTCAAATTGTTGTCTGCATTGGTGGATGTGGGAGCAACCGTTTCCTTCATTCGGTCCCGGGACAAGGGCCCATCGCTCGTGGTATCAGGGAATGTCGGCGTATCGAAGCTTTCGGTTGACGACCTGGCCGGCGACCAGCTCCTTCGGGTGCCCTCGCTTCGGGTGGCTGTGAATTCCTTCGAGCCGCTTTCAAAAAGACTGCATGTTGAAAACGTGACGATTGAAGCCCCGCAGATAACGGTGAGGCGTGAGAAGAACGGGAGCCTTAACCTGCAAAACCTCGTCCCCCTGCCGGAAGAACGGGAAAAAATCCCGGAAACGCAGGAAAAAGCGGTCCAGGCAGCCTCCGGATCAGAATCGTTCAAAATGACAGTCGATAAGGTGGAGCTGAATGCCGGAACGCTCCTTTTTCACGATCTGACGGTAAGGCGGCCGGTAAACCTGGAATTAAACCGGATAAACGTTCTCGTCGCGGGCTTTTCGACAGAAAAAGACGCAAAGAGCGTAATCGACGCCGGTCTCGTGTACGAGAAGAAAGGCAGCATAACCATCAAGGGAACAATGGGCCTTGATCCCCTTGCATCAGACCTTTCCGTTGAGGCGAAAGGGATGGCAATAGGGACGCTTCAGCCTTACTTCACGAAGAAAGTAAAGATAACCGTGACCGATGGAAATGTCTCGCTCGAAGGAAATCTCAAATTGACCTCATCCGGTTCAGGAGGACCGAGGCTTCTCTATACCGGAAAAGTGTTCGTTTCGCGTTTTTCGTCCATAGACAGGCATAACGGGGACGATTTTGTGAAGTGCAAAGCCCTCTCGCTCAGCGCGGTCAACATTGGCTACAACCCTGCCGTTGTCCGTATAGGCGGAATCTCTTTGGCCGATTTTTATGCCCGGCTGATTGTCAATCCTGACGGGAGCCTGAATCTTCAGAACATAATGGCTGAGGACCCGGAGGGACAGCCGGATAAGCACGAGGCAGCCGTTCAGCGGGCCGGAACCTCATCGATACCGGCACAAGCCTCCGGACAGGGTCAGGCAACAGATCCGGCTATCGAGATAGGGACCATCACCCTGCAGGGCGGGACTATCGATTTTATGGACCGATTGATAAAGCCGGCCTACACGGCCAACCTCAGCGACATGGGAGGGCGGATTTCAGGACTCTCCATGAAGCGTCATGCACGAGCCGACGTGGAGGTCCGGGGCACACTCGACCATTCCGTGCCCCTTGAGATCGTGGGCAAAATCAACCCGTCCAAAGAACATCTCTTTGCGGACCTTGTGGTTAAGTTCCGGGACCTCGATCTGAGCCCGATGACGCCGTATTCGGGAAAATACGCGGGCTACAGCATCCAAAAGGGCAAGCTTTCAATTGATCTCAAGTATCTCATCGATAACAGGAAGCTGGACTCGACGAACGTCATCTTCTTTGATCAATTCATCTTCGGGGATAAGGTCGAGAGCCCGAGCGCCACAAAGCTGCCCGTTCGTTTAGCCGTGGCGCTTTTGAAGGACAGGCACGGGCAGATCAAGTTGAGTATCCCCGTATCGGGGAGCATCGACGATCCCGAATTCAGCGTCTGGAGGATCGTGTTGCAGGTAGTGGTCAATTTGATCGCGAAGGCGGCGACCTCCCCCTTTGCTCTCCTCGGCTCGCTCTTTGGGGGCGGCGAGGAACTGAGCTATGTTGAATTCGAGCACGGGTCAACTCATATTAATGAAGCTAGCATGAAAAAGATCGATACGCTGATCACGGCCCTGTATGACCGCCCGGCATTGAAGCTTGAGATTGAGGGGCATGTGGATATGGAGAAGGATAAGGACGCCCTGAAAGATTACTTTTTTATGCGAAAACTGAAAGCACGGAAACTTCAGGAAATGATAAAGAAAGGAGAGGCTGCCATTCCTGTTGACGAGGTGACGATAGGGAAACAGGAGTATGAGAAATTCCTTGCACTGGCCTACAAGACAGAGAAATTTGACAAACCCAAAAACCTTATAGGTCTGACGAAAAACCTTCCGGCTGCTGAAATGGAGAAACTGATGATGACGCATACGGTCGTAGAGGACCAGGACCTACGGACACTGGCAAATCAGCGTGCGACGGTGCTCAAGGATCATATGCTGAAATCGGGAAAGGTCACCGCTGAGCGAGTATTTGTGGTCGAACCGAAAAGCCTCATGCCTGAAAGGAAACAAAATCTCAAGGACAGCCGGGCCGATTTCAGGTTGAAGTGAAAACATTACTCAAAGGAGGAGGGACCATGTTTAAGGAATTCAAGGAATTTGCAATGCGCGGAAACGTAATGGACATGGCCGTCGGAATAATCATCGGTGCTGCTTTCGGTACCATTGTTAATTCGTTCGTTCAGGACATAATCATGCCTCCCATCGGGTTGGTACTCGGGCAGACGGACTTTTCAAATATTTTCGTGGTGCTGAGGGAAGGCAGGGTCGCGGCGCCGTACGCTTCCGTGGCAGCAGCGAAATCGGCGGGCGCGGTGACCATTAATTTCGGTATGTTCATTAATACCATCATTAGCTTTATTATAATTGCCTTTTCCGTGTTTCTTCTTGTGAGGACAATGAATAAACTGAAAAGGAAGGAAGTCGCCCCGGCTGCAGAGCCTGTTACCAAGGAGTGCAATTATTGTTTTTCTCACATTCCAATCAAGGCAACGCGCTGCCCGCACTGCACTTCGGAGCTGTCCAAGCCGTAGAAGACGGCAACCATGGCTTTTGATGAGGCGGCTCCACAATATGCGCTTCTTTTTGCCTCGCGAAAGCCTGTCCTCGATCATTATCGGAAAACTGTTGCCGTATTGACGTATTATTCTCTTTGCTCAATGTTGTTCCAGCCTTAAGGTTCTTTACGACCTGACCATCCAACGGCCTGTCTTCTCTGCCTGTCTTCAAGAATATATCCAATAAGCGTTTTCAACTGCCCGGTGGGTACTGTTAAAATATATTGGCTTCGGGGAAGTGGAAGATGGTATATTTCGATAAACTGATGATGTGGTAATTTGTCCTGAATATAATGAGGATCCGGGATGTGATCAAATGGGTGCCGGCGGACAGGCTATAAGCCGAATGGGGAAGCGGGAAGAAAGGTGTTGAGCAGAAAAGAGCGGAGGATGATGAGGGTGTTCGATCTCAATAACATAACGGAAAGGAGATGGAAGACATGGACTGGAGAGACATCGGAAAGGCACTTGTTTCACAGGGCGTACCTCTTCTTGGCGGGCTTCTTGGAGGACCGGCGGGCGCAATTGCCGGTAAGGTTGTGGCCGGGCTTTTTGACGCAGACCCGGGTTCACCGGAGTCGGTGATGAATGCAATTCAGCAGGATCCCGAGGCGATGAGAAAGCTCAGGGAATTCGAGTTGACTCACCAGCAGAAGCTGCAGGAGCTTCAACTGGAGGAGACCAAGGCATTTCTCGCCGACATCGACTCTGCCAGGAGAAGGGAAGCCGCCGTGGTCGCAGCCACGGGAAAAGCTGACAGGCATCTTTATGTCCTCGCCTACATCATGACCGGTACCTTTCTCCTCTTGGCGGGATATCTTTTTCATGGGGCGATTTACGGCGGCAGCAGTGTCGTTGCGGCGCTCAAGGATAATTCCCTCGTCATGCTGATCATCGGCGCGCTGATTTCGGGATTCACGCAGGTTCTCTCGTACTTCTTCGGCAGTTCGCAAGGATCGGCAGAGAAGACCAAAGTGATGAGCGCCAGGGGATAGCCGGGAATGGCCCATGATTCCTTATTCGGAAAGGTGGCTGTCGACGCCCTGAACCTGAGGGCGTCGCCCGGTGGAGTTGTGCTCGCAGTTTTGTCGCACGGCACAGACCTCGAGATCATAAACCGCATGGGGGACTGGTTGCAGGTCACAGGTGGAGGTCTTTCCGGTTTCGTGAAGTCCGAATTCGTAAAGGTCAAACCTCCCTCAGTCGAAAAGGCGTCCTCGAGCCGGACGGGAAGGGTGAACGTCCATCTGCTCAATCTCAGGGCGGAGCCGGGCGGTTCCGTCATTGGCGGGTTTCCGGAAGGCACGGTTGTCGAAGTATACAACGAGGAGGATGGGTGGCTGAGCGTCACGGGCAACGGGCTCAGCGGTTATGTCAAAAGTGAGTATGTCAGTCTGAGGGAGGGAAACGTAATCCCGCCGCTCGAAAATCAGGAGGAGTGCGCTGCCCTCAGGCTTGCCGGCAACGAAGCCTTCACTCCTGACGGGAAACGTTTTGCAAAAAAGTTCAAAGAGGGGTTTTTCGGCTACGGGAGCACTGACATCGATTCTTTTGTACGGAATAACCGGGATCGTTTTGCCGGTACGCCGGATTCGCTTTTGCGCGTGCTACGGGCCGTATCCGAAAACGAGGGCAAATACGAGGCAATAAACACCTGGGACAATGCCTTTCTGTCGTTCGGTATTTTTCAATGGACCAGCGGTGCGGGGAGTGAGGCAGGAGAATTGCCGGCCGTGGTCCAACGACTCCACAAGGCTTATCCCCATACCTTCGAGACCTGTTTCGGCCGCTACGGACTTGCTGCAGTCGGCGTGACGAACAGACCCGGTTCTGCCCCTGTCGGCTATTTCTCCCTCAACGGTGTCCTCCTGGCTGCCGGAGAGGCAAAATCCGCTCTGCGGAGTCTTCAGTGGGCGTACAGGTTCTGGAGCGCCGGACATGACGACAATGTCCGTGAAGTGCAGACCCTGCATGCCCTGGAAAGGATCAAACTGTTTTATCACCTCGACCGATGCAGGATCAGGGGATTCTATGTTGACGATTACATCAGCTCGGAGTGCGGAGTGGCGCTCCTGCTCGATCAGCATGTGAACCGTCCCGGCCATGTGCCGGCCACCCTTGCAAAGGCGGTGGAGGCCGTCTCGGGAGAGATAGACACAGCACATCCCGGATCATGGGGAGATGACGAGGAAGGGTTGCTGCTGAAAAAGTATCTTGAGCTTCGAAACAGAACGAGCATGACAGATTCACAATCGAGGGCCGACAAGATCCTGAGAAAGGCTGAGGCAGGCTTCATTTCGAACCGGAGAAGCTCGTTCGTTCTGTGAGAGTGCCGGTCCGCCGGACAAGGATTTGACAGGGCAAATCCGGGAACGTTATCATTAACGAAAAAAGGAGTCATGAATGACCGCCGACAACCTCGAACAAACCCTTGTCCTCATCAAGCCCGATGCGCTTAAGAATTCACTGACCGGCTACGTGCTTTCCCAATTGTCCGAATTCCATACGGGTCTTTGCTTTGCAGGGGCGAAGATTGTCTGCATGAGCCAGATGCTGGCCGAGGCGCATTATGCAGAGCATCTCGGAAAGACGTTCTTCCCCTCCCTCGTCGAATACATACGGGGGCAAATACATTTTCCTGACGCCCCTGGAAAACGTCGCGTGATTGCCCTGGTTTATCATGGACCTTCAGCCATTCAGAAGATCAGAAATATCGCAGGTCCCACAAATCCCCACATAGCGCGTGACAAGAATCCCGGCTGTATCAGGGCCCTCGGCACGATCGCCCCCATTTACGATGCAGCAGGAAACGTGATAGACGAACGCATGGATAACCTGATCCATGCCTCTGCAAACAAAGAGGATGCCGAGCGGGAGGTAAAACTCTGGTTTCAACCTCTTGATATACCCCCCCAGATGCGCACTTATGCCACGGAAGTGATAGACACTTCTTGCTATTACAAGGCGAACCGGATTTTCACCGACTATAAGCCGGGAAGTATTTGCCTCTTAGCGGCAGGCCAAGTGGTATGGAAGACTGACGCGGAAACCCTGAGGACCGTGAGCAGCGATGGTGAGCTTACCGCCGATCTCAAGGCGGTGATAGCGAAATACCTTATCAACGAAGATCGGGAAGTAGACTAGGTCCGAAGCTGCGTAGCCGGTAATTTACCGCCTATCCGCAGGTGGCCGGTTTATGCAAAATAACGGCGCATGATTCGAGGTGAAGCAGGGCGGCTGTCTCAGGATGATCGGCCTTACGGCAGCGTGCATCTTCAAGTCTTTTTCAATGAATAGACGGATTTCACGTCTTCCCCATCCTTTCGGGTGGATGAAATCGGTATAGAGTGAGAGATCGCCGTCATAGAAACTCCGGAGATCGAGCGTGCCCGCCTCGGCACAGTTGAGGGGCATGTTGAAGATGGCGAGATTCATATAGTCTATCCAGGGGCTGTGGCGGACAATATAATCGAGCGTCTTTCGGGCGGCTGAGGGGGTTTCGGCGGGAGTACCGAAAAGGAAGTAGACGTACGTTGCGATTCCTGCTCCTTTGAGTGCCTTCAGCGCCCTGGACGCAATCTCCAGGTCAATCCCCTTGTCGAGTGAGTCGAGCGTGCCCTGATCCCCTGATTCAAGTCCCAATTTAAGCATGGCGCACCCCGATGTTCGCAGGACCGCACAAAAGTCCGCGTCTGCCAATTCCTTCGTGATTCTCGCAAAGCCATACCAGGGAACGCCGGGGGGATCATTCGAAATGGAAGCCAGCAACGCGGGGCTGAGAGCGTTATCGACGAGATGGAGAAGGACAGGGTTGTGCCGGGCCGCGAGAATTCGAAGGTCGGCGGGCACCCGGGAAAAGGACAGGGGAGAATAACGATTACCTTCAGCGTTTTCCGGGCAGAAGGAGCAGCGGCCCCAGTAGCAGCCATGTGAGGCCGGGTAGGGCAGGATCAGTCCCGGTGCCAGGTAATGACCCGTCGGAAGGCCTTGATATGACGGAAGAGACTGGGGGGCGGAGGCATGGGGCGATTGGCCGAGGAGCGACAAAAGAGGGATCTCGCCCGGACCCTGGACAGCCTTGTCGATGAGTCCCGCAAAGAGGCTTCCGAGATCATGGTTACCCATCCATGACGTGATGAGGCCGCCTCCGACCACTATTCTCAGGGACGGATAGTGCTTCCTCAGGAAGCCCATAATCGAGAAGGCACAAAGGGCCTGGCTCAGAAAATTGATTGAGAGACCGATTATCCGGTGCTGCAGTTCCGATTCGAGAAGCCTGTCAAGACGGGAGCTGAAATACGGGAAAAAGATGTTCCCTTCCGGGTTTTCGGCGGCAGCGATCAAATCCCGGCTCCTGAGAGGCGACAAGCGTTCATCGGCATAATCGGAAAGGGTCAATGAAATGCCACCGGGCCTTCCTGCCCTGTCAAGCACCCGGTTGAGATCGCCTATAGCCCTTCGGTAGCGGTCCGTATTTCCGTATCCCTGCCCGCTTTTCAAGATGGAAAGATTTCTGGTGATATTGCGTACTGCACGCCTCGTCCACGTATCGTTATCCGTGATTGCCGGATTGTCGAGGAGATACAGGATGCCTTCTAGGTTTGCGTCGAGAAGGGTGCAGGTGATGCCGTGTGCTTCGAGGGCACCGGCGAGCTTCGGAAGGCCGGCCGGCGGCTCGGACGGCTTTACGAGGGGCGGATTGATAAGGATCATCGGTTTATATCGGGGCGGCAGTTTCCTGCCACCCCGTCCTGTCCCGCTTATTTCAACTTGCTGGTAATATCTTTGATTATATCAGGCAGATTGAGGGAGGTGACTGTCTGGAGCTGTCCTTCTTTTGCATAAAAATCGATGAGAGGAGCCGTCTTTTCATTGTAGGTGTTAAGCCTTATGGTAATGGCCTCTTCTGTTTCGTCTGCCCTTTGAACAGCGGGTGAACCACACTTCTTGCATTTGCCGTCAGGGGTGGGAGGGTTTGTCTTTACGTTATAGATTTCCTGGCAATCAGGATTGGAACAGGTTCTTCTTGTAGTGAGCCTGTCGAGAATAATATCTCTTGGAACCTCGAGGTTTACCGCGAAATCGAGCTTGATACCCAGCTTTTCCAAAAGTTTCTTCAGGTCCTGCGCCTGGGGTATGGTCCTTGGAAAACCGTCCAGAATAAACCCTTTTGCCGCGTCCGGTTCCTGCAGCCTGGCTTCCATGATGTCCATTATCAGCTTATCAGGCACCAACTCGCCTCTCTCCATGTAGCCCTGAGCCTCTTTCCCCAAAGGCGTGCCTGCCTTCACCGCGCCTCGCAGTATGTCTCCCGTGGAAATCTGGACCGATCCGTCGTACTCGGTCAAAAGCTTTGCGACGGTGCCTTTCCCGGCGCCGGGTGCTCCCAACAACACGATTCTCATTATTCGATCCTCCTTGTCGATTAGATTTTCTAAAAAGTGGATAGCCTTTGCTTTTTGTCGTTGTCCGGAAAAACCAGAACTAATGATATATCAGAACCAAAAACAATTGCAAGACAAGTTTGGCTGCAAAGGTGTGGGCACATCTGTCAATTTTTCCCCGGCTCCCCGGTGGTTTCTGCTATGATATGTGATCCGGATAGCCGAATGACCGTGAAGGATACCCAGCTCGAATTTCCCCATTTCACCGTTCTTAAAGCATCAGCGGGATCGGGTAAAACGTATGCCCTTGCCCGGCGGTTCGTGCTGTTCCTCCTGTCGGAAAGGGTGCCGCGCAACCGGCTCAACAACCTGCTCGCCATCACCTTTTCGAATAATGCCGCAAAGGAGATGAAGGAAAGGATTCTGGACCTGCTGAAGAAGATCTGTCTCGGTGATCCTGATGCGCTCGCTGAGTTTACCTTTGCCCTCTCTGTCCCTGAGGAGGTGCTGAAGGCAAAGGCAGAGGAGATAACAGAGGAGATCCTGTCCGACTACAGCGATTTCCAGGTCAAGACGATAGACAGTTTCATGGCTACCGTCTTCAAAGCTTCGGCGATCGATTTCGGCTACAACCCCGATTTTGAAATCCTCATGAGCAACGAGACCCTCATGGAATACGCCTTTCACCGGTTTTTGAGGAACGTGAGGGAGGGCACGAGAGAAAGCGTTTTCATGAACGAGATCATCGGCATTATCATGGATGTGAGAGGCGCCGAAGCGGCGTATCTCTGGGATCCGACGGCAGAGATACTCGGAGAGATAAAGGAGATATACGGGAAGATCGCGTCATGCCGGAATTCCCTGAGCATACCCGATTATGCGGCTGCCATGGAAGAGATAAGGCGGGACATAGTCGCGTTGGTCGACGACCTCGAGGGCACCATTCAGTCGGCCGATCTTGTGAAAAGCAAGTCAAGTTCGTATCAGAGCATCCATTCCGCAATCCGGTCGGGAAGGTTCGCGAATCTAATAGGACGGGGCATGAAGAACGGCCCGGTCTGCAAGCCGAAAGCAAAGGACGGCTCCGGCTGTGAAGCGTATGAACAGGCCATGCAAAAATGGCAGGACCTGGAGCTTCTGATCGCCGCCTACACGAAGCTTTACGCCTGCAGCTACTACGTGCCCTACATTCGGGTATATGAAGGTTTTGCCGGAATCCTGGAAGGGGTAAAGAGGCAGGAAGGAAAAATATTCATCGAGGATGTGAACAAGAGACTTGCCGAATACCTGAGCAGGGACCTGGTGCTCGACGTCTATTTCCGGCTGGGCGAGGCGATCTTTCATTATCTTATCGATGAATTTCAGGACACATCGCCCATCCAGTGGCACAATCTGTTCCCGCTCCTGGAAAATTCCCTCTCCCAGGGCGGAAGCCTCTTTGTCGTGGGCGATACAAAGCAGGGCATCTACGGGTTCAGGGACGCGGATTACAGGATAATGAGAGACGCCGAGACGAAGAACTCCTTCCCTTCGGCGCACTTCCGCGTGGAGGAACTCAACACCAACTACCGCAGCGACGGCGCGGTCGTCGCCTTTACGGAAGAAGTGTTCCAGCAGACCCTTCCCCGTATGGAGGAATACCGGAAAGCAGCCCGGGAAAGCGGACTTCTTTCATACAGGCAGGGGGTCAGGAAGGAAAGGGAGCGCAGGGGCTTTGTCGAGACTTGCCTTCTGGAGCGGAACGACGAGGAGCCGCCCGAGAAAGACAAGCTGTATCAACTCCTCGATGACCTTCGCCAAAGGGGCTATCGGTATTCCGATATCACGGTCCTCGCGCCGAAAAACGACGATGTGGTCAGCGTCACCACGTGGCTCAATGCGAAGGGTGTGCCGTTCCTGTCTTATAGCAGCCTGGATATAAGAAGGCGGAAGATCACGGGAGAGATCATCTCCCTCCTCAATTTTCTCGATTCCCCCCTGGACAACCTCTCTTTTGCGACCTTCATCCTTGGGGATATCTTCGAAGCGGTTCTCAAGGGGAAAGGTGGAACAGCGCAGATCAACATGCTCCATGACCTGTGTTTCAGGAACCGTCGTTCCCAGGACCGGGCGCTCTATAAGGCATTTCAGGAGGAGATGGGGAGCTTGTGGGCGGAGTACTTCGATCGCCTCTTCCGCCTTTCCGGGTACCTGCCTCTTTACGACCTGATCGTTGAGATTTACAGGGTTTTTGAGGTGTTCGCCCTGTTCGGGGACACAGAGGAAGCGGTTTTTGCCAAGATACTCGAGGTGGTGAAAGACCTGGAAGTGAAAAACGCGGGCAATCTCAGGAGTTTTCTTCAATCTGCGGTTGTGCCGGAGGGCGATGAAGCTGACTGGAATGTAGACGTACCTCATGGCATTGACGCGGTAAAAGTCATGACGATCCACAAGGCCAAAGGGCTCGGTTTTCCTGTAGTCATCCTTCTTTTGTACGGGGACAGGAATAAGGGCTTTCGGTATATCATCAAGGAAGACGGGGAGACCGTCACGCTGCTCCGGCTCACAAAACCCATGCTTCACGCGGACGAGGCATTTGAGAAGCTGTATGGCCAGGAGGAAATGAAAGAAAGGGTAAACAAGCTCAACAGCCTTTATGTGGCCTTCACCAGGGCCGGGTCGGAGCTGTATGTGATCGGTGCGAAGCGGGAAAAGGAGTCATTCCCTTTCATGCTTTTTCCGAACGGCATGTCCTACCGGGCCGGCGAGCCGCGTGAAGCGCTTGCGAGGAAGGAACCTGACCCCCCCACCGCAGAGGTCTTCCATCACGCGGTCCCTCCGGAGTTGCCCACGGGCCAGGATGAGGGCATCAGGTTCCGTGAGAAGAGTCGTGGAGAGCTCATCCACAAGGTCCTTTCACTGATCGACTACGTGGACCGGGACATCGAAAGAAAGATAGACGGTATCATGGAGAAGCTGCGTCGTACGATGGGCGGGGACGAGATCCAGGATAACATCAAGGCCATAGTGCGGGAGTTTTTGGAGACGGAGCAGGTTCGCAAATACTACGAGAGGCGGCCGGGCAGGGTGGTCATGACGGAGCAGGAGTTCTCCGATTCCCAGGGCCGTCTCTTCAGGATTGACAGGGTGGTTGCGGACGAGGAGCGCATCTCAATAATCGAATACAAGACGGGCAGCGACCGGGAAAACGAGGAGAAATACCTTGCGCAGATGAGGAACTACATACGGATCGTCGGGCAGGTCTATACGGGCAGGCCCGTGGGAGGGCTCATCGCGTACATTGACCTGAAAAAGGCGGTACCGGTGGGCGGTTCGGGACAGGGGCAATGAAAGAAAGAGAGAAGGGCGATCCGAAGGGACGGTGCAGCGTTCTCGGGCCGTCGGTGAACCTGGTGGCGGCTGTGGCTGACCGCCTCTTCGCGAGTGGCAAGGATTATTCAGAGAATCTTGTCGTGTTCCCCGGAAAGAGACCGGCTCATTTTCTCCGGAAGGCACTGGCAGAAAGGGAACAATCGCCCTATATCCCTCCGGTGATCCTGTCAACAGAGGAATTCATCGACCTGGCGTATGAAAGGCTGCACGGCGATTCTGCGACGAGAAAAATGGAGACCATCGACGCCGTTGCCTTTCTGTTCGAGATACACAGAGGAATGGAAAACCGGCTTGGCGGGCCTCAATTCCTCAGCCTTGAGGCCTTCTTTCCACTTGGTTTGCGGATCTACCGGGATCTCGAAGAACTGCTGATCGAGTATGTCGAGCCCGCACGGCTCCGCGAGGTCGAGCCTTTCATGGAGACTCCCTTGCCCCCGCAGACCGGCGCGGGCCTTCAATCCCTCTCTTTCTTTTATGACCGGTTTTATACCACGGTGGGACAAGCGGGCTTTTCGTCCAGATCCCAGAGGTACCGCACGGTATCTTCGGATCTCGGAAAGGAAGTCCTTCCGTTTCGGACGATCATATTTGCCGGTTTCTACGCCCTCACAGAATGCGAAAAGAGGATATTTCACCGACTTCTCGGATGGGAGAATGCCTTCTTCATCTTTCAGCATGGACCGGGAATCGAAAGCACGCTGGCATCCATCGGCATCAAGGTTGAGAACGCCGTTTTCCCCCCGGTCGACCCCGAACCGCACGGTCCTGACATTCATTTCTACAGGAGCGCGGATTCTCACGGTCAGGTCTTCGCGCTGAGCGGTCTGGTGAGGGCACACATGGAACGCCGGGAAAACGGCCGGCCACACGAAGGAACCGTCATTGTGCTCCCTTCCGCAGAAACGCTTTTTCCCGTGCTTTATCACACCCTCCCTCTCGTACCCGGCGGCGACTACAATATTTCATTGGGTTATCCTCTGGATCGAACACCGGCGTGGGGCTTCCTCAATGGCCTGATGCAACTCGTCATGTCCATGGACGGTGACAGGCTCTATGTCCCGGACTATCTGAGCTTTGTTCTTCATCCCTATACCAAGAACATCTATATCGACGGAAGGACGGACATCACCAGGATACTGTTCCACTCCATGGAGGAACTGCTTGGTGAAGACCGGGGCAGAAGCTTCGTCGGCCTCGACGAGATTGAAGACAGAGCCGACCTCGTCGAAGTGGTCGGGGAAAGGGTCGCTGCGACCGGGACCGCCCTGTCTCACGCCGAGATCAAGCGGCATCTGACCGCCATACACCACGAGTTGATACGGAAGGCCCTGAACTTTGAAAGCGTCGACGATTTTGCCGGGAAAATGACCGCTGTGCTCACATTCATCTATGAGCATAGCTCAGCCCGGCTCCATCCCTTTTTCCACCCTTTTGTCGAGTCCTTTGTAGAACAGCTCGAATTGCTTCGAAGATCGCGGATCAGGGACCTGGCCTTTGCCGAAAGGAACAGCTACTTTCATTTCCTGAAAAGGTACATTGCCCATTGTTTTTCGCCATTCGAAGGCACTCCTCTGAGGGGTGTACAGGTGCTCGGTTTTCTTGAGACGAGGAACCTCCGGTTCGACCGGACGTACATACTGGACGCAAACGAAGATGTCATCCCGGATACAAAAAAAGAGGAAAGTCTTCTTCCGTTCAAGGTGAGACAGATCCTTGGCCTGCCGACATACCGGGACAGGGATATGCTCGCGGCCTACTATTTCGATACCCTGGTAAGAGGATCACGGGAGGTGCACGTCTTTTTTGTGGAGAACAGCAAAAAGGAGAAGAGCAGGTTTGTCGAAAAGCTGCTCTGGGAGAAACAGAAGAGGGAAAAAACGGCGAATACGAATGCCTACGTGAAGTCTCTCGGCTACAGGCTGAGCCTGAAGAATGCCGAACCTTCACCCGTCGGAAAGACTGCCTCCGTAGTCAATTTCCTGCAGCAGCGGGCCCATGACGCCACTTCGCTCGATGTCTATCTGAACTGCCCCCTCCAGTTCTACTACCGGTATGTGCTCGACCTGAGAAAAAAGGAGGCTGCAGGTCCGGACATCGAGCGGTCGGATGTGGGGAGATTCGTGCACAAGGTCCTCTTTACGTATTTCGAGAGGCGAAAAGGGGTGAGGCTGACCGAAAAGGAGATTGACCCCGAAGAGATGAGATCAATGGTCGGAACACTCTTTGAGGAGGATTACGGCCAGGAGCCGATCGGGTCGGCTTATCTCCTCAAGCAGCAGATCGAACGCCAGATGACCGCTTTTCTCAAGGATTATCAGGCACCGCTGTTCAGACGGGCTGCGGTAAGGATTCTCAACCTTGAACAGAAGATCGAAACCCTATATCAAGCCCCAATATCGAGTGCAACGAGCATTGAGGGGGAGTCTCTGACGGCTTTGCCGGCAGAGGGGGCGACGCAAGCCCCAATAATTGCTGCTTTCCGGCTGAAGGGCATCCTCGACAGGGTGGAGACGAGGGACGACAAAACCTGGATCATCGACTATAAGACGGGCGGTTCCCAGGCAAGGCTGGCGATCGACTTTGACAGGCTCGATGATGAGGCGAGAACAAGCTGGAGCGAATCGATCGGAAGCCTGCAGCTCCCCTTCTATTTACTGCTCTACAGCGCTGTCTCTGACCTGGAAATAGAGCACCTTGACGCCATGTTCCTGCTGCTCGGAAAAACATACATGGGTCCGGGCATAGAGTTGCCGCTGTTCGGGAAGGAGAGTGAGGCAAAAAGCAACTATGAGCGGGCCCGGGCGGTGATAGTACGACTCATCAGGGAAATATGCGATCCCGGTATTCCCTTTGACCCGGGTTTGAGGGCCAGGGACTCCTGTGTTTTCTGTGATTATCAGTATCTTTGCGGCATGCAGTGGCGGGGAAGGTAGCGGAGAACGGGTAAATCATAAAGGAAGGGGTCAGTCGAGCATGGGTATTTTTTCCTCTTCCTGCACGGCATCCATGGCCTGCACCCGCTTTATCTCACGCAGTTTCAGCCTTATGAGCACGATGAGAATGATTATGGCGGCCCAGAAGAGGGCGAGGTTGAGGTAAATGGCCGACCGGTCGTACCAAGAATTGGGGAAGACGTCGACCTTCTCTTCTGCGAGGAGCCTCAATGGAAAAAAGACAAGCGATGTAAAGATGAGTAGAAGCTTGCTCATGGTCAGATCCTTCTTAGGTCAAGTAGCCGATTAACGTCATAACGAGAAAATAACACAGGTACGCCAGGCCGATAATGGTGAAAAGAGGACTTTCCCCTTTCGGCCTGTATCTTCGCTCCAAAAAAGGCATGAGGAAAAAGAAAACGATGGCAAGGGTAATGAGGACAATGGCTATGGTCTCACCGTTCATGCCGAGAAGGGTACCGGGAAACAACTTCAGGGTCTGAAAGAGAAAAAGGAAATACCATTCAGGCTTCACGTTTTCCGGGGGCGGGGCAAGCGGATCGGCCTCTTTCCCGATTGCCGGGGGCAGCAGCGTGGCAAGGGTGACCACGACGCCGAGCACCACCAGCCAGACCGTGGAGTCGCGATAGAATATATTCAGGAAAGGGGATGCCTCCGTCAGGTTCTCCCCTTTTTTCCGGGGACGGACGCTTATCCCGTGAAACTGCACAAGGAGCAGATGGAAAGCCATGATTATCAGTGTGACGAGGGGCAGGATCGAGATGTGGAAGGCATAAAACCGTGTCAATGTTTCACCCGTCACATCGATTCCGCCTCTCAGAAATGCCTTGATCCAGGGTCCGAAAACGGGGAGGTTGCCCGCTCCTCCTGTAGCGACCCGCACTGCAGCAAAGGCCCTTTCATCCCAGAGGAGAAAATACCCCGAAAGGCCGAAAAAGATCGAAATGCCGAGAAGGAAGAAACCCGATATCCAGAGCAGGTCTCCGTGCTTTCTGTAAGAGACCGGCAGGAGCGTGGCAAATACGTGGACGAAGATGACGAAAATCGTCAACTGGGAATTCCAGTGGTGAAAGGAGCGGAAAAACCATCCCATGTTCAGCTTTGTCACGATCTCGACGATGCTTTTGTGGGCGTTCTCAAAATAGGGGACATAGTAAAAGGCCAGAACCATGCCGGTAATAAACTGAACCACAAGAAGGAAAAAGGCGATACTGCCCGTATAGTACCTGATTTTCCGGGCGGCGGCCCGAACGGGATTCCGTCTTGCCCTTTCCCGTGTCGAACCGGGGCGACCGTCTTCCGTAAGATGACCGTTAAGCCTTTGGAAGTTCAACCTTGATCCCTTTCCTGTGGACGATCAATTTGTCGTTCTCTATCCTATAGTCAAAGAACTCGAGCGGTTTGGGAGGCGGCCCTTCCACGTTCCTGCCGTCCTCGTCGAACCACCCCTTATGACAAGGACAGTAAAAGCGTCTGCTCTCCGGTTTGTAGACAATGTTGCATTCCATGTGAGAACAGATGCCTTTAAGTGCAACCATGTGGTTGTCTGCCCTTTTAAAGAAGAGCCCGAGCTTGCCTCCCCAGGCAAATGGTTTCGTCGAATTCGGCGGTATGGCGAGAAAATCGCGGGCATTGAGGATGACGAAATCGGGTTCTTTGCCCAGGGTGGGGAACGCAAACCGATACAGGGCATAAAGGCTTCCCATCACGAAAGCCGCTATCCAGCCTCCGAGCAATGTGTTCAGAAAGGTTCTCCGCGTGATGAGGGAATAATCAATCTTCATTCCGGCCCATTCCCAACAGATGCTTGAACCTGTATTTTACGAGGTTTTTTCTTAATGCGACAATGGCGTCCGTCGGCCTCACTTCCTTGGGGCACGCCTCTATACAGCGCAAAAGCGTGTCGCACGCCCAGACGCCGCTGCCGTTATTCACCGTTTCGAGAAAACCATCCGGTCTCTCGTCCCGGGAGTCGAGCATGAATCTCTGGAGTTTTGCGAGCGCGGCCGGTCCCAAGTAACCGGGCTCGCGTCGCAATACCTCGCACGCCCCGTAACAGCAGGCGCACAAGATGCAGTTGACGAACTGGTCTATTCGCTTTCTGTCTTCTTCGCTTTGAAAGATTTCCTTTTCCGGGTCGGGGCTCTTCCTGACGAGATACGGTGTGACCCTTTCGTACATTTTCCAGAACGGCGTCATGTCAACCACAAGGTCCTTGATGATATCGAGGTTCGGGAGGGGTTCGAGGATGACGGTCTTTGTGTTGAAGGACGCTATCTGGGTCCTGCATGCAAGATCGAGCCTCCCGTTGATCAACATGCCGCACGAGCCGCACGTTGCCGCCCGGCAGGACGACCGGAATGCGAGCGTGCCGTCCAGCTCGTCCCTGATCCTCATGAGCACGGTCAGGACCGTGAGCCCCGGGATCACGCGGACCTTGTAGCGTGAAAAGCGGGGCGGGGTTTCCGGTTCTTTTGCATCATAACGGAGGATCTTGAAGGTGTAGATATCGCCTTTCAATAGGTCCGCTCCATTGGCTGATATCGGGTGATAGTGACGTCCTTGAAAGAGATCTTCGGCTCTCCCGTGGCCTCGTCCCTTGCGACGAGCGTGTGCTTCAGCCACTCCTCATCGTTCCTTGTGCTGAAGTCCCGCCTGAAGTGAGCGCCCCTGCTTTCTTCCCGGAGGAGGGCACCGAGGGTGATCGCGTGGGAGACATCGACCATGTGTTCCAGCTCGAGTCCGCCGATCAGCTCGTAGTTCATGTGGAGGGCTGAGGACGATAGCCTGATGTTCTTGTATCTTTCCTTGATCTCCAACAGCTTTTGGAGACCTTTTTGAAGCTCTTCCCTGGTCCTGAATATCCCCACGTATTCGTTCATCGTCTTTCGAAGCTCATCGAGTATCTTGAAGGGCCTTTCGCTGCCTTCTCCTGTCATCCTCGCGATCTTCTTCTCTATTTCAGCCTTCTTCCGGTTGACCACTTTCTCATCGGGCGCTGCCCCGTTGTTTCTGAGGTAATCGTCTATGCTGAACGCGGCAATCTTTCCGAAGACGATGGTGTCGAGAAGGGAATTGCCGCCGAGCCTGTTTGCCCCGTGGACACTTACGCACGCGCATTCTCCGGCAGCGTAGAAGCCTTTTACCACTGTCTCGCCGCGGGGATTCGTATCGATCCCA
>MVRP01000054.1 GCA_002067405.1 Syntrophorhabdaceae bacterium PtaU1.Bin034 | reverse complement strand
CGATGCCCGCGTTTTCCACTTCATCGATGAGCACTATGGGGGCGTCGGCGACGAGGGCGATGTCGGCGATCATCAGGGCCCGTGTCTGTCCGCCGCTGAGGCGCTGGAGCAAGTCGTGGGGGACCATGGGCTCGCCGCACAGGGTATTCGCGAGATGGAGAACCTTTTCCGGCCATGTGCTGCCGGTCTTGCCAAGGCTCGACGCGTGGAGGTTGACGAAGGTGGCGATGTCGGCGTCCATCACGAAGTTGGTGCGCTGCGAAAGCGTGGCCACAACACCGGGGGCGCTGTCCTCATACATCTCGCCGTCAAGCAGGATCCGCCGGCCCGACGGGGTGTTGCCGCACGCAAGCTGTTCGATATCCACCAGAAGCTCGCTTTTGCCCGAGCCCGTAGGACCCACAACGGCGAGCGTTTCACCGCTTTGGACCCACAGGTATTCCACCTTCTCGGCCATTCCCCTGCGGTCGGTTCCCCCTACGATAGTCAATTGCCGTATACCCATGTTCACGTCCTCCACGAAAGCTTTTCCACGTTGCCGGACTGGTACATCCTGCCGATGCGCTGCTCTCCGGTGCAGTAAGAGCAGATCGCGGCGGGCATGTCGTGGCGGAGCACCTGATCGGCTGCCATGTCCGTGTAATCCCATTCCCGGAGACGCCTCAGGAAGGGCAGGGTTCCCGTTCCTGTAAGGCCGTTCACCGCCAGTACCGCTGCCCCGCCGTTTACCCGGTTGATCCTGTGGCGGAGCACATCCCGTTCCGCCTGTGACACGAGATCCCCTTTTGTGAGCACGATGATATCGGCCAGGGAGAGCATGGGGCCCATCTTGACCGGCACATCCAGGCCTCCCAGGCAGTCGACCACCGTTACTGCGGGAAGCCCCCGGACGTGGGGTGCGCAGCGCAGGCAAAGCCCCGCCGTCTCGATAAACAGGAAATCCGTCCCGTTGCTTTCGCCCCATTCCATCGCTTCCTCAAGATTGGACACGAAGTAGTGGTCAGGGCAAAGATACCCGCTCAAGCCTCCCAGGGCAGGGATGCCAAAGCGTTCCCTGTAGCGCTCCGGGTCGGCGGAGCTGCGCGTATCGAACTTGACCGCGCCGGGTCTCAGACCTTCGGCCTGAAGAACACGGATCGCATTACTGATGACCGCCGTCTTTCCCGCACTCGGCGGACCGGCGACAATCGTTGTCTTCAATGATGAATCTTCCTTTTTCGGGTGGAGCAGCTGCGCAATTG
The DNA here is from genome assembly GCA_002067405.1 of Syntrophorhabdaceae bacterium PtaU1.Bin034. The sequence continues at coordinate 23,673 of MVRP01000054.1, read as the reverse complement.
GTTTCGATCGGCTTTAAGCCGACAAGATCGTTTCGAGACACTCTTTCCAGACCCAGAGAATCCCTTTCTCTCGCGAACATTGCGGGAACGTCCGGGTTGAGACCCGTCTGTGGACGACGGGTGCCCCGCACCATTGGCTGAAGCATATGGAATGGTGCGCGGCGCGCAGGGCAAGGATGTCTGAGCGTAGTCCGACAACGAGAGGACTGCGCGAGTTCCGCAAGCCCAGTGGAATAGGCAATAACGCCGGGTACCCGCCCTCCGAGCTTGCTCTGGGCGGGTGGCAACGGGTCGGACGTGGAGCACTTGAGAGCGAAGAAGGGGTTCGGAGGGGCTGGGGGAGCAGCTATCCAAAATCGATGTCTTTTATAGGTCATCATCTCTCCCCTGATTTGCTTCAGTTTCCCTCATCGTTATTGGACCGGTTCTCCCCGGTAGCGTTCGTCCCTGCCGTTTCGGGCGAGTACGTGAGAAACAGTGCTCAGGCTGAAGCTCGCCAGCATGTGGACCGGTTTGTTGTGTTTCTTGCCCAGGTTCTTTACCAGGGAGCAGGCCGCATGGCTGTTGCAGTTGACCGGACAAAGGACGATGTCGGCCCGTTTCAGAGAGTTCTCGAGCTGCTTCGTGCCGCCGTGCACGTAGCCGTCGTGGTATTCGAAAACTCCTCCGCTCTCCTCGATGAGCCGCCGGTAGAGCGCCTCCATGCGGGTGATGCCGCCCACGATCAGGACCCGTTTCCTGCAGAGGTCAAATACGGGGCAAGTGATGTTGCAGCGGCTCATCTCGATGAACTCGTGGAGGACCTCCTGCGCCTCCTGCCTGAACTGGGCGTTCTCCTGTACTTGATTTTCGAGTTCGACGGATAAATCGGCGGAGCGCTTCTTCAGGTCATCCAACAGCCGGTCGCGGCTGCTGATCTGCAATGTTTTCTCCGCGATCTCTCCCCTAAGGAGCCGGTTCTCCGCTTCAAACTCTGCGATCCTGCCTTCGTTCTTCAAAAGGTCAACTTCATTGCGTAACTGCTCGTTTTCCTTTCGTGCGGCGAGTAATTCCGCCTTGATCCCGGAGAGGAGCCGCGCCATGTCGTCGTTTTCCTTTTGCAGGTCACGGCGGGCCAGGGTCATTTCTTTAAGTTTCCTGGCCTGCTGCGTTGTTTCGTCTTGAAGATGTTTCAGCAGCCGCCTATCGCGGGCGCGGGCCTCAGCGTTCCCATGCATGGACATATGGATCGCCCCGAATATCTCCCACCGTGCTTCCTGCGACAGGTTCGGCCTGGTGACTCCCGCCCAGAGGACGGCCGCCTGTTCTCCGGAATCGAAGTCGCTCCTCCAGCGCTGCATGAATGCTTCCTCTCTCATCGCGTACAACGACAAAAGCTCCACACCGAATTTCAGCCGGAGAAACTGGTCGATCTTCCGGGACAGGCCGTTCTCGGTTTCACCGCTGCTCACCAGGATTTCGTGCATCTCGAAGAGACTTCTCTCCTTCAGGGGTACCCCGGCTTTTTTCAATATCTTTTGCTGTTCGGAAGACGTCAGGCACAGCCCGACTACGGGGCACTTAAAGTAGGTTTCGATCTCCCAGAACCTAAGAGGTGAATCGCCGCAAGAACCTGTTGATGAGATAAACATGGATATTCCTTTGTCGCACATGGTTTTGCTCCTCCTTTCTTTTTTGTAAACGCCTCGCACGGCGTTGCCGAACCCGGCTTCCTCAACGGCGGCCCCCAAAAAAAGACCGGACAACCGCAGTCTGCCCACCACGAATACCCTCCGTGCGGGCGCCTCCGGTTGTCCGGTCGGCTTCAGTCGCATGCGCCGCTTAAGCGGCGAGGCACCGGCTAATCCTGAAATCTCGTCTTTTCTCTCTTCTCGACCTGCACTACCTTTGAGTCGTGAATGGTGATCACGATCTCGCCGTAGCTTACCTGCTGGATGAACTGCATTACCTTCTCCATAACTCCCGGTCTTACTTTTGTTGCCGTGTCTCTGTAACCCATAGCCCGTTCCTCAGTGGTCCTTTTGCCCTTATGTTCCATAGACGTCACCCTAACCGATACTCGATGGGAATAACGATCTCCGCCCTCACCGGCGGTTTCGGGAAAGGCTGTATCCTTTTGACCGTGCTCAGGGCATTTTCGTCGAGAATCCTGTGACCGGAACTTTTTACGATCCTGATATTCTCCACGCTGCCTCCTTCGCAGATCACAAAAGACACGGTCAGATGGCCCTTCCATCCCATCCTCCGTGCGATGGCCGGGTACGTGAGGTTCTTCAGTATCAGCTCCCGGATGAAGGCAAAGTGCTCCTTGAGATAGGCTGCCTTCCCTGCCTCCCCGGCATTGCCCGAACCGTAACCCGCGCCTGTTCCCACGCCGCTGCCTGTTCCTTTACCTCCTGGGGTGCCTCCGGCTCCGCCGGTCCCCGGCCCTTCTCCCCGGCCACCGCTGCCGGAGCCGCTTTCCGCCCCTGCCACGCCGAAGGCCGGCAGGGTGTCAGAGACCACTTCAGAGAAGCTGCTCGTTGCCTGTTCCACGGTGGTTTCTCCCGTCTTCTCCGTCCGTGCTTCACGGATGGGACGGTCGGACGGGGACGGGGAAGTGCTTTTTGTCCCTTTGGCAGGAGCAGGTCTGAGGGCCCGTTGGGGGGCTTGCGTTGATCCGTCCCCGCCGCTGGCGCTGCCCATGGCGATCTGCTGACCATCAAGAACAACCGTCACCACCTTTTGGTGGATGCCGCTCGTATGGCCCGCAATGGCAACGAACAACAGGACTACCGCTGCATGAAGCAAAAGGGACGTGCCGAATCCGACAACCTCCGGCCTTCTCGTCGCTGTCTCTTCCATTCCTGACACCTCTTCCTCTTTTTGACGTGCTTGCCCGTTGCATGGGCATGCAGGCAAAGCAGGTCTCATCCGGATCTTTGTTCGGTCTGCAACGCAACCTTCTTGAATCCTCTCATCGAGAGGACGTCAAGGACATCAACACAGGTCTGCACGGCAAGATGCCGGTCTGCCTTTATAAGAACGGGCGTCTCTCTTCCGAGTGAATCGATCTTTGCCCCGAGACCCGCAAGGGTGGTCGGGACGGATTCAAGGTAGACGATGCCTTTGCCGTCGATCGCTATCGTCACGGTCTTGACCAGTTGCTTCTGATCGCGGGAGGCCTTCGGCACGTCAATGGGAATCAGGCCGCTCGCGATAAACGTGGAGGTCATGAGGACGATCGTGAGAAGGACCATCATCACATCCACCAAAGGGATCACGTTCATGTAGTCAAAGCCCTTTTCTTCCATTGGCGATCTCCCATTTCAGCATCAATTCCTTCGCCGACCTCAGAAGGAGGTTGTACAGGACCACCGCGGGGATGGCCACCAGCAGGCCTATGGCGGTCGCCTTCAGGGCCAGGGCGAGGCCGGACATGATCTGCCCCGGGTCAACGAGCCCTTGCCGCCCTATGGAAGCAAAGGTGAGCATGATGCCCAATACGGTGCCGAGAAGCCCCACATAAGGGGCGTTGCTGCCGACCGTGGCGATCAGGTGGAGCCTTCTGGTAAGGTACAACTCCAACTCCTTTTTGTCGGCATAGGAGTCGAACCGTATCTTTCTGAAGCAGCAGGCCCTTTCTATGGCCACGGCGACGGCCGCTATGCTCATGACTATAAGGATTCCTATGATACCGTAATCAATTACCGCATGGAGCCATTCCACGTTGACACCTCTCTGTGGTCAAATTGCAAAAGTGCATGCGATTATGCGAGGCCTGCCCCGGAATGTTTGAATCCGGAGATGTGCGGATGCGGGAATAGACAAACTGTTCCTTCTGTTTTTCTGCATATTCTTTTACTCGTTTCATCGCTTCCGCTTTTGCACCTACGCACTATGACAACGGGCAAACGGCCGGTTCCTGGGGGGGGAGTGGGGGGCACTGAAAACCGGCCGCAGTCCGATGTCAAGGTTACAACTCTTTAAAAATTGAGGGTCACACCCGCTATTATGGCGTGATCGACCTCCTGCTTGTTCAGCCCGAACTTAATGCCTGCATCGAACGTGACGTGGTCGTTGACCGCGTAATTAGCTCCTATAAGAGCAAAGGCCGGGGCAGTCTGGACCGTGGGATCCGCATTACGCTCGAATCCGATGTCGCCGACTATGTTCAAACCCTTGATTGGCTCGTATGAGGCTGCCAAAGATGCTGACCAGAGGTCTTTTCGTTCATCCAGCTTGTTTTCGTTCCGGGCATAGCCGGCATTGAAGTGGAATGCGAAGGGCTCCAGCTCTTTGCTTGCGATAAAGGTGAGTCCGTAAGTCACCCGGCCGGTCCCGAAGCCTTTCTCCTCGTTGCCCGTAGGGAATGTGACGCCCGGCTTGAGGGCCATGCCGAAACCGTTCTTTTCGAAGAAACGCCATTTCGCTTCGAGAGATATATCGTTTAAACCATTATCGCTGAAGACCGTCTCTCCGTCCTCTTTGGCTTTGCTCCACACATAGGGGAATCCCGCAACCAGGTCGACGGTCTCCGATACGCCGTAAGTGAAGACCCCTGAAGCCTCGGTCCCGGTCTCCTTCACCCTCACATCCTCCACGGTGTCTTTCCACGAGAATATCTCCACACCGAGTTCTATCTGTGTATTTCCTTTGCCAACAGTGCCTGTATCATCGGTAACCAATGGCCTCGCGGCAAAAGATACGGAAGGAGCTATCAGCATTGCTGCCGCCAAAAAGAGTGTCACCTTTGATTTCACGTATGCGTGCAACTTCTTGTCCAACCTGCTTTCCATTTTTTTCCATCCTCCTTCGATAATCTGTGATTATTTCCATGTAGCCATTTATTCAGGCCACGTCCGTCGTCACCCGGTATATTCCTGAAAACAAAAAGAGGGTGTGATAGGCCGGCATACGTGCGCCGATTCCCACCACACCCTCACTTCCCGGCTCCTCGCGCCGGGCCGTAGGGCGGATCAGCAAAAGCCCCAAATTTACTTACATTTACGTGCTGTCTGCCAACACCCTGATCAATTTTTTTCGCAGCAATTCAAGGTCCTTCGACTTGAACGCCTTTCGGGAGTTCTCCAAAACTTCAACGGTTTCCAGAAGAATGTCTTTCAGGAGCCGACTGTGACGGCAGTTTATGCCGTCACAATTCAGGACCGATGCGTTACTTCCTTCTTCCAGTTGAGTGAGAAGCAGTTCGTGCTGCTCGATCTTCACCCTGATCTCACGGATACTCTCGTCCAATGCCTCGCGCGCGGTCATCATCGGCTCTCCTGCCCTATGCCCTCAGGCCTGTCGCGGGAACCTTTGCCGCAACAGGGCACCGTGCGCATTCCTCGCCGGGCTGTCCGACGAGACGGTCCAGGCATTCACGCAAAGTACATACACCGCATGAATGGGCCATGATAACGGGAATATTCTTTGATTTTGCCGCATTTACAGCCTCGTTTTTCATGCGATGCGACATTTTCCCGGTGAAAATCACGACTGCATCGACAGCCTTCAAACGTGTCCCCAATCCTGCTTTGGATTTCGTAAATACCCTGAGTTCCACACCCTGCCGCTCAGCTTCCGCTTTATAGCTCCTCTCGAGTCTGTCCATGCCTCCTACTACTGCAACACACATGAGCGATATGCCTCCTGCAAGTACTTTTCAGATATCACACCATTCGGGTCCGATACTTTCCGAAAGAGTCACGGGTCAAAGCCAAAGTCATTCCGGTCTCTGCCTCTCTCTTCCGGAATCCGGATTATTGTCTCACTCGCGCCCTGTCACGAATCCTGTTCCTTCCGGCTCGAAGCACAGCCACCGCAGCCGCAGCATTGTTTTTTGCCTGTCCACGTCCGGTAGAACGACCTTCCCGCCAGAACGAGGACAACCATTACGATGATGATGACGCCTATTGTTTCGAGCATAGAACCTCCTATTAAGGTGCTGTTAAGTGCCGATACCGAGAAAGCTGCCCGCCTGGAAGACGAGCACCGTAAGCACGTATGCGACCACGGTGAGGCCTGCGAGCTGGAACAAGGCCCACTTCCATGAGTTGCTCTCACGCTTTGTCACCGCTATAGTTGCCATGCACGGAGCGCTGACAAGGCAGAAAAGCATGATGCAGAAGCCGATCAGAGGGGTATAGTCGTTTTTCAGTTTCTCCCGTAGCGTTTCCGATTCTTCATTTGCTTCTTTTCCTATTGAATACACAATACCCATCTGAGCGACGAACACTTCCTTGGCGGCAAATGCCCCGATAAGGGCCGTACCGATTTTCCAATCAAACCCCATGGGCTTGAGAACAGGCTCCAGGGTGTGGCCGATGCGGCCTGCGATGCTGTAACGGAGCCCTTCCTCCGCCTCGAGGTTGTCGATGGCGGCAAGGCGTTCCTTTTCTTCCGCCTCTGCCAGTTTACCAGCCTGAATTGCCTGCCGTTCCTTTTCAAAACGGGCCGTTTCGCTGTCAGGTAGTCCAGGGAAGGTGGTCATGGCCCATAGCAAGATCGAAATGCCGAGTATGATGGTCCCTGCCTTTTTTAAGTAGAGCCATCCCCGTTCCCACATGTGGATCAGCACGCCCCTGAGCGTGGGCACACGATAGGGGGGCAACTCCATGACAAACGGCACCGATTCTCCTTTGAAGAGGGTGCTGCGAAGGAGCTTTGCCCCTACAATGGCAAGGAGAATGCCGATCATGTAGATGATCCAGAGTATCGGGGCATTCCATGTTTGCGGGAAAAAGGCCGGGATGATGAGAGCGTAGATGGGCACTCGGGCACCGCAGCTCATAAGGGGGGTCACCAGCATGGTGGTAAGCCTGTCCCGGCGGTTCTCCAGGGTGCGGGTCGCCATGATGGCCGGAACAGAGCAGCCGAACCCGATCAGCATGGGGATGAAGCTCTTGCCGTGGAGGCCGATCTTGTGCATGAGGCGGTCCATGATGAAGGCGGCCCGGGCCATATAGCCTGAATCCTCCAGGATCGCGATGGCGAAAAAGAGGAACAGGATGTTGGGCAGAAAGACCAAAACCCCGCCGACTCCGCCGATGATACCGTCAACGAGAAGTGATTTAAGGAGGCTCTCCGACCCTTCCGGCCACCAGCCTCCGACAATTTCGCCCAGCCAGCCGAAGAACCCCTCGATCCACCCCATCGGCGGCTCTCCCAGCGTGAAGGTCAGGGAGAAAACCAGGTACATCAATCCAAGGAATATGGGGATACCCAGTACGCGGTTGAGGGCGATCTTGTCGATCCTCTCCGTCAGCTCCATCTTCCTCGTGTCCGCCCTTTTCAATACCTCACGGGTGAGGCCTGCGGCCTGGGCGTAGCGGGCATCGGCCATGACCGATTCTATGTCCGTATCATGGGCTTTTTTGAGATGACTGACGGCCTTGTCTATGGAGGCGCCCAGGCCGTTTTGGGCGTTTACCATTTCCAGGACATATTCATCTCCCTCCATGAGCTTGAAGGCCAGCCATCGGGCAGGGTAACTCTCCCCAAGCGGCGTTCCTTCAATCTTCGCCTTCAGGGTCTTTGCAGCAGATTCTATGTCGTCCCCGTAATGGAGCTCTCTCGGGAGATGGGAACCGGGGTTCGATGCCGCGTCGAGGGCCGATTTCAGGAGGTCGTCGAGGCCCGTTTTTTTTGTGGACACCGTGGGTATCACCCTGACGCCAAGCATCTTCTCCATTGCCGCTGCATCGATCGTGTAACCCTTTTTCTCGGCCTCGTCATAAATATTAAGGGCAACAATGATCGGTATGCCAAGCTCCATCAACTGGACAGTGAGGTACATGTTCCTTTCGAGGTTCGTCGCGTCCACCACATCGATGATGACATCCGGTTTCTCCCGGACAAGATAATCGCGGGCAACGATCTCCTCCTGGCTGTAAGGGCTGAGGCTGTATGTTCCGGGAAGGTCGACGAGATTTATTACGGCTCCGTTGTAGTGGAGGGATGCGAATTTTTTCTCCACGGTGACGCCGGGCCAGTTGCCCACATGGAGCCTCGTCCCTGCAACGGCATTGATCAAGGTCGATTTGCCGGAATTGGGGTTTCCCGCCACTGCAATGGTGATGGTCTCTTTCATTTCACCACCTCCACCAGTATTCCTTCCGCCTCCTTCTTCCTGAGTGAAAGGCGGTAACCTTTGACGGTCACCTCAAGAGGGTCTCCGAGAGGGGCAATCTTGTCCATCTGCACCTCTTCTCCTACAAGCACCCCCATATCCATGAGCCGTCTCTTCAGGGGACCCACCGCCCCCATCTTCGTGATTCTTCCCTTTTCGCCGCACTTGAGCATAGCCAAGTTCATTCCTCTCTCCTCCTCACCAGTATCTTCATCGCCATGCCGCGGGCCATGGCGATCCGCGATTCATCGACTCTCACAAGAAGGGGCCCCCGGCCTTCGTTGTTGAGCATCTCCACCTGTTTTCCCACCCTGAGACCCATGTCCTCAATCCTGTTGGAATGTTCGTTGCAGCGTCCATGACCGTGATGCCCGCCCTGATGACACCCATTATTCTCCCTGATCTCCATGATCTCTGCCGATTCCCCACTGCCTAAAAGCCCGAGAGGCATCATAGCCCCACCTCCTGAGAATTTATGAATCTGATATAGATAGTGATAATTGTTATCATTATATCCGAAAAAATCATGTTTCTCTGCATTCCCTGCAAATACCGTAGATATTCATCTCATGCCGGGTCATGACGAAACCGTGATCTTTGGCCAATTTTTTCTGCATCTCTTCCAGTCGTCGATCCGGAACTTCCACTATTTTGCCGCAACGTTCGCAGGTCAGATGGTGATGGTGCTCATGCCCGATATTACGCTCGTATCTGACAACACCGTCGCCGAATCTCACCTCCCGGGCGATACCCGATTCCAGGAAGATCCTCAATATCCTGTAAACAGTAGCCTGGCCTATGGTTTTATCTTTTTTCTTCACCGCAGCCGTCAGTTCCTCAGCACTGTGGTGACCCTGGGAGAGAAGGAACTCATCCAGGATTACCTCCCTCTGACCTGTCATCCGAAGGCCCTGCCTGGATAAATAATCAGCAAAAAGACTCTTTTCTTTCATCTGATCGTCATGATAATGATAATAATTATCATGATTGGCTCTTTCATGTCAAGAATAATTTTTATTTTTTTTGAAAACAGCACATCGGAAGCAGGCAAACAGACCCCTATCACATGGTCTTCGCTCAGAACTGAAAAACAACTTGACTTCGCAACGGTAATTATCATATATGCTTCTCTAATTCCTTTCTTTACGGAGTCTCCAAAGGTAAATCCGCATGAAGCGGCAGACTTTCAAAGCACTCGCTCTGATCATAGGGTTGGTTTTCCTCGTCAGCATTCTTACCGTTGAGTCCCACGCGAACGTAAAAGGTGATCTGGCTGAAAAATGTCCGACAATCATCGAGAGCACCCTCGAGTTGGCTGTCATCAACATCTATTGCGAGCGCTCAAATGAGGTCTTTACCGCCATAGACTATCTCCCTATTCCGGCAGAGATATTCTTCGTCAGCAAATCTACCATTTCGCCTTTCATTTACAGAGGCCCGCCAAAAGTCGCTTTTTAGTCTCCAGGAGATTGTCCAAGAGATTAATACTGAGCGACATTCTCACTTGTTGTAACTGATCCAGGTCGATGTGAGGTAAGCGCTCGCTAAGAAGCGAGACGGTCAAAACTATACTCGTTTCGAGAAGGGAAAAGACCTGCAGGACGCTGAGTTTGAACAGGTCAGGGAGTTTGTGCTGGAGCTGCCAGCCCCGAACCGAGTGAGTTTAGTATACGAGGTGAGTTTATGAAAATAATTCTGAATTTCACACTGGTTGTGTTAACAGCGATGGTTTTGGCAGGCTGCTTGCGTGATGGCCACCACATCGATGCCGCCAATCTCTCGCAAGGCGAACCTGTTTTCTCTGAAGTGAGAGATAGCTCACCTGCAGAGAAAGGGAAGATCGATGTGGTCGTCAGGCTTTCCCTCAAGACCCCTTTGGAAGGCTACTACTTGTTTGAATCGAAAAAATCGCGACGGGGCAAGACGGATTATCCTCTTGTCATAAACGTTGATGGGCAGACGGCTTTGTGGCGGGAAGACGGAAAAAGGGAAACGACCCCCAAGTATGGTCCTGACGGCGTGCGGCTGCCTGAAGGCGGGGATGGCATGCGCTACGTATTTGAGCGAAGAGTGAGGGTCAGCCCCGGAAACCATCAGATACGGGTTGAGCTACCCGAAGAGCGGCGTTCGCGTACTGTGGAACTGAATCTTCAGGAGAGGAATGAACCCTACCTTCTGGAGTTGAAACCGATTTACTCCAGGTCGATGAAAAGCCGTCCGTGTTTTCTGCACGGCGTTTCTCGCCTGAACGCCTATTTGAATGGGGTGCGTCTCGAGAACAAGGATAGTTGATGGCGGGGTCTGTCCGGTGAGTAAAGCAATGCCGGCAGTCAACGCATAATAAGTAGCACGCAAAGTTTTTGCAGGACAGGTCCTACGGCCCGGCGCGAGGAGCCGGGAAGTGAGGGCGCAATGGGAGTCGGCACGTTTTGCGGCCCTGTTGCGCCCTTTTTGCTTGAATAGAGGACGGAAGAAGGTTACATGAAGGAATCAGTACGGCAAAAACCACTGAGGAGGCATAAAGAATGGCAACAATGTTCAACAAAGACAAAGCACGCGTTATGATTATTCGAGTTTTCCTTATCATGATTTTTGTAGGTCTTCTGACATCGGTCTCTTTTGCGGCCGATGTAGAATCGAGGCTCAACATGCTGGAGGAAACCCTGAAAAAAACAGCAAAAAACGATAGAGGAACAACAACAACTGATTGACCGGCTGAAGAGAGAGGTGGCCGGGCAGCAGGCATTAGAAAAGACAAATGAAAGCCAAAGGGCGGAGCAGCGGAGCAGGCGAAACCCAACGGTGAACCCCGGGAAGGGGAAGGTAAAACCGTCAAAATATCCGGTGCTGTAACCGATTTTTACAAGAATCTGAAAAACCCGGCCATGACCTTTGTGCTCAACAGCTTCTATTACGGATCGAGCATCAATGAGCGAAGCTTGAGAAACAGAGGGATCACCGGTTTCTCAAGCACGGGGCTCGACCAGAAGAAAGGTTTCAATATCGACGAGTTCTCAATTGCCGCATTCACACCCGTGGACGAGTACTTTGACCTTTTTGGCGTCGTCTCTTTCACGGAGGAGGGGTCAAGCATAGAAGAGGCCTACTTCTACACCAAAACACTTCCCGCCAATCTCCGGTTAAAGGGTGGAAAATTCAAGAGCCAGTTCAGCGTCCATAATGAAATGCACCCCCACGAGTGGGACTTCACCGATACGTCCCTCATATACAAGGGGTTCATGGGCAAGGACGGTATTATGGAGAAGGGAGCGCAATTAACGTGGCGCCCAAGGCTTCCCCTTCAACCTTTGTTGGGTGTGGAACTCCTCCAGGGAGAAAACCCGACCATGTTCAAGCCGGGGGAGGCTTGACGGACTAACCGTTGCCAGATTCATCCTCGGAAGCGATCTTTTCCAGTATCTGCTCCATTCTTTCGAGCCGGGTCTCCGTGTCCCGTTTCTCTTTGAGCCTCGAAAATATATACGCACCGGATATCACTGCTCCGGCGCCAAGGGCAACGTTCAAAAAACCACCAAGGTACCTCTTGCTCTTGCTGCGTGCTTCCATGGTTATGCCCCCTCCTTTTCGGATTCGTTTCTTGCCATTCTCCTGTTGACCGCTTCTTCGATCTTCTGCAGTATCTCCTTTTCCTTGCTCAGGGTCTCTGACGTGATCTTGAGATCGCTGTAATGGGCGTGCTTGGCCTCGGCGACAATATCCTCAACGTCCTCGCGCGCCTTTTCGTACTTTCCTGCGACCCATTCCTTGAAGGCGTACCCCTCTTTCACGGCCCCCACCACGGTCGGCCTGATCCTCGCCGAAGCTTTACCGATGCCCAGAGCGGCGAGCGCGCCTAGGGCTCCTCCGACGATAAGTCTCACGCTTCGGGTGCTCACCACGTAGCCTTCCTGTCGCTTCTTTCGCCCGCCGTCTTCATAATTGTCTTTGAGGTCTCTCTCTTCCTGATCGTCTTTCTTTTCATGCTCACGTTCGTCTTCCATGTTTGACTGCCTCCTTGTTTATAGATTCCCCCTGAGGACCCGAAGCGCAATCGGGACCAAGCCTCTGAGGGGCTTTGGTATCAGCACCTGGCCGGCAATGGTGATGACCGCGTCGGTCAAAGCACTGCTTGCTTCTCTATGCTGTCTTGCCCTGTCCGGAGCATACGTTAAGGCCGTAAGCTGGTCTCCATGGCCCCTGAAATCACTGCTCATCCGGTCAAGGATGTCTTTGATGCCGGCGATAAGCTCATGGTCCGTCGTCTCTTTTTCGTTGAATCGTACCAATATCCTTCCCGTGCGCGGGTTGGTCCGCACGCTTGTTACCCCTTTTGTCTCAGCGAGCCTGTTTTCGATAAACAGACACCACCCTTCCTTCGCTATCAGTTGCCTGCTCTCCAGCCTTATCCGACCAGGGATCACACTTACCGGCGCCATTTTACCTCCTTACACAAGGTGTTTCATGTTTATGATGAGCAGCCGGGAGACGTTTTCTCACCCGGGCTGTCGTCCGTGAATCATCGGGGTTCGCGATCCCCCGCGTTCGCTTCTCGTGCCTTTGGAAAGAAATCCGAGGCTGTTCAAGGTTATCGCGATGGTTGCCGCATTGTGGGCAACGGCGGTAATCCCCGGAGTGATAACCCCAAGAAGGCCCAGCCCTATCAGCGCGGAATTTATCCCCACTGTGTATCTGAAGTTCTGCCTGATTAATGACATTGTTTTCCGTGAGATCTGCCTTGCCTCGATTATGGCTAAAAGGTTTCCATCCAAAACAAGGACATCGGATGCTTCTTTCGCGATGTCTGCACCGTGTTTCATGGATATGCCCACATCGGCATAGCTGAGAGCGGGGCTGTCATTAATACCGTCGCCAACCATGGCAACGACGTGATCACCCTCTTTAAGAGCCCTTATTACCTCTGTTTTCGTATCGGGCAAGACCTGGGCGTGATATTCTTTTATGTCGAGCTTCTCCGCCGCGTTTCTGGCAGCCGCATCGCTGTCGCCGGTAAGCATAACCACTTTCTTTACGCCCGATTCCTTGAGCATCCTGACGAATCCCGCAGCGTCCCTCCGCAGGGGGTCCCTGATCGCGATAATGCCCGCGAGCTCCTTTTCAATAGCTACGTAGAGGACCGAGTATCCCGTACCGGTGAGGGCTTCTATCTCTTTTTTTGCGACGCTTATATCGACCCCTTCATCCTCCACGACAAAATGCTCACTTCCCACGAGGATCCTTTTCCCATCAATCCTTGACACGATCCCGTGGGCAAGGACATGCTCCACCTCCCCGTGCTCTTCTGCGTGAATCACCCCTTCGTCCCTCGCCCTTTTCACAATGGCCGTAGCAACGGGATGGGGAAAGTGTTCTTCGACGCATGCGGTTTGTCTCAGGATGTAGTCGCGGCTGTAACCGTTGACAGGAAACACATTCATGACGTCAGGTGATGATTCCGTCAGGGTGCCGGTCTTGTCCAGAACAAAAACGTCGGCACGGGACAGCTTTTCGATGAATCTTCCGCCCTTTATCAAGACCCCTCTTTTCCCCGATCTGATCATGCCCGACATGATTGACAGGGTCGTTGAGAGCCTTATGGCACACGAGTAATCGACCAGCAACACCGCCGCGGCCCTTACCGCGCTTCCCGTAAGGGCGTACGTTAATCCGCTCAGCAGAAACGAATAAGGGACAAGCTTCTCCGCCAGTCTTTCAGCGTGTGTCTGGACGTCCGCCTTATGGTGTTCCGACCCCTCGATCACTTTTATGATCCTGGATACCCTGGTTGCATCACCGACCTTCTCGGCTTCTACCACGAGGCTGCCTTCCTCCACCGCTGTTCCGGCGTAGACGGTCAAACCCTTTCTCTTCGCAACGGGCAAAGGTTCTCCCGTCATTGAAGATTGATTCACCATTGCCTCACCTTCGATGACTTGTCCGTCGACAGGGATACGGCTGCCGGTCCTCACAATGACCATATCACCGACGGAAAGTTCCCGCGCGTTGACCTTCACCTCTTTACCGGCCCGTTTCAGCCACACATGCTCGACCGGCGCAGCAAACACGTCGCGGATGCTCCTTCGTGACCGCTCCCTCGTCCGCTCCTCCATATAATCTCCAAGCTTGAGAAGGAATGATATGGTCCCTGCGGTTCGATAATCCCCCATCGCAACGGCAACCGACAACGCGGAGGAATCAAGCACGTTTACATTCAGACGCTTTTCCCTCAAAGACCTGATGCCCTTCTTCAAAAAAGGCATGGCCCCGTATGCGGCGATGAACGGCGCGAGCTTAAGAGGGATCAGCGGTGAGGCAAGCAAGAGAGCCCCCGAGGTGATGACTGCCTTTCGCTTTTGCTGGAAGGCGCTTGCCTCAGAAATTTCCTTTTTCGAGATGACGAGAGAGGCGTTCTTGATCGACGACAGCAGGGCGTCTCTTGTAGGGCGGTCTCCACGGTGAGTAACAAGAAGCGTTTGCGTCCGACGGTTGAAGGATGCGCTTCGTATCCCGTCCATCCCCTTTATTTGTTCCACCCATGAGGCATCCAGCCCATGCCTTCCGGGGATCGACAGCGTTATCCTCACACGGCGCGGCAGTTCATGAACGATGCGGTATTCCACTGCTCCCCTTTTTGCAGGCGTCGACAGACCGGCTGAGATGCCATGATAACGGTACTGCGAATCATTCTCAGTTATTGGATAAAAAGTTTCACTTCTTCCTGCACTCCCCGCAAATACCGTAGATGTTCATCGCATGCCCGGTAATGACAAACCTGTGTTTTTCCGCCAGCCTTTTCTGAAGCTCTTCTATGTTTTGGTCCACAATTTCTACCGTTTTACCGCAACGCTCACAGGTGAGGTGATCGTGGTGCTCGTGCCCGATGTTGTGTTCGTACCTGACAACACCGTCGCTGAATCGCACCTCGCGGGCAATGCCCGATTCGGCAAGAATTCGCAGAAGCCTGTAAACCGTGGCCTGACCTATGGTCTTATCCTTCTTTTTTACTGCCGCAGTGAGTTCATCGGCGGTCGAATGACCTTCCATGCGGAGAAACTCATTCAGGATCGTCTCCCTCTGCCCCGTCATTTTGAGTCCGTGCTTTGACAGGTAATCGGAGAAGACTTCTTTTTCTTTCTTCATGACCATGATAATGATTATTATAATCAGTCTAATTGCCGACCGTCAAGAAAAAAGAACTGCAATAGGCTCCCCTTTTCCGTAGATCGCCCGGTCACCGAAGGAGCCTCAGGGCATTTACGATCACAATCAAGCCGCTCACCTCATTCAGAAGGAGTCCGGGCACGAGGCCGATCCAGCCGATGAGGGCCGCGGGAACGAGGAAAGCGACGATGGCCATGGACGTGAAGGTGTTTTGCCTGATATTGTTGATCGACCTCCGGCTGAGGGAGAGGACATAAGGAATCCTTGAAAGGTCGTCCGACATGAGGACGATGTCCCCCGTTTCCATGGCTACATCGGTGCCCGCCCCGCCCATGGCGATGCCCGTATCGGAGACGGCCATGGCAGGGGCGTCGTTTACCCCGTCGCCGACCATGGCGATCTTGCCAAAACGCTCCTTCAGTTCTTTTATTGCCTCGACTTTCTGCTCCGGGAGAAGGTTGGCGAGATAGGTATCTACGCCCGTGTGTTCTGCTACGGCGCGGGCGGTTCCCTCGTTGTCGCCGGTCAACATGGCAACGTGTATACCTGCAGCCTTGAGCCGGGCCACCGTGTCGGGCGCACCGGGACGCACCTGGTCGGCTATGGCGATGAAGGCGAGCAGCCTCTGCTCCTCTGCCAGGAGCACCATCGTTTTTTCCTCGCCCTCAAACCGGGCAAGCTGCGGTGCAACACTTTCCGGCAGTACCCCATATTGTTCCATCAGGGAAGGCGTACCGATTAAATACGTCTTCCCGTTGAGGCGCGCTTTCACGCCCATGCCTGTCAGCGCTTCGAAGTCGGTCAGTCCCGATGCCGGGGTCACCCCGGTCTCCAGTGCCCTCCTGACGATTGCCTCTGCCAGGGGGTGTTCCGAACGGGATTCGATGGCCGCGGCAAGGGCGAGCACATCGGGCTCGGACAGGCCGTTGAGGGGAACCACGTCTGTCACCACCGGCCTGCCGATAGTGAGCGTACCCGTCTTGTCGAAGGCGATTGCTTTTAATTCCTGCGCAATCTCCAGGTACGCCCCGCCTTTGAAGAGGATACCCTTTCGGGCCCCATTTGCGACCGCCGCTACCACGGCAATAGGAACAGACAGGGCCAGGCCGCAGGTGCAGGAAACGACAAAAACGACAAGACCCCTATAGATAAAGGGAAACCAGGGCCGCCCGAGAAAGAGAGGCGGGAGGAGAGCCACGCCCAAGCCCAGAGCGAACATGGCAGGGGTATAATACTGCCCGAACTTCTCGCCGAACCGCTGGTACGACGATTTCCTGGCTTGAGCCTCTTCGACGGAATGAATGATCCGGGCAATGGTCGTATCCCTCGCGCGTTTCGTGACATCGATTTCGAGGGACCCCCGCTGGTTGATCGTGCCCGCAAAGACCTCGTCGCCGGCTCTCTTTTCTACCGGGATCGATTCACCCGTGATGGGCGCCTGGTCGACAAAGGACGCGCCTGCCGCCACCGTGCCGTCCATGGGGATGCGGTCTCCCGGCTTTACGATCACCTTGTCGCCCACAACGATCTCTTCCGTCGGCAGCATTACCTCGCTACCGTTCCTTCGCACGAGGGCCTCCTTCGGCGCAAGGTCCATGAGCGCCCTGATCGATCCCCTCGCCCGGTCCACCGCATAGGATTCCAGCACGTCGCCGAAAGAGTAAATGAATACCAACAGCGCCGCTTCTTCCCAAAGGCCGAGGAAGATGGCGCCGATGGCGCCGACGGTCATGAGGAGCCGGATGTTGAAGGTAAGCGTGCGAAGGGCAAGGATGCCCATGCGTGCCGGATAATAAATGCCGCTCGCAATGGCAAGCCCGAAAAATGCTTTGACGGCGAGGTGCGGGAATCCGACGGCGTGAAGAAGGAAGCCTATTCCGGCAAAAATGCCGCAGAGGGCGAGGAGAAACGCCTGGGGACTCCGCCACCATGCAGCTTTCGCCTCCCCTTTCTCCCTGACCATGGAGACCCTCATGCCTGTCTCGGCGACCGACTTGATGATGTCCTGAACAGAGGTAAGGGTCGGATCGTAGGTGACCTTCAGTTGCTGCGACACCAGGTAGATGTCGAAGGACCTGATTCCGTGAAAAGCTTCCATCTTCTTCCTGATCAGGACCTCCTCGTCGGCGCAGTCCATGCCCTCCACGTTGAGCAGGACGCCCCTGTACACATCTTCAGCTTCCACGTCGTAGCCTGCCCTTCTCACGGCCTCGATGATTCTCGCCTCGTCTAACAGGCCACCCGCCGGAATAACCTTTAGTTTGCCTGTAGCGAGGGATACCTCGGCGGAAGCGACACCCGCCACCTTCGAGACTTCCTTCTGCACGTGAGCCGCGCAGTCGGCACAATCCATGCCTTTTACCGTCAGTACCTTTTCAGCGTCAGCGTCAATATTCATCTTTACTCCTGTTCTCTAACAAACATATGCGCATTTGTTCATATAAAACGATAAAAAAATCATGTTTCCATTACGTGCTCCAGACCTTCCCTGAAGAGGGTCCGCACGTGCTCGTCGTCCAGCGAGTAATAGGCGATCTTCCCCTCCTTCCGGTACTTCACGAGGTCCAGGTTCCTGAGAATCCGGAGTTGATGCGAGATGGCCGACTGGGTTTTTCCGAGGAGACATGCCAGATCGCACACGCACAACTCGTCCTGGGACAGGGCATAGAGCACCTTGGTCCTGGTGGGGTCCCCGAGGACCTTAAATGTTTCGGCCAGTTTCTTCACGACCTTGTCCGTCTGCATCACTTCACGCACCGCGGCCACCTTCTCGTGATTGATGCACAGGACTTCGCAGGTGTCTTCCCTGTTCCTTGCCATGATCGCTCTCTAATATGAATATGTGTTCAGATATTAGATAGTAAGAAGTCTCTTGTCAATAAAAAAATGGGCCATGCTTCACCGGCTTATGGAGAACCGGTCCTTTACCTTGCCCTCCATGTCCAGGACCGTGAAGGAGTAGCAACTGCCCTTCCTGTCAGCCAATATATAGCCGAAAGAGCTCCCGTTAGTCACAAAGGACGGCGGCAGCCACCCGCCTGTTTGAGGCGCAATGACGTACGTGATGCCCTCCCTTTCGGTCCTGCCGTAGATGTGATCGTGACCGGCAACAACAAGGGAAACTCCTTTTTGGACGAACAATCGGTGAAGCCGGTCCCGTGGCTCTTCATGCCGGTCGAGGCCGTGGAGGCGCACGATAGGATAAGGCGACTCATGGAGGAACACGAACTTGTATCGGAACGATCTGCTCAGTTCGGTAACAAGCCACGAAAACTGCTCGCCGGTCACCATGCTCTCCTGCCCGGGAAGCTCCGTATTGAGAAGGACAAAGAGTGTGTCGCCATCGAAGAAGGAATAGTAGAGCCTGGGGAAAAACCGAAGGTATACCTTGAGCGATTGTTCGCCGTATATGTCATGATTCCCGGGCACAAGGTGAAGCGTCTTGCCCGGACCCGTGATCTCCAGGAACTTTGCCCACTGCTTGGAGCTTCCCGGCCTGTCTATGGCATCACCCGCGTGGATGATCATGCTCACATTCCGTTCATCCAGCCGTTCTATTACCGTGCCGTACACAGAATTCTTTGCCCCCACGTGGCTGTCGCTGACTATGGCAAAGGGCCCGATAGCCCACGCAAGGAGGGGCACAAAGAGCAGCAAGAGGATTACGACTGATCTTATGCAGTATCGCGATGCGTTCGGCTTCATGGATCCTACTCACTATACCTAAACGAAGGAGCGATAGCAACCGGCAGGGT
Organism: Syntrophorhabdaceae bacterium PtaU1.Bin034; assembly: GCA_002067405.1. The sequence continues at coordinate 4,650 of MVRP01000054.1, read as the reverse complement.
TTCGCACTGCTGACCGGAGACGGCGGTCGCGCCAGACAATGACAAATCGAAAGAGGTAAGACTGTCTTCATTCTCCACGTACTGCCCGCGCAATCCCCTATCCCCCTTGCAATCGCCTCTCATGGGGCGGAATGCCACGCCACCCATATTGTCGGTCATCGGATTCTTGGTTGGTATTGACACGGCACGGGCAGGCAGTCCAAAATGTGTACGCTATGTTCCGGCTGTTTGTTACCTTCTCCGCTCTTCTCCTTATCTTATCCTGTCAGCACCCGCCTCCATTTGATGAGTCCGCCTGGAGGCGAACTGTCATGAGCCGTGACCCTGTACTGCTGCACGCCCCTCACAAAGAAGGAGACCGGTACTTCAACCCGTGGCTTCCAATGGAAGAACGTGGTCTGAAGGGGCTTATACAATGGCGCCTTTCCCGGAAGGCCCGGTACAGCTCCGATGAAAAGGCGTATTTGCCGCACGTTCTCCCGGATATGAAGAAGCGGATACAGGAGTCGGGCCAGGACGACTTCATCGCGTGGATCGGCCACGCCACGTTCCTGATAAGGCTCAACGGACAGTACTGGCTCACCGATCCTATCTTCTCCGAGCGGGCCCTCTTGCCGAAGAGAAAGACGCCGCCGGCCCTCCCGCTGGACGACCTCAAGGATATTGCCCCTCGTTTGAATGTGCTCATCTCCCACAACCACTATGACCATCTGGACAAGAAGACCCTCAGAAGCCTTCCTTTTTCGACCAGGGTTTTTGTTCCTCCCGGATTGGGCGATTACGTGAAGGGTATGGGCAAAAGCGTTGTGACGGAGATCGACTGGTGGCAGACAATCGATTGTGGGAACTCCATCCGTCTCGTGTCCCTTCCCGCCCAGCACTGGTCACGCAGGCTCGGTCAGCCCGTGAACACTTCCCTGTGGGCGAGCTACCTGCTCATTACCCCTTCCGCAACCATCTATTTCGGTGGTGACAGCGGCTATTTCATTGGTTACAAGGAGATAGGGAAAAGATATCCGGGCATCGATTACGCCCTCATGCCGACCACGGCGTATCATCCCCGCTGGTTTATGCACTATGCCCATATGGACATCGACGAGTGCCTTGACGCGTTCCGGGACCTTGAGGCGAGCTATTTCATTCCCATGCAGTGGGGAACCTTTGAGCTTGGCGACGAGCCGGCCGGTTACCCTGCGATCGACCTCAAGAAAAAAATTGCCTCGAGACAGCTTGATCCTTCCCGGTTCATCATCATGGATATCGGACAGATTCTGTTCCTGAAGGGGCATCGTTGATGAAGCGGGATCCGGCAGACGCTGTGAATGGCCGCCCTGCCCTACGTCTCTTGTAACTTTGCACACAAGTCTCCCGGCCCGTCGAAGAATGGGTTTCCTGACCTTTCCGGTACGCGGAGCCTCTGGCCACTCAAGCAGCCATTCATCCCCGCAGGAGCATCTTCCAGATTTTGCTCACGCTATCCCTGCGGGCACAAAGAATCGGAGCGTTGCAAAGGACAAGGCACCGCCATATACTAAAGGCGATGAGGATCTTACAGCCGAAACCCCTGCCCAAGCTATTGTTGTTGGTCTTCTCTGCGTATCTGCTGTCGGCAATCGTCATCGCCTTTGATTACCACGATGTTTCCCTGCGCAGCATCTGCCCGATCTGCTTTATGCGTGGCTCTTTATGTTCCGCGGTCAGTCAGGCAACTTTTGCCCCTCAGCTTGATCTTCAGGTGCTCTACCTCAACCTCGCTGAAGTGATGCAAGGCGTTGGGCTCGGAATCCTCACCTCGGGGATATGTTACCGAGGCCCGCCCGCATAGCCGCTTCGTCTGTCCCAAGCTATTCCAAAGAGCCAAACGTCTGTTTGGGCTCGTGGTCCGAACAGGCAAATAGGACACCGTGAATGACGTTTGCAGTTGCTGATTGGCTCAAGGACATGGCGTCGCTCCAGAAACAGTTGTCTACAAAGGAGGAGAGAAATGCCCATCGCAGTTGCCGTTGCAGTCCCGGAAGGCGTTGCCCTTGCGGTTGATACGTATATGTCCGCGAACGAGGCCATTGGGCCGTTAGAAGGACCGGACCGATTCAGGCCCGCAGGTATTCCCTTTGCCGTCGACCAGCCGGGGGACCAGAAACGCATGTTCCCCGTCCGGATGGCAAACAGCACGTTCGTCCTGGCATTCGCCAATTCGGCTGAGCTGAACGATACCTCGCTTTATATGGTCTTAAAATCACTCGAATCGAAATACACGGGCAACAATATATATGAAACGGTATTGGATTACCTGATCGAAGGCATCAAAACCGAGTTGAAGAACCGTGCCGCCGACCGGAGAGGTGACGGCCGGCCTGTACGATTCGAAATAGAGTTCATTCTGGCCGGCTGGCGCGAGGACGGTTCACGTCCGATAGCCAAAGCCGTGACCATCGGTCTTGACGCGCAACCGACCTCAAATGAGGATTCCCGTGACAGTTTTACTGTCCGGCAAAACTTCCCGCCTCATCCCTTCGGCTGCTGCTTCAGCGGAAGGTCCGAGTTTCCTGAATACCTTTTTAATGGTGGGAACGGATTGCTTCCACCGCTTAACGCCGGGTTTTGGGCGATGGGCCTGAAAGAGGCTCTCGATTACGCGAGGTTTTTTGTGGAATTCACCTGTGATTATCAGCGGTTCTCTGCAGCAAAGCCCGATTGTGAGCGACCTGTCATTACCGGGATTTTGGCGTCTGAATCCCTTGGCGGGTTCACGTTTTCGTGAAAAGGGCCGGCCGTAAAGAAGAACGGCGAAAGGGCTGTAAAGAAGTCCACCAATAAAAGACACTTACGGAGCGGGCCGATGCACCGGATCAATTGCCGCCTCCGGATAAACCCGGACCGCACAAATGAACCGGCACACCGCCAAACCCGGCTGGAACGAATTACCGATGTGTGGTAAACTAACCTCCGTTCAGAAATGTCGGATGATTCTGGCCCATTATTTACCGAGATAATCATTATTATCGCCCTCGTCGTGGTTAACGGCGTCTTTGCCATGGCGGAGATGGCCATGGTGTCGGCCAGGAAGACCCGGCTTCAGGAACTCGCAGAAAACGGCGATAGCGGCGCCAAAGAAGCGCTGCATATCCTCAAAGAGCCGAACAAATTTCTTTCCACCATCCAGGTGGGCATCACGCTCGTCGGCATATTGGCAGGTGTTTTCGGCGGAGCGACCATTGCAGAAAAGCTTTCCGCCTGGCTCAAGGGAATCCCTCCTCTTGCCCCTTACAGCTCGCATCTCGGCATAGGCATAGTCGTCGTCGGCATTACCTATCTCTCACTCGTCATCGGAGAACTCGTGCCCAAACGCATGGCGCTGAGCCGGGCTGAACGCATAGCGGCATTTGCGGCTGCGCCCATGCGTCTCCTTTCCACGGTTGCGGCCCCTGTAATCGGTCTTCTGAGCCTCTCCACCAATGCGGCCCTTCGAGTCCTGGGGATTCGCCACCAACCGGAAAACGGGATCACGGAAGACGAGGTGAAAATCATCATCAGCGAGTGCACGGAAGCGGGCGTGTTCGACAAGAACGAACAGGACATGGTGAACCGTGTTTTGCATCTGGGAGATCGAAAGGTTAATGACCTGATGACGCCCCGGCCGGACCTGGTTGCCATCGACATCGATGCCAACCAGGAGGAGAACTGGCAGAAGATGGCATCAAGCGGACATTCCCAGTTCCCGGTTTACCGGCACGATCCGGATAACATACTCGGGATCGTTTCCATAAAAGGACTCTGGAACAGGGTGGTTACCGGCGAGCCGATAGATCTCGTATCTCTTCTCGCCCCGCCTCTTTTTATTCCGGAAGGCCTGCCGGCGCTTACCGTGCTTGAGGGTTTCAAACACTCCCGTACTCACGTGGCCCTTGTTGTTGACGAGTATGGGAGCATACAAGGTATTATCACACTCCATGACATCCTGGAGGCTACGATGGGTGACTTACCCTCTGTCGATGTCGACACGGACCCCGATGCCGTTAAGCGCGATGACGGCTCGTGGCTCCTGGATGCCCTTCTTCCGGTCGAGAAGTTTAAGGACATCTTCGGGGTCGACATAATTGCGGAGGAGGAAAACGACCGTTACCATACGGTCGGAGGTTTCATGCTGTTCCATTTCGGTCGTATTCCCTCTGCGGGTTCTTTTTTCGAATGGGGCGGATGGCGGTTTGAGGTGGTCGACATGGATGGACACCGGATCGACAAGGTGCTGATAAAACCTCTTGCTTCAGGGGCGGATGGCGGGAGGGAAACGTAATGCGGGCCCTGTTGATCGAAGAGGTCAAAAAGGGCAGCGTCCAGCCATCTTGTACCGTTCGAACCGCTGTCGTGCAATATTCTGCGTTCTCTTTTTAAGCCTTTCTTAACAATTAACCGAATCTTAACATTGGCTTCATAAAGGCTTAATCAAGGCACGATATAGTGAGTGACTTAAAGCCGGATCACATAATTAGACATTATATTTCCGACAGGCAGCCAGGAAGCATGGCAATAAGGATAGAACCAGGTGAATCATGACAGAGAATGTTTACAGTCCCGCACTCCCCCACCCCGCCCGCTCCACCCTCTCCCGTGCCCTCGCCTACCGCCGGGGCCTCTCGGAAGCCTCCTTCC
>MVRP01000053.1 GCA_002067405.1 Syntrophorhabdaceae bacterium PtaU1.Bin034 | reverse complement strand
CCTGTAAGTGTCGTGAAACTGTTCGGGCTTGAAAGGCTCCGTCAACTGATCAATGAGCTTTATCGCAACATCCAGCTCCCGTTCGCTTGCCTCATCCTTTGCCGGCAGGTCCAGCCCGGCGGGTTTTCTGACCTCGTCCGCAAAGCGCATCTGCTCAAGCACGATCAGATCCTCTTCGGGTTTTACCGTCACCACATGTTCCCTGTTTCTAAGGACGAATGTGCCGACGCCCACTTTCCCTGTTTTCTTCAAAGCTTCACGAAGAAGGGCATAGGCTTTCCTCGCCTGTTTTGTCGGTTCCAGGTAATATGGCCTTTCGAGAAGCTTCGGATCGATCTCTTTCTCGTCAACAAACTCGACAATATCGATTGTCTGGGTTTTGCGGACGTTCGCACGCTTGAAATCCTCGTCTTCAAGGACCACGTAGTCCCCTTTCCGGTACTCGTAGCCTTTTACAATGTCCTCGAAAGGCACTTCCTCTCCGGTGTCGCGGCATACGCGGGCATACCGGATGGGACAGAGGTCCTGACGCCGGAGCATGTCCAGGTCGATGGCGCTCTCCTGCACTGCGGTGTAAAGCTTCACCGGTATGTGGATCAAGCCGAAACTGATTGCCCCTGACCATATTGAACGCACGGTATTCGCTGTTCCTTTCGGAATTATCTCATAGAGAATATGTGCATCCGATCGCTCATTTGCCATCATCAGCGCTTCTTTCCGATTCGCCAATTTGTTGTCTTGCTATTCGCGGCCTTGGTTTTGGCCGCCTCTTCTACGTCTCAGGTAACCCAGGTAGTAGTTCTTGAAGAGGACCCCGTAGACGCCTGCAGCAGCCGCGAAACCGGCCGCGAAGGCCGGATAGGAATGGGCGCCGGAAACTTTCCTGATCCCGATCATGAGGAGGGCCGCAAGAATGCCAGCGAGGAGTGATTTGATGATATCTCTTCTTGTTGTCCTGCCCATCCTGTAACCGCTCCGTTTTTTGAACACAAGAAAAAGGAGGGCGAAGTTGTAAAAAGAAACGATCGACGTGGCCAGCGAGATGCCGAGATTCTTGAGGGGCATCATCAATAGATAAGCGAGGAGCACGTTGAGGATTATGGACGTGATGCCGATGAGGGCAGGGGTTTTGACGTCATGAAAGGCATTGAATATTCTGACGAAGGAGATGGACAGGGCGTAAAAGATGAGACCTACGCTGTAGCCGAAGAGCGCCTTGTACGTGATGAAAGTATCGTGAGCCGAAAAAGCGCCTCTCTGGTAAAGGAGCTTTACAAAGGTGTCCCCCATACAACAGAGAAAGATCGTCGCAGGGATGAGCGTCACGCACAAAAGGACCAGGGAACTGTCAATGTGCTCCCTGATGCCTTTCCAGTCCTTGTCGTGGTAAAGCCCGGATATCTTCGAGAAAAGAACGGTGTACACAGGGACCGCAAAGAGACTGAAAGGTAATATGAAGATACGGAATGCGTAGGACAGGGACGCTACTTCACCCGACGGCAGGTAGGAGGCGATGATCCGTCCGACAAAGCTGTTTATAGGCACAATGGAAGTGGCGATCAGGGCGCCGGTAAAGAGCCTCTTTGCCTCGCCCATGGCCGGGTGGTGTATGGATAAGGAAAGACTGTACCGTATGCCGTGATTCCGCAAATAAGGGATTTGAAACAGAACCTGAGCGAGAGAACCCACGCTGACGCCGACCGCAAGGCTGTAGATGCCGATCTTGCCGCTCAGCGCGAGAGCGAAGAGGATAAACAGGATATTCCAGAGAATGCCGGACAGTTCCGGCGCGGCGAAATGTTCCCGTGCATTGAGAAAGGCCTTCATAACCGACAGGACGGCATGAAGGCCGATCACGGGGATCATGATGAGAAAGAGGATCCTCGCTGTCTCGCGGCCGTCGGCCTGAAATCCCGGAGCTATCAACTTCATGATATCGGAACTGAGGAGGAAGAATACGAGTGAGACTGCGACCGTGACGATGATCGAAAGGTTGATGAAAGTGGCATAAATGCGGGAAAATTCCTCTTTTTCCTTCAAATACCTTGAGCAAACGGGGACAAGGAATGCGCTCGTGGCGCCGGAAAAGAAAAGGGTCTGTATCATCTCGGGGAAGTTGAAGGCGATGACGAAGGCATCGACCAGCAAGGTGGCGCCGAAGAGATAGGCCTGGATCGCCTCCCTGATGTAGCCCAGCGGTCTGCTTACCAGGGTAATGATGGTAATTATGGAACCTTTTCTTATGAGATAGTCGATTGATGTTCTGTTCTGGGGACTTGCGGAGCGATTCATGGTGAGACCTATGCTGTCCAGCCGTACTCGCCTACGAGCTTGACGAACCGGCATCCCCCGAGATCTTCCTCGCGGTACCGGTCCTCACCCTCTTTCACGTACAGCATGAGGTCCTGTATGTTCTCGTCCCCGATGGGCATGATCAGCCTGCCGCCGATCTTGAGCTGTTTCAGGAGGGGGTCGGGTGCATCGGGCGCGGCAGCGGTGACGATGACCGCGTCGAAAGGCTGTTCATCGCGCCACCCCTCGGTCCCGTCCCCGATACGGATTACTATGTTGGTATATTTCAGCCTGTCCAGCACCTTGCGCGCCCTCTTTGCCAGACCGGGGATCCGTTCGATGCTAAAAACCTGGTCCGCCAGCTCGCCCAGTATGGCAGCCTGGTACCCGGAGCCTGTTCCCACTTCAAGGACCTTCTCGGTCCCGGTCAGTTGAAGAGCTTCGGTCATGAGCGCCACGATGTAAGGCTGCGAAATTGTCTGCTTCTCGCCGATCGGTATGGGATGGTCGCTGTAAGCCTGCGGCCAAAGGGCTTCGTCCAGAAAGAGGTGGCGCGGCACCTTCCGAAATGCCTCCAACACCCCGGGGTCTCGTATGCCCCGGTCGATGAGGGTCTGAACCATCTGCTGTCGCCTGCTGTAATATTCGTTATGCATCACTTGGATAACTCTCTGGAGCGGTTTTGGGCTGCTTCCAGGGCGCGGACCACGTTTCCTTTGACGCCCCTTTCATCGAGCACGACGAGTCCGGCAATGGTCGTGCCGCCCGGGGAAGTGATCATTTCTTTCATAAGGGCCGGATGCATTTTCTCCTTGTCCAGCATCAGGATAGTGCCTTTGATTGTCTGTATCGCCAGATCCCGCGCTTTGTCCCGCGGCAATCCCATCCGGACGCCGCCGTCTATCATGGCCTCGAGAAAGGACAGGAAGAAGGCAGGGCCGCTGCCCACAAGGGCCGTTACCGCGTCCATCTGCTCTTCGGTGACCTCGACGATGCGTCCGAGCGGTTTGAGAAACGCCTCTACGGAATCCAGCTCGTCTTTTGACAGGAGATAGTTTGCGGCTATGCCCAGTGCTCCCTCCCCGATGGATATGCAGATATTGGGCATGATCCTAACTACTTTGGCGGGTTTCTCGATCATCGATATAATGGTCGATGTCGTCGTCCCTGCCATTATGGAGATGAGGATCTTTGAATCGGTCATGGACGGACCTATTGCAGCTAAGGCCGCTTTTGCATCCTGGGGTTTGACCGCCACTACGAGGTAATCGGTTCGGGCGACCAGTTCTTTCGCGTCTTTTACGATCTCGACGCCGTATGATTCCTTGATGGCCTTTATTCTTGCAGGCTTTATTTCAAAGGAGAGGATCCCGCCTTTATCGAGACCTGCGCCAACCAAGGCACGAAGTATGGCTTCCCCCATGTTTCCCAGACCCATTATGCCGACTCTTTTCATGTTTCCTCCTGATCCTCTCTTATAGCAGATGAGCTTCACATTTGAAAGACAAAACTGGGTGTGTAAGAACCGGTTAAAAGCAGTTGGGCGAGCTGAGTAAGGCAAGGCCTAAACCTTTTCACTGTCTGTCCCCACTCAACTGTTTGCTCCCCACTCAACCGCCTTTATCCTATGATATGGAGCCGTTTCTTTTGCGCCCTTGATCTGAGCAGAATGATGGTTGCTCCCGGACCCCCGTCCCTCATTTTTGAACTTGCGAAGGCAACGACCCATTTTCTGTGCATGGCGCGCACGATCCATCCCTTCAATTTTTCCTTCAGCACCGGACCATCTTTCGATTTCAGACCTCTCCCGTGAATGATTTTGACGCATCGCAGTCCTGTCTGGACCGCCTGCCCGGCGAACTCGTGAAACGCATCGTACGCGTCCCTGGCAGAAAGGCCGTGAAGATCGAGGACCTTTTGAACGGAGAACTCCCCCCTGCGCAGTTTTTCCATTATGAGGGGATTAACGTCGTCCACATACCCCTCCATGTATTCGGGGAGGTTGATAACGTTGAAGGTGTAAGTCTCCTTCAGTATTTCGTCCATGGTTGTCCGGTCGCTCTCTTTTTCCGGAAGCGCGAGACCTTTGGCATCCTTCGGCATTTCCCGCATGCGTTCGTTGCTCCTGTTGACCTTCTTTACATCTTTCATCGCTTCCAGGAAGGCTTCGCCGTCGTCCTGCTGGCTCTGCTCTTGCCTGGGATGCTTCTCCTGCGGGATCCGGCGCCTCTCTTCGGTCAAACGAATCCTGTGGTCCTTGATAAACTCCTGGAGAGTCCCGAAAACCTGGTAAATAGACTCTTTTTCCTTCATCACAGGTATAATTAAAACCGATAAGTGAAACGAGTTCAAGGGGCCAAGGAAGGCCGCCCGCAAGGACGGCGCATTTCTCGGGGCTTTAAGGCTTTGACAAAAACAGGGGTCTGTAATAGATTAAGACTTCTTTTATTCGCAAAAGACGGAAATAGAGGGCACAGGGGTTAAAGATGGACGTAATGCAGGAGAACGACTTCGTCGTAGTAGTCTACAGGGACAAGAAGTATCTCAAAAGACTCGAGAAAGGGAAGTCGTTTCACGGGAAGGGCGGGATCCTGCCCTTTGAATCCGTTGCGGGCTGTCCCTGGGGAACCAGATTCGGCGAATACGAGGTCTTTCAGCCCACTATCGAGAACATTATCATGTATGGGGTGAGGCGCGAGACACAGATCATTTTCCCCAAAGACGCCTTCTTCATCTGCTCGAAGCTGAACATCGGATGCGGCTCCAGGGTACTTGAGGTCGGCACGGGAAGCGGCGCCCTCACACTTCTTCTCTCCCGTGTGGTAGGCCCCGACGGGTCGGTCGTTTCCATCGAGAAAGAGGAGCGACATCATAAGAACGCACGAAAGAACATAGAAAAATACCGGGAATCACCAAACATAGAGCTGCATAACGTGGATGTGCTCGAGTTCAACCCTTCCGAAGCGGATCCATCCGGCGGTAGCCGGTTCGACGCAGCCTTCATAGACGTGCGGGAACCGTGGCTCTTTACCGAGAAGGTATGGAGCTTGCTGAAGGGGGGCGCAGTTGCGGGCTTCATTGTCCCCACGGCAAACCAGGTGTCGGACACGCTTCCCGCCCTTCGACAGGGTTTTGGCGATGTGGAGGTCATGGAGATCCTGTTCCGCATGTATAAGACGGTGGCTGCCCGTGTACGGCCGGAAGACCGTATGATCGGACATACCGGATACCTGCTCTTTTGCAGGAAGATCGAGATGGTGAGGGGGATCACGAGCGGTACGGGAGACACACCCTCTGAATAAGGCGTGTCCTCCTACATTTCTCCCCGCAACAGTCCGAGAATCGCTTTGTTCCATCCCACAGGTCCGGGTCCGTCGGCTTTGATGAAGCCGCCCTGGCTCAGAAGCGCCGGGTCGTAACCGCTGTCGGGTTTCTGCACCATAATGGCATGGTCTACGGTCTGAAGCATGGAAAGGTCATTGGGGTCTCCGCCCAGGCCGATCGTGACGATGGGGTTCCCGGCGGTCGCCCTGAACAGGTCGGACAGAATCTTCACTGCCCTGCCTTTATCGTTGCTGCCTGTAAGGTGATAGAAACGACGGCCCCGGCTCACCTGCAGGCCCATTTCCCTGACGGCGCGAAAGATTTGCTCCCGTTCGTTCTTGCTGCCTTCAATCAGGAAGGGCTCGTCGAAATCACGTTCCTTCGCCATCCGGGCCTGATCAAGGGGAAGCCCCGTTTCTCCGGCAATTTCCTGGACCGACATGTCGCCGAAGCCCCTCACGCGGCAGCCGTTCCTGCGCAAGGTGGCCAAGGCATCCCTCAGCTTGGGGTAAGGGACGCCGAGACAGATAGCCTCGTATTCCACATCCGCCCCGAACACGGTCTGATGAACGACATCCGCTCCGGGCTCCTCCGCAAATTCAAAATCCACAACCCGAAATCCGAAGTAACCGGTCGGCACGAAAACACCTCCGCCGTTTTCCGAGACGAAAGGATCATGGTTCTCCAGCTTTCCCCTGTAGTATTCGATTTCTTTCCTGGTCTTGCTTGAGCAGATCACGAGGGGAATTGAGGCCTCCCTGATTTGGCTCAGGGACTGAAGGGCGGGGGCAAAAGAGTACGCATCATCAAGGAGTGTTCCGTCAAGGTCCGTGAAGACAACGTAACTCACGGGCATAAGTTAAGTCATGGAACGAGTATTTGCAAGTTGTCGTTGATCCGGGGACTCAGCCTTCTTATACTATTTATAGCGCTCGTTCATTTCATTTGGTCACGTGTAATCGATAGTTCCCGGCGGGGTAAGGCGTGGGCGATTTCTATCAGATGGGGGTGATTGCCACATTTCACAGAATGGGCAAACCTCTCCTCGAGTCAATCGAAACTCAGCTGGAAGCGTACACGAGCGAGCGGCCTATCGCGCTTGTCCTGCCGTCTCTCTACTCTGAATTGAAAGGAGAGGCGCTAAGAAGGATCGTCTCGGAGCTTAAGGAGGTAAAGTACATCCGGCAGATTGTGGTGACGCTTGGACCGGCCAGCAAGAACGAGTTCAAGCACGCAAAGGACTTTTTTTCCGTCCTCCCTCAAGAGACAAGAATCATCTGGAATAACAGCCCGGCAATGTCGGAGATCTACAGGACGATTGAATCGCGGGAACTCTACGGTGGAGAGGTGGGGAAAGGAAGGTCGGTCTGGATGGCCTTTGGCTACATCCTGTCCGGTCAGGGCGTGCACGCTATTGCCCTTCATGACTGCGACATCGTGGGTTATGACAGAAGCATGCTCGCGCGGCTGTGCTATCCGGTGGCTAACCCTAACCTCGACTACGATTTCTGTAAGGGGTACTATGCCCGGGTGACAAACAAGATGCACGGCCGGGTAACGCGTCTCCTTGTGGTGCCGTTGATCCGGAGCCTGCAAAAGATCCTCGGGCCTCTTCCTCTTCTCACCTTTTTCGACAGCTTTCGCTATGCCCTTTCAGGCGAGTTCTCCATGGATGCCACCCTTGCCCGCATAAACAGAATACCCGGCGACTGGGGGCTGGAGGTGGGAGTCCTCTCTGAAGTCTACCGGAATACCGCATTGAGACGCATATGCCAGGTGGATATCTCGGAGGGCTATGACCACAAGCACCAGGAACTATCCCCGAGAGACAGGACGAAAGGCCTTCATAAAATGGCAGTCGATATCTGCCAATCCCTGCTTCGGACTTTCAAGTCAGAGGGCATTGTCTTTCCCAACCGCTTCTTTGAAACACTCATTGCCACTTATGTGAGAACAGCACAGGATATGGTGAAGTGGTATGAAGATGATGCGGCGGTAAACCGCCTTGAGTATGACCGGCACGAGGAAACCCTGGCGGTCGAGACATTTATGACGGCAATAAAAGAGGCGTCGGATATAATCATGGGAGACCCCGTAGGGACGCCGCTCATCGAAAGCTGGGACAGGGTGACCGCAGCCATTCCGGATATACTCAACGAGATAAGGAGCGCAGTTGAGGAGGACAATAAATAGCCGTCCGTACGAACCAGGTTCTTGCTCCCCTCCTCAATGAAAACAATGATCCTGAGGAAAGAGGTCCAAAACAAGATCGAAGAAATAGGCCACGCCGATATCGTGGTCGGCATACCGAGTTACAACAACGCAAAGACCATCGGCCATGTGGTAAAAGCCGTCCAGGCAGGTCTGGCCAAGTATTTTCCCCATTTGACGTCGGTGATCGTCAATTCCGACGGAGGCTCGACGGACGGGACGATGGATGTGGTAAATGCAACCACCATAAAGGATTTCGCAACACTTCTTGTATCAAGCCGGCTTGAATCCTTTTATAAAATAGCCACGCCATACTATGGAATCCCTGGCAAAGGGAGCGCCTTCAGGACCGTATTCGAGGTTGCGAACTCGCTCGGAGCGGAAGCCTGTGCGGTTGTCGACGCTGATGTGAGGAGCGTTACGCCCGAATGGGTCGAGCTTCTCCTTAAACCGGCGCTCAGTGATTTTGATTACGTCGCCCCGCTGTATCAAAGGCACAAGTATGACGGGACAATAACGAACAACATCATTTATCCCCTGACAAGGGCGCTCTACGGCAAGCAGGTGCGGCAGCCGATAGGAGGCGATTTCGGTTTTTCGGGAAGGATGACGAAGTTCTATCTCTCGAAAGAAGTCTGGGAAACGGACGTGGCACGGTACGGCATTGACATATGGATGACCACCTCGGCTGTGGCCAACGGGTTCAAGACGTGCCAGTCTTTTCTGGGGGCCAAGATCCACGACCCTAAAGACCCTGGGACCGACCTCAGTTCCATGCTGTCCCAGGTGGTGGGCGCTACCTTCGATCTGATGGAAACATACCGGATGGTGTGGCAATCGGTAAAGGGATCGGAGAAAATAGCCACGTTCGGCTTTCCCTACGATGTCGGTCTCGAGCCGGTGAGAGTCAATGTGCATGGCATGATTGAGAAGTTCAAGCTCGGAGCGAGAGAACTGGCAGGGTTGTGGGAAAGCCTCATCAGCCGTGAGGTTGGCCGATATCTGAAAGCGCTTATCGGGGCGGATGAAGACAAATTTTCGTTGCCCGACGAAATCTGGGCTGAGATCATTTACTGCTTTGCGGTGGCAGCCCATAAGGAGATGCTCAACAGGGAACACCTGCTCAAATCACTCACACCCCTGTACATGGGCAGGACGGCTTCCTTCATTATCGAGACCAGGGAGAGCAGCATGGCGGAAGTGGAAGAGAAGATCGAGAGTCTTTGCCGGACCTTTGAGGAAAAGAAGGATTTTCTCCTGGCTTACTGGAATGAGGACAGGGGCCGAAGAGAGGAAACTGAGAAGATAAGGAGATGAGAGGCTGAGACGGAGTGGTTAGAAATCCTGAGAATCGGCCGAAGGAGGTGTACGCATGCGCGTGCTGGAAGGAGGGATGATGGAAATGCTGGAGGTATTCTATCAGAGGTTGCTCGAGTTCCTGCCCAATCTGCTGGTGGCACTTATTGTCTTTGTCGTCGGGATTATGGTGTCAAAGATCCTGAGAGTGCTATCCCTCCGGTTTTTCACCGCGATAAACGTCGACAGGTTCTGGGACCGCGCGGGCATGCGCGAGGTGCTCAACCGGGGAGGCATTAAGCAGCCTCTGTCGGTTGAACTGTCTAAGATAGTATACTGGCTCGCCATCCTGATCTTTGTGATCATCTCCCTCAACGCCCTCCATATTCCGCCGATCGAGACCCTGCTGGCCCGCCTTTTCCTTTATCTTCCAAATGTTCTCATTGCATTCCTGATACTCTTTGTGGGCTACGTTCTCAGTAATTTCTTCGCACGGGCCGCACTCATAGCCCTTGTGAACACCGGGGTGCAGCAAGCGGGTCTTGTGGCCCGGCTTGTGAGACTCGGCGTATTCATGTTTTCAATAACGATGTCTCTTGAACAGCTCGATATCGGGAAGCTGGCGGTCCTCATCGCTTTTGCCATTATGTTCGGGGGCGTCGTCCTCGCCCTTGCCATCGCCTTTGGCCTCGGGGCACAGCAATTCGTGCGGGATTTTCTGGAGCGGAAGACGGCAAAGCGTGAGAGAGAGGACGATATCGAGCACCTCTAAAAGTGGAGGCGAGGAAGCGAATACACAGAAAACAGAAAGGTTCTCTTGCTTTACCGCTTCCTCGCCTCCCCGGATTCAGACATTCAGGGGCACGCTTCGCATAATCGCGTTCACTTCTGCAATCGGACACTCCAATTCCACTGTTGATCTGTTCAAAGGGATAGGATATGTTGTAGGAGGACACAGCGGGTATTATATTTCCTTGTGCCCGCTTTTTATTTTACCTATGCCAAGCGCGAACGAGAAGAAGTTTTACTTTTTTACGATGCTGGCTCTTGTGCTCATCCTCGGCTACTTGAGCTACCTGATACTGAGGCCTTTCCTGACCCCTGTCGGGTGGGCGGTCGTATTTTCGATTGTGTTTTTTCCCGTGTATAAGTTCATCCTCAAATACGTGAAGTGGAATTCGCTTGCTGCAGCGATTACCGTCATTACCGTCTGTTTGCTCATTATCGGGCCTTTCTCCTATTTTGCCTATCTCCTTACAAGTGAAATAAGCAATGTATCGATAGAGATAGTGGATGTGAAAGGGGCGACAGCGCTGCTCAACCATCCGGCCATCGCCCCTATTGTCAAGCGCATACTCTCATTTTTCGATATGAGTCAGATCCAGCTCCAGGCATCGATAGTAAAAAGCCTCTCGGCTGCAGGCAAGAAACTGCTTGAGTATCTGCCAGCCCGCATTGGGGACGCTGCGGGTGCTGCCGTTCACTTCGCCCTCATGAGCTTCGCCCTTTTCTTTTTCCTGCGGGACGGTGCCCAGTTCCTGGGAAGGACAAGTGAATACATGCCTTTTTCAACGAAACACAAGGACCGTCTCGTGAGACAGGTGAAAGATATCGTAATTTCGACCATATACGGCGGTCTTGTGGTTGCAGTCTGCCAGGGCTTTATCGGCGCGACGGCGTTTGCCCTTTTGGGCGTCCACTCCCCCATTCTCTGGGGACTCGCCATCTCTATCTCCTCTTTCATACCCGTTGTCGGCTCTTCAATCGTTTGGGTGCCTGCGGTGCTCCTTTTTCTGATAAAGGGGTTTATAGCGAAGGCGGTAATTTTGACCCTGGTCGGAGTGCTGGGGATAAGCATGGTTGACAATGTTCTCAGGCCGATAATCATGCGGGGCCGGCTCAGAATGCCCCTTCTCGTGATATTCCTGAGTGTCCTCGGCGGGATCGAAGTCTTCGGCCTTCTGGGGTTGGTTATGGGGCCCCTCGTACTTGCGGTATTTATCTCGGTGGTTGACATTTTCCGGGATGTCGAGGGTGCTTATGAGTAGCGGGGTGCGTGCCGTAGCCATTCCTTTGAGTGTATCGGCAGCATCGTGCTTGGCCCTGGTATTTTTGAGAAGCCTGGCGTTAAGATCTCTTAAGGCGTGGGCTGACAGGAAAGAAGGCAGGGAACGGACCCTCCGGGTAGTGTGGGAGCCTGTCGGTACCCCGTCTCTTTACTGGTGTATAGCGGCCGGCATATATATAGGCGTAGCCGTTTCAGAAGTGCCCGCGAGGTACGCCTTCTATTTCAACAAGGCAATCCATGTTATCCTCGTGCTCTCCATGAGCATTGTGGCTTCACACATCGTGGGGGCCGCTTTTGGGGCACAGGTTCAAAGGCTCGATATTCCCATCCCGACAACCGCGCTGGTAAGCGCGGTACTGAGGGGCTCGATCGTGGTTATAGGGATACTGGTTATATTGGGCCTCCTCGGTATTTCCATAGCCCCACTCCTCACTGCCCTTGGCGTGGGCGGCCTCGCGGTTGCGCTTGCCCTGCAGGATACACTTGCCAATCTTTTTGCCGGCTTCCATATCCTGATCGAGAAGTCGATACGGGTGGGCGATTTCATCAAACTCGAGTCGGGCCAGGAAGGATATGTGGATGACATCACGTGGAGGACCACGAGAGTAAGGACCCTTTCCAGCAGCATGGTGATGATACCGAACAAGAAGCTTGCGCAGAGCGTGGTTGTCAACTATTCTTTGCCGAAGGCGGACGTCGGGATAAGCGTTCCTTTCCGGGTCGGCTACAGCGCGGACTTCGATAGAGTAGAAAAGATCTTGACAGACGAGGCGAAAAAGGCTGTGGAAGAGTTGCCCGGTCTGGTCCGGGACCAAGAGCCGGTGGTAAGCTTCACCCCCGGGGAGAGCTGGATCGATTTTTCCATCGGCTTTACAGTAAAGAAATTCGTCGACCAGTACGGTGTCCAGAATGAAGTGCGGAGGCGCATCATCAAAAGATTCAAGGAGGAAGGGATTGAAGTTCCTTTTCCTGCAAGAACCATCTATATGAAGGAGGCTCCCGATGATGGAGGGACAGGTACCTCCGTTTGATTTCCAGCAAGCGATCAGCATCAGGAAATCCACGGGCGTAAAGGCCGGGAACCTGCGCGAGCTGCGCGATTTCATCGCCGTGACAAGTGAAAGATCGATCTTCCATCACACCTACGAGTATTTCCTCAAAGGCCATGTCCTCGAATACACGAATGATTTTGCTCAATGGGCGGGACAGAGCCTTGAAGCGACCACCCTTGCGGAGCACCTGTCGAACATTGACCCTTACAGCTTCAGGTCCATAAGCGAGGTAAGGGAAGAACTTCTGCGCGTTATCGACCAGTATTTGAGGAACTTTCCGGAGCCCAGGGAGGCTGTGCCCGGTGACGAATTCTTCTTTAATGAATCGGTGGCCCTCGTCTTTCTGGAGGGAGTCCGCGCCCGTAATCTGGCCGAATTCCTGATGGCGCTGAAATATGTCGACCCGGGGTGCATATATTTCCATTTTTATGAAGCAAGGAGCAGAATGAGCTCTGAAATAGACGATTTCTCACGGTGGTTCGAGGAAGGTCTCGGGAAGAAGGAACTTGCGCAAAGGGTCAGGGCAATCGACCCGTTCATGCACACCATGGAAGGGATAAGGCAGATTATCGTTGCCCTGGTCGAGCAGGAACTGAAGTACGATATGGAGGAGAGCATAGCATGATCTCTCGCTATACGGGCATTGCTCCAAAAGGTGACTTGCTGCTGATACGGAGGCTTTGCGACAAGTTAGCGGGCAAAACGTTTCTCCACGTTAACTCGACCAGGGAAGGGGGAGGCGTTGCAGAAATTCTCCAGAGAATGATACCGCTTTTGGCAGGCATGGGTATTGACGCAAGATGGGAAGTAATAAAGGGAGATCTCTATTTCTTTGAGATAACGAAGAAGATCCATAATGCGCTGCAAGGCAACAGAGAGGATATTACCGAAGGGATGTGGGAGCACTATTTCGAGGTGAACAGGGGAAACGCCGAAGCGCTCGACCTCCAGGGAGATGCGGTGCTCATACACGATCCCCAACCTGCTCCGCTCATCGAGTTCAGGAAAGGGGGGCACTGGATGTGGCGCTGCCATATCGATGTCTCCGAACCCAACAAAGTGATCTTCGATTTCCTCAGTTTCTACACGCGCAAGTATGAAAGCGCTATCTTTTCCATATCAAGGTTTGCAAAAGCACTGGGAATAGACGAGTTCATCATTCCTCCTTCCATTGACCCGATAAGCGAGAAGAACAGGGAGCTCAGCCAGGCTGAGATCGAGGAGACCCTGAGGAAATTCGGTATAGAGACAGGCCGTCCCATACTGCTCCAGGTAAGCCGTTTCGACAGGTTCAAGGACCCCACAGGTGTGATAGCTGCTTACCGCATGGTAAAGAGATATAACGATTGCGTTCTCATTCTCGCAGGAAGCCCGGCCACCGACGATCCGGAGGGAGAGGAGGTCCTGAATGAGGTGAGGGAGTACGCGACCGGAGATCCCGATATCCGTATCCTGCTGTTACCTCCCTTCAGCGACAAAGATATCAACGCCCTCCAGAGGGTCGCGGACGTAATCCTGCAGAAATCAATGAGGGAAGGGTTCGGCCTGACGGTCTCGGAGGCAATGTGGAAGGGGAAACCTGTGGTAGGGGGCGCGGCTGGAGGAATACCGCTGCAAATAATCCACGGTGTTACGGGCTTTCTGGTCCATTCAAATGAAGGCGCGGCGTTCCGTATACGCCAGTTATTGAATGACCCGGGTATGGGGCGGCAGATAGGAGCCGCAGCCAGAGAATACGTGAGGAATAACTTTCTCATCACAAGACAGATGAGAGATTATCTTTCCGTGTGGTACTTTCTCGAGAATAACAGACAGAACATACTGCATGTATAACTATACAGGTGGTTGACGGTAGCCGGCTTCCGAACCGGCCTTACGTCCTGTCTTGTAATTATAGACAAAATCTCGTTTCTCAAGACTCTGTTTCGTAATCTGAGACAGGCAGGCCGTTTTGTGGAAATTAAAGATCGGTCGGGATTCCGGTCAGCGGCCGATTACTGATTTGTGGTATGCCTTTTGCTTATAAAGATGTCATTGTTCAGATGGCAGAGTCCGTATGCCACTCCGCTGACTGTCAATCTCTCCATCTCGATGATCCCTTCTAGGGTTTGATTCCTTCGTAAGGCAGCGGGACAACCGGTTGTGGCAGGAGGAGGTAGTGAGGGTCGGATCGCAATACCAGGAAGGGGGGCGGTGCTTGTTCGTGGTATGGGCGCCCTTTGCAGATAAAGTGAGCGTCGTAATGGATGAAGCGGTCCATCAGATGAACCGGGACGATCTGGGCTACTGGAGCGTAATGTGCGAGGACGTACCGGTCGGCGCCACATACTGCTTCCGGCTGAACGACACTGTCGACCGGCCCGATCCGGCGTCGCATTTTCAGCCCTATGGGGTCCATCGTCCGTCCCAGGTTGTCGATCACGGAGGGTTCTGCTGGGAAGACGATGCCTGGGCCGGAGTTCCGCTCAGGGAAATGGTGATGTACGAGCTGCACGTCGGCACCTTTACGCCCCAGGGCACTTTTGTTGCTGCCATTGAGCGGCTTGACGACCTTCTGGATCTCGGGATCAACGCGATAGAGATAATGCCGGTTGCCCAGTTTCCGGGGTGGAGGAGCTGGGGGTACGATGGGACATATCTCTTTGCTGTCCAGAATTCATACGGCTCGCCTCAGGACTTCAAGAGGCTGGTAAGCGAATGCCACAAAAGGGGCATGTCGGTGATTCTCGATGTTGTTTACAACCATCTGGGTCCGGAGGGAAACTACCTGTCTGATTTCGGTCCTTATTTTACGGACAGATATCGGACGCCGTGGGGCATGGCGATCAATTTCGACGGTCCCCATAGCAACGACGTTCGGAATTTCTTTATAGAGAACGCCCTGCACTGGTTTGAGAAGTATCACATAGATGCATTGAGAGTAGATGCGGTGCACGGCATTTTTGACCAGAGCGCAAGGCCTTTCGTGAGAGAACTGGTTGAGAGGGTGGACCGGTTTTCGTCCGATAGGGGACACAAGCGATACCTGATCGCAGAGAGCGACCTCAATGATGTGCGTCTCGTGACGCCGATCAAGGAAGGGGGGATCGGTTTTGATGCTCAGTGGTCCGATGATTTTCACCATGCCCTTCACACGATCCTCACCGGAGAGAGACAGGGTTACTACGCGGACTTCGGCACGATTTCCGATATGGTCACTGCCTTAAAGGACGGTTTTGTGTACCAGGGGAAGTATTCGAACTACCGGAAGCGGAACCATGGAAGCCCTGCGGACAACATCACTGGGGACAAGATGGTTGTCTTCTGTCAGAACCACGATCAGACGGGAAATCGAATGATGGGAGAGAGGCTTGCTTCCATGGTGTCTTTTGAGGCACTGAAGCTCTCCGCCGGCGTGCTTCTCACATGTCCCTACCTGCCGCTCCTCTTTATGGGAGAAGAGTATGGAGAAGAAGCGCCGTTCCTCTATTTTGCCGATCATTCCGACCAGGGCGTCATTGAGGCTGTGCGAAAAGGAAGAAAAGAGGAATTCAAAGAATTTCTTTGGGAGCAGGAGCCACCGGACCCATACGGCGTAGATACGTTCATGTCTTCGAAAATACAGTGGGAGAAGAGGTACAGGGGTAGAGGGAAGGCCCTTTGCAGTTATTTTCAGAGGCTGATAGCATTGAGAAAAGGCGTCAAATGCCTCTCTGCGGGAGATAAAGGGCGGATGCAGGTGTACGGTTCCGAGCCTGACAAAGTCGTGGTGGCGTACAGACCGGGGGATGGCGGGTCAGCCGTCTTGATCGCGAATTTTGACGATGCCGAGAAACGGGTAAGCATTCCTTTGCCTGACGGCAAATGGAGGAAAGTCCTGGATTCGACGGACGCCCAGTGGGGTGGTCCCGGGCCGACCCTGCCCGAGCGATTCGGAGGCATGGCGACGGAATTACCTTTGCGGGGATATGCCTTCGCACTGTTTCTTTCAGAGGCATAGAGAGTCTTATGGCAAGAGGATTAGAGAACCGATCAAGGATACCGGTTTCAACCTACAGGCTCCAATTAAATTACGATTTCACCTTCCTGAAGGCCCGTGATATTGTCGCATACCTTGCGGATCTTGGCATCACCGACCTTTACACCTCTTCCTATTTAAAGGCGAGCCGCAGGAGCGTGCACGGTTATGACATTGTCGATTTCGGCCAGCTCAACTTCGAAATCGGGAGCCGGGAGGACTACGAGTCCCTTGCGGCCGAGCAGAGAAAGCACGGACTGGGGCAGATATTTGACCTTGTGCCTAACCATATGTGCATTACCAGCTCGGAGAACCTCTGGTGGATGGATGTGCTTGAGAACGGACCAAGCTCGATCTATGCACGTTTCTTCGATATAAACTGGAGCCCGGTAAAATCGGAACTGAAAAATAAGATGCTCGTGCCCGTATTGGGCGATCAGTACGGACGGATCCTGGAGAATCAGGAACTGACGCTCCATTTCCATGAAGGCGCTTTCTTTGTCTCATACTGGGAAACCAGATTCCCGATCATGCCGGATACGTATATACGGATACTTTCTCACAGAATAAAGGAACTCGAAGCCCTTCTTTCCCCGCAAGACCCTCAGTACATTGAGCTTCTCAGTATCAACACCGCATTAACACACCTGCCGGGTTACACGGACACCAACCCTGACAAGATGGCAGAGCGAAACCGGGAAAAGGAGATTGCTAAAAGGCGTCTTTTTGGCCTTTATCAGACGAGTCCTCACGTCAGACGCTTCATCGGCGAAAATGTGAGTATATTTAACGGCGTCAAGGGTGAGCCAAAAAGCTTCAACCTCCTGGATCAACTTCTCCAGGATCAGGCATACCGGCTCTCATACTGGCGTGTCGCGACAGAGGAAATAAACTACCGGAGGTTTTTCGACATCAATAGCCTCGCGGCGATACGCATGGAAGACCCGGCGGTCTTTGACGAAACACACAGGTTGGTGTTTTCCCTGATCAGGGAAGGGAAGGTTACAGGTCTCAGGGTGGACCATCCGGACGGTCTCTACGATCCCTCCCGGTATTTTCGCCGGCTTCAGAGGAATTGTTATATACAAAGCAGGATGGGGATGGATGAGCGGGCGGGCGAACTGAACGGAGACAACGCAACGCAGAAGGCCGTCGCCGAAGAACTGGAGCGGCAGTACGACGCGCTTGTCTCCTCGGAGCCGGACGCCAAGCCGTTCTACATTATCGGTGAGAAGGTCCTGATGCGGAACGAGCCGATGCCTGACGAATGGCCTATTTACAGCACGACAGGTTATACCTTTCTGAATCTCGTGAACGGGATCTTTATCGACACGGGCAACGAGAAAGCCTTTGATCGGATCTACAAAAGGTTTACCCACCTGACGGCCGACTACACGCACGTAGCCTACGAGAAGAAGAAGCTGATCATGCAGCGGGCTATGTCGAGCGAGATCAACACACTTGGCCATTACCTGAACCGCATTTCAGAAAAGAACCGGCACACGAGGGATTTTACGCTCAACAGCCTCACCCAGGTCATCGTTGAGATAATTGCGTTCTTTCCCGTATATCGAACGTATACGAACAGCTGGAACATCGCGGAGCGCGACCGCCGTCACATAGAATGGGCCGTGGCAACCGCAAAAGCGATGAATCCCACGATCAACGAATCGATATTCGATTTCCTTCAGGACGTGCTTCTGCTCAACTGTCCTCCTGAGTTAAATGATGACGGGAGAAAGGAATGGCTCGACTTCGTCATGCGGTTCCAGCAGACGACGGGGCCGGTAATGGCAAAAGGACTGGAGGATACCGCGTTCTACATTTATAACCGTCTCATTTCGCTGAACGAGGTAGGCGGGAGCCCTGACCATTTCGGCACCTCCATGGAAGAGTTCCACGAGCACAATCTCAAACGCCAGAAGTATTGGCCGAATGCACTCATCACCACTTCGACCCATGATTCAAAGCGCGGTGAGGATGTGAGGGCGAGGATAAACGTCCTCTCGGAGATCCCCGAGGAATGGAGGAAGCGGGTAACGAGATGGAGCCAGCTCAACAGAAGGAAGCGGCTTGTACTGGACGGCAGGTATGTGCCGGACCCGAATGAAGAATACTTTCTGTACCAGACGCTCATTGGCGCCTGGCCTGCCGGCCAGGTAAAAGAACCTGATTACGCTAATTTTACGGAGAGGATCAAGGATTACCTGCTCAAGGCCATACGGGAAGCCAAGGTCAACACAGGGTGGATCAACCCGAGAAAGCCTTATGAAGACTCTTTCATGAAATTCATAGAAACGATCATGAGCAGAAGACCGCGGAACGAATTCCTCTCCGATTTTGAGGCCTTTCAAAGAAGGATAGCGTACTGCGGCATGTTCAATTCCCTCTCCCAGACGCTCCTCAAGATCATGTCACCGGGTGTTCCGGACTTTTACCAGGGGACTGAACTCTGGAGTCTTCACCTGGTGGACCCTGACAACCGGCGACCCGTTGACTACAACCGGAGAAAGAAGATGCTTCGGGAACTGAGGCGTTGGGAACAGGAAGCCTCTCTAAAGGAGATTACGGCTGAGCTTCTCGACAACTGGGAGGATGGAAGGATAAAAATGTACGTTACCTATAAGGCCCTGAATTTCAGAAGGAACTACAGCAGTATACTGGAACATACACGCTACACGCCGATAGAGGTGACGGGGCAGCGGGCAGGACAGGTGTGCGCATTTGCCCGGAAGGCAGGGCATAATGAAATCATCGTTGCAGTACCACGGTTCCTGTTCCGGCTCACCGAAGACCATAGTCTCACACTGAAGGACGGGGTCTGGGAAGACTCTTTTCTGCTCATTCCTTTCCTCAAGGATGTCCTTTTTGAGAACCTATTTACGGGCGAGATGGTGCAAGCGACCATTCATGAGAAGAAAAAACGTCTTTACCTCGCGGATCTTTTTGGCAGTTTTCCTGTCGCCCTTCTCAGAGGGATCGAGGAACACTAAAGAATCACGAACCTTTTGATGTACTCCACGATTTCTTCGGGATCGTCCATGATCTTGAATATGTTCAGGTCTTCCTTGGCGATCATGTTCCTCGTCAGCATGTGGTTCCGCATGAACGCAATCAGGTCGCTCCAGTAGTCGCTGCCCATGAGAATGACCGGGAAAGGCCTTATTTTCTTCGTCTGGATGAGGGTGATGGCCTCGAAGAACTCATCAAGGGTCCCGAATCCGCCGGGCAGCACGATATAGGCAATGGCGTACTTCAAGAACATTACTTTTCGCACAAAGAAATACTTGAAGCTGAGAGGGACGTTGATGTGAGGGTTGGGCTTCTGCTCATACGGCAGTTCGATGTTTATGCCGATCGATTTCACCCCTTCGTCACTGGCCCCTTTGTTGCATGCTTCCATGACTCCCGGCCCGCCTCCGGTGATCACGTTGAATTTATTCCGTCCCAGGATTCTCGCAAGCTCATAGGCTTTCTGGTAAAGATCCTCGCCCTGTTGCGTTCTGGCGCTGCCAAAAACGGTAACGGCCGGTTTGATGTCGGAGAGGTTTTCAAAGCCTTCAACAAATTCCGCCAGGATGTGGAAGAGACGCCACGAGTCCTTTAGGGTTATATCGTCAATAATATACTGCTTTTCCATGCTTCCCCTTCTTGAATAGAGACGTTCGTATCGGGAATATATTATTGAAGATGTTCTCCTGAAGTCAAAGAAAAACTTGACTTTCAGCGCTACTCATGCGACAGAATTGAGCGACGATCAGATCGGAAAAACAGCTTACATCTACATTTACATTGCGGGAAGGTCACTATGAACAGAGACATTTTCAGGGAATACGACATCAGGGGCCTCGTGGGGAAGGACCTGACCGATGAGGTGGTGAGAAACATCGGCAGGGCATTTTCCACCTACATGGTTGAAAGGGGTAAAACAAAGGCCTCGGTGGGGAGGGATTGCAGGCTCAGTTCCGATCGGTTCGGAAACCTCATTATGGAAGGCATGACGGAGGGAGGGCTCTCGGTAACCGATTTAGGCGTACTGCCGACGCCGCTCTTCTACTTCTCCCTCTTCAACCTTGATGTGGAGGGCGGTATTATGGTGACGGGCAGCCATAACCCGCCCGATCATAACGGGTTCAAAGTCGCTTTTGGAAAGAGAACGATCTTTGGGAAGGAAATACAGGAGATCGGGGACATCATAGAGGCGGGCCGGTACCGGACGGGTCGGGGCTCGCTGAGCGAATACCCCCGGATAAAAGAAGACTACTACAATTTTCTGCGCGGCAATATAGCCATAGAGCGCAAGCTGAAGGTGGTTGTGGATGCGGGCAACGGAACAGGCGGTGTCGTTGCCTGTCCGATCATGGAGGAGATGGGTCAGGATGTCATCCCCCTCTTCTGCGACATGGACGGCCATTTCCCCAACCATTTCCCCGATCCGACCGTAGAGAAGAACCTGCAGCAACTGAGGGAGGAAGTGCTCCGCTCGTCCGCGGACCTCGGTATAGGGTACGACGGGGACGCCGACAGAATAGGGGTGGTAGACAACGAAGGAAACATCATCTGGGGCGATTACCTGATGTTGATATTCGCGAGAGACATACTGAAACGTCATAAGGGTGGCACCTTTGTCTCCGAGGTGAAGTGCTCGAAGAATCTGTTCGAAGATATCGAGAAGAAGGGCGGAAAGGCGATCATGTGGAAAGCGGGTCACTCGCTGATCAAGCAGAAGATGAAAGAGACAAATGCACTCTTCGGTGGAGAAATGAGCGGGCACATGTTCTTTGCAGAGAGATTCTTTGGCTACGATGATGCCATTTATGCCTCATTGCGCCTGCTTGAGATCCTTTCGAAAGACTCTCGCAGACTGTCCGAATTCCTTAAGGACCTGTCCCCTAGTTTTTCCACGCCCGAAATCAGGATTGACTGTCCCGAGCACAAGAAGTTTAAGGTGGTGAAACGCATAACAGACTATTATCGTGAGAAGTTCGACATTGTCGATACGGACGGCGTAAGGGTGATGCTGCCCGACGGGTGGGGACTGGTGAGGGCATCCAATACTCAGGCCATTCTCGTGCTGCGATTCGAAGCGGAAAGCGAGCAGGCGCTCGAGCGGATCAGGGCTATGGTGGAGACCGACCTCGAGCGGATCATGAACGAAGAAGCATAGCGCAAAGTCTTCTAAGCGGATGCGACGAAGCGGAAGCGGGCGTGCCGGGCAATTGAGAGGCGCAGCTCAACTTTTCTTCTTCCGTCTTCTCAACTTTTCCGTTCTTCCATGCCATATCGCCTGAATAATTAGGCCCGATAAGGTATAATTAAGAAACGCACTTCTCTACGTCTCGGAGTAAACATGTTTTCGATCCCTCGGAATGTCACACGGCCTGCCCGCTACATGGGCATTGAGCCGAACAGGGTCCTCAAGCAGCCGGAAAAGGGCGATGTGAGATTTGCCCTCTGCTATCCCGATGTCTACGAAATAGGCATGTCCTATCTGGGTCATTTTTTGCTGTATGAACTCATGAATAATCTGGAAGGGGTGTGGTGCGAGCGCTGTTTTGCGCCGTGGCACGACATGGAAGATTATCTGAGAAAGGGGGATCGTTCCCTTTTCACTCTGGAATCCCGTACCCCTCTCTGCGAGATGGATCTGGTCGGTTTCTCTCTGACTTATGAGATGAATGTCACCAATGTCCTTAATATGCTTTCTCTCGGTAACATCCCGATCAAAGCGGAAGAAAGGCAAAAAGGGCCGATTGTGATCGGGGGCGGCCCTCTCATGCTCAATCCCACGCCTTTTCAACCGTTTTTCGACCTGATTGTAGTGGGGGAAGCGGAAGATGTGCTGGTCGAAATCGTCACGCGGGTAAAGGCAATGAAAGGCCTCCCGCGAAGCCGCATCATCGAAGAGCTGGCGGGTCTGGAAGGCGTCTTCTCGCCTCTTTTAGGCAAAAAGGCGGTAAAAAGGCTGTACGTGGAGGACCTCAACGCCTCATATCACCCGGTGAGACCGCCTATCCCCGTTGTGGGCAGCGTTCATAACCGGCTCAATATTGAGATATCAAGGGGCTGCGGAAACGGTTGCCGGTTTTGCATAGCGGGCTACGGATACAGGCCATACAGAGAAAGGGACCCGTTAAGGCTGGCCGAGATCATAGACAGGGCAACAAAGGAAACGGGCTACGAAGAAATCTCGCTTCTTTCACTCAGCTCGGGAGACTACTCCTGCCTCTCCTCCTTGATCGGGCACGTGAGGAGCAAACACAAGGACATTTCGCTTTCCCTCCCTTCTTTGAAGATAGGGAGTATCGCTGAAGAGGAGATCGAGCTTCTTGGAAGGGGAGCAAAGGGCGGATTCACCTTTGCCCTGGAGACGTCGACCGCTGAGCTGCGAGACAGGCTGAACAAGGATATACAGATAGAATCGTTGATCAGCCACCTGCCTCTTCTGAAAAGACATGGCTGGAGGAAGGTAAAGCTCTATTTCATGGTCGGCTTTCCCTGGGAAAAGGAAGAGGATTTCATGGCGATCAGGGACCTTATCACACCCTTTGTTCGCAACAGGATCGAGGTCAACCTCTCGGTATCCCCCTTCACTCCCAAGCCCCATACGCCGTTCCAGTGGCTGGCAATGGAGGACGAGGCAGGGCTGCGGGAAAAGATACGCCTCGTGAGAAAGGCGGCGGCCGGGAAGGGCGTGAAAGTGAAGGTCAGGGATATCAGGACGAGTATTATAGAAGCCCTGATCTCGCGCGGAGACGGACGATTGTTCCCGCTATTTGAAGAACTGCACAGGAGCAGGGTAAGACTCGAGGCATGGGGCGAATGTTTTAACCCGGACATCTACGATGAGTGGCTGCGAGGCAGGAACGGTCTCGGGGAAAGCATTTTGGGCGCGAGAGACGCGAATCAGACATTGCCCTGGGATTTCATTGATACGGGCGTGGATAAGTCTTTTCTCCGCGAGGAGCTCGAGAGGGCCGAAGGCAAGGAAAAGACGGCGAACTGTTACCGGTCGTGTGCCGGTTGCGGCTTGTCTTGCGGCGCGCCCCGACAAGAAGCTTTGCGCTGTTGCACACAGGACTCCACGTCATATCTCGGGGTGGAGGGCACATCGTCCCAAACGCCTGGCGAAATGGCCGGGCAAAGCGAGGCGGCGTATACGACATTTACCATTCGGTACTCAAAATGCGGCGATTCTCGCTACATCGGCCACCTGGATACGATAGATATCGTTCTCCGGGCAGTGAGGGCAGCAGGGATCTCCCTGAAGATGCATGGCAAGTACCATCCCAAGCCCCGTGTTTCCCTTTCGCCGGCTCTCCCTGTCGGGATTGAAAGCACTTGCGAGATGCTGGAAATCGAAGCGGAAGGAATAAATAGTATGGATTCCTCTCTCATCGGGAAAATGGATCGGTGTCTGCCGAAAGGAATGCGAATAATGGGTGCGACCAGGGGAGGAATGGACTCGACGCACAATGATTTCGGATATCTGCTTGTCGGGGAGACAGGTCTTGAAGGAGAGGTGCTGAGGACCGGTAACGGTGGAAGCAGGACATTTTACCTCTGGCAGGGGACAAACATAAAGGAGCTTTGGCTTTCGGGAAAGTACGAGAGAATAGTGAAGATAGACAACAGGAGAATCGATGGCTTCCGAGCTGATTATCAACGCAACATTCAATGAGACGAGAATCGCCTTCCTTGAGAACAGCGTGCTCACTGAATTTTTTATAGAGAGAAAGAACGACAGAAGCATCGTAGGCAACATTTACAAGGGCAGAGTCGTGAGGATCCTGCCCGGAATGGACGCCGCTTTTGTGGATATAGGGCTTGAGAAATCGGCCTTCCTGTATGTGGCCGACATAGTGGTCGATAGCATGATGTACGAAGAGTTCGAGGAAGTGGGCACCTCCATCGAGTCGAACGAACGTATAGAAGGCGTGCTTGAAGAAGGGCAGGAGGTTATCGTACAGGTTTCACGGGAGCCGATTGGTCAGAAGGGCACGAGGGTGACGTCGCGGATCACCCTTCCGGGAAGACTTCTCGTCCTTATGTCGGCAAGCGAGCATATAGGGGTATCAAGGAGGATCGAAGACGAAGGTGAACGGAAGAGGCTGGCGGCCATATTGAAGGACATTTGCCCGAAAGGGTTCGGGCTGATCGCGAGGACCGCATGCGAAGGGAAAAAGGAGGATGAGCTCAGGGCTGATCTCAATTTTCTCCGTCGTATGTGGGAGAGCATCCAGGAGAAGGCAAAGAAGGTACGGGCGCCGGCAATACTGCATCAGGACCTGAAGCTCATCTACCGGGTGATAAGGGATCTTCACTCTCATAATCTGAAGAGGATCATAGCCGACGATATCTTTCTGTATAAAAAGATCGACGAGTTTCTGAAGGAATATCTCCCTGAAGAAAGGTGCGAGGTTGAATATTTTGACGAGAAAGAGGATATATTCGAGTTTTACCGGATCGAGATAGAGATCTCCAAGCTTACGCACAAGAAAGTCTGGCTGAAATCGGGTGGCTACATAGTATTTGATTATACGGAGGCACTGACCGTCATCGATGTCAACACGGGGAAGTATTTGGGGAAGCGGGGGCTGGAGGATACCATATTGCGTACCAACCTTGAAGCCGTGAAGGAGATCGCCTACCAGATACGACTGAGAAATGTGGGTGGCATCATTATTGTCGATTTCATTGACATGGAGAGGAAGGAGTCCCGGGAAACTGTATTCCAGGCGCTGCTGGACGCCCTGAAGAGGGATAGGATAAAGACTTTCGCGTACCCTATCAGCGAGCTGGGGCTTGTACAACTGACAAGGAAACGGACCCGGGAGAACATCGTGAGCATGCTTACCGAATCCTGCCCCACC
>MVRP01000052.1 GCA_002067405.1 Syntrophorhabdaceae bacterium PtaU1.Bin034 | reverse complement strand
CTTCCAGGGTAAGCGCAGGAACGAGCCCTATGGCTGCCATCTTCAAGCCGCCGGCTGCACTGCTGCTCGCGTACTTGCCCTGTATCTGCTTCTCGTCAATGCTGAAGGTGCTCATCAGCTCCGAAAGGGCCTTGTTCAACCCGATGGTAATGTCCGTTTCGACGGTAGTGGGAGCCTGGGCCCGTCCCAAAATGACTTCCTTTGCCAAATCGACAGCCATTACTTTCGTATAGGTGCTTCCGAAGTCTATCAATAGATAAACGCTCATCCTTATTTCCTCCTCACGGGGCAAATCTGTCGGCCCGGGGGCAAAACGGCATTAAAGAACTATTGAACGGCCAAAGATCGTCGCAACACCCTATTATTGTCAATCAATCCCCAGATCGGTCTTCAGGGCCTGAACCGCTTCTTCTGCGGTGCACGTGTTCGGGAATGCCCGGTTGAACCCGATCTCCTTGAAGCGCCGCTCTATCTCGGGCCAGTTTTTTTCAAGCTCGAGCGGCGCCGCTACCGTACCACCCACGTACAGAATGATGTCCTTGAGCCCCGCCTCGATGCATTTCTCCCGAAGCCCTTCGCAGTCCAAAAGCCCCATTCCGTACATGGACGAAACCAGGATGGCATCGGCATCGATCTCTATCGCTGCATTAATGAATTCCTGCTGGGGAACAACCGCACCGAGAAAGGCGACGGTGAACCCGGCCTCCTTGAATGCCTTTTGAAGCACCCAAGCGCCAATCATGTGGCAGTCAGAACCGATCGTACCGATCACAATGCTTCTGTTGACCTGTCTCTTTTCCACTTCTTCTCCTCCTGTTACCGCGGTGCATGGCTGTTGCGGATGTTCTCCTTACTTCTTCTTCAAGGTGGAAGCAAACTGCAAGTCTTTTACCACCATCTCAAAGCTCGCTTTTCGGCCTTCCTTCCTCTCCCTCTCCGCCAGTTTCTCCCTGTGATACTCCTTCACTTCTTCGGGCAAAGGGACATTGCCTGTATTGAAATACCGCACTGCGTTTTCCGCATCACGCATGACCATGACGTTTCCCTTGTTGTACTTCCAGGGGGTCAGCATTGTGTCTACCCAGCCGGCCTCAACCCCTTTGCACATTCCGATTGCCATGTCGCCGTCGCCGGCCTCCAGGCATTTCTCCATAATTGCCCTTACTTCCATTTCTATCATTGCCTCTTCGAGCTTTAATTTCTCGCTGTCGGCTATCTTCTGAGTCCCCATAAGTGTGAGCAGGTGCTTTGCGAGCCTGACGGACATGCACATGCCTTCCTTTGTCGGCGTTGCAAATGCTTCGTCCTGGCATTTCAGGATAACGCCCGTGATGCCTCCCATAATGTCGATTATGGCGTTCCATGCGATCATGGCATTGGCCTCTTCAGCGCGCGCGGGCCAGGCGCCCAGGAACGGAAAGCCTCCGGTAGTGAAAAAGATGTCCTTGTAGCCGAAGCGCTCGCAATACTCCCGGCATAGTTTTTCGGTTACCCGCATCATCGCGATATCCTGGATCATGTTCATGTTGAGCCCGTGCTCGAGGAACTGATATTTCACGCCCTGTTCTGCAGCCAAAAGGGATTCGGAAACGCACACGAACGAGCGATAGCCCGCGCTGTCATATCCTGTAAGATTGCAAGGATTGTGCGGACATATAGGTACCCCGTTTTCCGTGTATATCGCCGCCAGCCTCTGTTCATACTGGTTGATCCTGATTTCCTCTTCCAGGGGGATTTCCTTGCAGTGGGCTATGACTTCCTGGAGCGACCGGGCGTTACACGCGTTCCAGCCGGCAGCGAGTGCGATCTCGGAGGCCAGACGTCCGTCTTCATCAGTCGAGTTAAGCGTTAATGGCACCTGGCTCGCCTTTTTTATCCTCCTCGCATCTTCGACACCGAAATTGACAATAGGCCAGCCGTTCAGCATGGACATGCCTTCTTTGCGGCTCCTCTCGATCCCTGCTGCTGCGCTTTGGAAGTCCAGTTTGCGTGTGTAAGAGTCGGAATAGATGTTCCAAATCCCGTTGGGCGGCAAATTCGCCTCTTCTTCCACAAATTGAAGGCCTTCGATTACGTACTCGGTAAGGGCCCGTCCGAATTGGGGAAAGAGTATATGCGTTCCGTTTTCTTTTGCCTCTTTGAGCTTGAGCGCATGGTTTTTGCCCTGAGACAGCTCCTTGGCCACCGCAATGCACTCGTCCAGTTTTTCGATCTCTTTTCCGGTTTCCCACTGTGTCAACACTTCTTCTTTTCGTATCTTGAAGAATTGATCGTCGGACAGTCTCTTGTTTCTGATCTGCTCGGTCATCTCGTCTCCTCTCCTTCCAGCCGGCCGCCGGGCTGACAGTCGGCGAATTAGATCACTCTCTGCTTGACCTTAGTTGCCCATTAGCGTAATATTTCCACTATCATAACTAGGCCAACCAGTCGGATTTAATCCGACCAGCCGGTCGATCTAATATAACCTCCGGAATTGTTCAATGTCAATAAAAAAAGGGCGATGGTCAGGGGGAACCGTAGCAGATTTGTAATCAGCGGCAGGAAAGGCACCGCCGCATGCAGCGCTATTTATCTTGTCGGCTGTTGCGGATTGTGATATAGATTGGGAAGTAAAAACCGGGCAGGAACCAGGAAATAAGATACCGATCCCCGCTTCACCCGGTCACCATATGTGAAGACGTGAATGAGACAGCAGGAACCCGGACACAAATCACAGACTGACATTGACACAAGGCTCGAAATCGTTCGGGAGGTGCATGGCCGCCTTCCCTTTAACCAGTTCCTCGGCCTCAAGGTGGAGCACTTGAGGACGGACTCGGCTGCCTATAGCTTTTCCATGAAAGATGTGCTGCTCGGAAATTCTACCCGGAGAATGCTTCATGGAGGGGTCATCTCTGCGGTGCTCGATGCCATCGGCGGCATAGCGGCAACCGCGTCGGCAATGGAGAGGCTACACGATGCGGACCGGGAAGAAATCGTTCGCCGGATTGCAAGGATGGGCACCATCGACATGCGTGTGGACTATCTCCGGCCGGGAAGCGGCGAACGATTTCTTGCAACGGCGACAATGCTGCGAACAGGAAGCAAGGTTGCCGTTGCCCGAATGGAGCTCAAGAACGAGGAAGGTCTCCTTATTGCCGTCGGGATGGGTGCGTTCCTTATCGGCTAGTGCCGCAACGCCCTCACGTTCCGGGCAGCACCCGTCACAGCCATTTTCTTCGTCTGAAGTACAGCAGCATAAAGACCGCAATGACGATCATCAGGAGCCAGAAAGCGCCATACGCCCACGGCCATTTCAGTTCGGGGAAATACTTGAAGTTCATTCCGTAGACGCCGGCAAGGAAGGTCATGGGAATGAAGATAGTGGAAATAATGGTAAGGACTTTCATGATCTCGTTCAGACGGTTGCTCATGCCCGACACGTAAATATCGAGCATGGCCGAGATCATATCCCTGTCGGTCTCCAAAGTCTCGATGATCTGAACAGTGTGATCGTAAACGTCCCGGAAGTATGCCACGGTGCCCCTTCTGATCACGGCCAGTTCCTCTCTTGTCAGCGCCCCGATCACCTCTCGCAAGGGCCAGAGAGACCGATAAAGCAGCGTCATCTGGATCCTCAATGCGTGCACTGCCCGGAGCACGCCCGGATCGGGGGCGGTGACGACCTTGTCCTCCAGAGATTCGAGCTTTTCTCCAAGTGTTTCAAGGATCGTGAAGTAGCTGTCCACTACCGCGCCAAGCAAACGGTAGGCGAGGTAGTCCGTTCCCATTCTCCGTATCCGGCCCTTGTATTTCCTCAGCTTTTCCCTGATGGGCTCAAAAATCTCATCGCTTCCTTCTTCAAAGGACAAAACGAAGGTTTTCCCGATCACGATGCTGATCTGCCTGGTGTCGACCTTGTCCGTCTGTTCGTCATAAGAGAAAAGCTTGACGGAGACGAAGACGTATTCGACCATATCTTCCATCTTGGGGCGCTGGTTCGTATTCAGTATGTCTTCCGCCGTCAGGGGATGCAGCTTGAAAAGACCCTCTATTTTGTTCAGCATCGTCGCATCGAGGCTATCGCAAACGTTTATCCAGCTGACGGTCCGCGCGTCGCGGTAGGGAGCAAGGTCCTCGACCCGCTCTATCTGTCTTTCCTCGAAATGGGTTTCGTCATAATCGATGACAGTAATGGTCGGCGTCGCCAACTGCCCTCCCCTTTAACGGCCTGTTCCTTTGCCTCCATTCTTTTTTGCCGGAGGGCTGTCGAGGCGCGGCAAATAGACGAATTTGAGGAGAACGCCGATAGCGAGCATGACCAGGCTCAGCAGTTGCCCCATAGTGAGGAAACCAAGAATATAGCCGACCTGGACATCCGGCTCTCTGAAGAATTCGCAGAAGGTGCGAAAGATGGCGTAGCAGATCAGGAAGACGGCGAATACCTCACCTTCCCTCTTCTTCCTGTCCTTGTAAATCCAGAGGATGGCGAACAGAAGGAGACCTTCGAGCGCCGCTTCATAGAGCTGCGAAGGATGCCTCGGGACATTGCCGCTTCCGGGGAAAACCATTCCCCAGGGAACCGTGGTCGGCTTTCCGTAGAGCTCACCGTTGATGAAGTTCCCCATCCTGCCGAAGAACAGCCCAAGGGGAGCGGTAGGGATGATGAGGTCCGCCATCCTGAGAAACGGGATCCCTCTTCGTTTCATGGCCCAGTAGCCGAGGACGAACGTGCCTATGGCCCCGCCGTGGAAGGACATGCCGCCGTGCCACAGCACGAAAATCTCCCAGGGGTGGGTCAGATAGAAGGGGAGGTTGTAGAAGACGACATAACCCAGACGGGCCCCGGCAAGGAGACCCAGCACAAGGTAGAAGTAGATGTCATCGATCTGCGCCTTGGTTATGCCGATCGCCTTCTTTTTCAGCTGGTAAAGCACGAGGAAATACGACGAGGCAAAGCCGAGCACATACATCATGCCGTACCACCGGACAGCGAGAGGGCCTATCCTGAAGATCTCGGGGTCGATGCGGGGATAAGGGATCATGCGCCGTTCGCCTTAAGGGCATCCCAGAGGTCTGCCGGTTCCCGGAAAACCAGCCCTTTCATGCCCGTGCCCTTCGCGTACTCCACGTACTCCTCGACGTCATCAATGTAGAACACCTCGTCCCTCCGCACATCCATCTTTTCGAATATGGCGTCGTATATGCGTTTTTTTGGTTTCTTTGCACCCACTTCAAAAGAGAGTATCCATTCGTCCATAAGGTGGACAATGGGGTAGCGTTCGATGATGTAGGTGAAGTGAAGCTCGTTCGTGTTGCTGAGGAGGAACAGCGGAAAGCCCTTCGCCTTGAGATAGACAATGATCTCGTTCACTTCGAGGTTCTCCCGGAAGATGTTGTTCCATATGTCCTTGAATTCCTCGAATTCCATATCCAGTTGGTAGCGGTTCTTCAGATTGAGGAAGAACTCCAGCGACGAGGACAAACCTTCCTCGTACCCGTTTATGGCGCCTGTCCGGAGGTCGAAGAGATGGCCGAAAATCTCGCGGGCTTCGCATTTGTGGCTGATCTTTGACCGGGCGTGAAGCTTGTCCGCAACCTGACGATTATCAAAGGGAAGGATGACGTTACCGAGATCAAACACGAAAAGCTTTGTCATGGATGAAGACCTTTGTTGGATTGAGGAATCCGTAAATATTGTAGGGATCATAGAGGTGCTGCCAACCGCAGATGTGAAGGAAGCGGGAATCCTGATAGCGTTCCATCAGCCGGACGATCCGGTCCCTCATGTATTCGCCCCGCACCCGCATTTCCCGGGTGTAGGTGAAAGCTTTGACGCCTTTTTCAAAAAAAAGGCCGGCCAGCACCCGTTCGGGATTTCCCGATCTCCGGTCCGGGCCGTCCTGTCCGACCCCGCAGAGAAGAGAAATGAGGTTTTCCCGCGCGAGCAGGTCGTCGATCATTGCAAGCTTGGAAGAAGAAAGGCAATCCATGTCAACGAGGAAAACGCGCGCCACGTGCCTCCGGCTGTATTCTGAAGCGATCGTATATTCAGCGGGAAGATCGATGTAGGAAAAGACATCGCTGAGAGCCTTATCATCCACTTCGTAGCCGTCGGCTCTCAACCGGTCCACGGTCTCCCGCACGCTTTGCCTGAGCCCCGCACCCCTCGCCTCCCTGAAGTTCAGCCCGTAGTGGGAGAATTCAAGGGTGATTATGTCCGGCCGGAACGATTCCAGCCACCCGGACAGCAGATGCTCGCTCTCCCTGTCCCGATGGATGACGCCCAACATAGTGAATCTGCCCTTATTGCATGCTCTGACAGCCGGTTTCATGCCACGCCTAGAGTAGCATGCGGGTCGGGTCGTGTCAATTCGGGTAGGTCCTTACCGACGCGGAGGATGGGGAGAATGCCTGCCGGCCGGAAATGGAAGCTTTTCGGTCATTGGAGAAGGTCTTCGTACCATTGAAAAATGCACGCGGGGTCCAACGAACCACTTTCTTTTCAGGCGGCTGTTGTCTGGCGGTCCTGATCGTGTTTGCGCCGCCTCTTTCTTCGTCTCTTCCTCGGAGCCTTGCCGGTCGCCGGTTCTGAAGACATTACGGGAGGGGTGTGCAAAAGAAAATCATCCCACCATTCGAGTGCGATTCGAAGTCTTCTTTTTCTCTCTGCGGTAAGACGAAGATACGCAAGCGCTTCTCCGAATTCAGGCCGTTTGACCAGGGAGGCAGGCCTGCGTGGCCGCATTCTTTGCAGCAAGGGCTGGATGGCGAGGATGGCACGCAAACGGCCGCCGACCCGTCCCGGGATGGAAACAGTGCCGGAGATATCCTTCATAAACATAGCGGCTGTGGCATCCAGCGCCTGGTGATGGGGAATACCTTCACGGTGACACGCGAGCGCCTCCTCCTCAAGGCTGGGACCGAAGAGCGCCGCCAGGAAAAGAGCCGGCGATGCCGGGGTCCCGTTTTGGTTCAATGTATCGAGGTGCTCAAGGTTTGCGTCAATTAATGCCGGGTGGCGGCTATCTCCATAGACCCACTTATTGAGGCCGGGGAAAAGGGCGGCCAGGAGCCCGCTCTTCATCAGCAGGCTGAAAGCCGGCCGGGCAGACCCAAGGAGGAAGAGTTTCTGTACCTCCTCATAGAGCCTTGCCGGTGAAACGCGGGAAATGGTGGAAGACAGCTCACAGAGACACTCCCAGGCAGCCGGTTCTATGGTGAAGTCATGGGATGCAGCAAACCGGACAGCGCGGAGCATTCTCACCGGGTCTTCGGTAAACCGGACACGAGGGTCGCCAATGGGACGGATCAGCCTTTGACGGAGGTCGCTCAGTCCGGTGCTGTAGTCGATAACCGACAGGTCTGCAATGTCGTAGGCAAGCGCATTCATGGTAAAGTCGCGGCGCAGAGCGTCTTCCTCCGGTGTTCCGAAGATATTGTCCGCCAGGATCATTCCGTCCTCGTCCTTGGCATGCCACGGACGTCGCCCGTTGCGGCCTGCCTCTTGCGCATCCAGGGCGTCCGAGGGAAGAGCGGCCCGGCGAAATGTGGATACCTCCAGGATTTCATCCGCAAAATGGAGATGGGCCAGCCTGAAACGACGCCCTATAAGCCGGCAGTTGCGGAAAAGCCGTTTGATTTGGCCGGGTGTGGCATTTGTCGCGATATCAAAGTCCTTCGGGGTTCGCCCGAGGACCAGATCACGGACGCATCCCCCTACGAGGTGCGCGATAAAGCCGTTAATGTGGAGCCGGTAGAGCGTGCGCAGCGCATTCGGACTCACCTGCCTTCGTGAGATGCGGTGCTCTTTTCGGGCAATGACCAACGGTGCCATGCCCATTACAATAGCATAACGGGCCTAAAAATTAAATCGTCCTCGCAACGGTCCGGGGAATCGGCCGGGCTCCTGTGCTCACCTCATAGGCGCTCGGATGTGTCCGGGCTTGCCGCCTGCAGCCACTTGAGCTCGGGTAATCTCTCTCCCAGAAATTCCAGCATCTCCCTGCTCAGTGCGCGGTCCATGTCGCCGCCGGTCTCTTTTCCGTTCTTGACCGTCGTGCGTTTCGTCTCTCTCATGTCCTGCTTCCTCCTCTTACTTTCTCAACTTGAACCGCTGGATCTTTCCGGTCGCTGTTTTCGGAAGCTCCTCCACAATGTAGACGCCGTGCAGCCATTTGAATCTGGGCAGCCTCTCGCTGACGAAACTCAGAAGTTCTTCGCTCAACCCGTCCGATCCTTTCGGACCTTGGGTGCTGTATTCGTCGTTGACCGAGACGTATGCAAAGGGCTTTGAAAGGCCTTCAACATTGTGGCCCACTACGGCAACCTCCTGGACGGCCCTGTGTTGAATAAGAACGTTTTCGATCTCGATGGGAGATACCCAGATGCCGCCCACCTTCAGCATATCGTCCCCTCTCCCCTGATACCTGAAGTAGCCGTCCTGCTGGCTGTACATGTCACCGGTCCTGAACCATCCGCCTTCGAGAATCTTTTCCTGGTTCTCTTCGGGCCTGTTCCAGTAGCCCTTTGTCACGCTTTCGCCTCTTATGATGAGGTGGCCCGCCTCGCCGGACGGCACCTCGTTACCTTCCTCATCTACTATTTTCGCTTCGTATCCCGGTACTACCCGTCCCGATGTGCCGGGCCTCGTATCATTCGGAAAGTTGGAGATAAATATATGGAGGGCTTCGGTCGAGCCGATACCGTCAAGGATCTCGAGCCCTGTTCTCTCTTTCCACCGGTTGAACACTTCAGGCGGAAGCGCTTCGCCTGCCGAGACGCACGTGCGGACCGACGCAAAAGCCGAATCGTCCCTGAGTTTCTTCAGGACGGAGTTGTACTGGGTGGGCACGCCGAAAAAAACGGTGGGCCTGTACCGGGAGACGGTAGAGACGACACCCTCGGGCGTAGGCTTTTCCGGCGAAAGAACAACCGAGGCGCCTGTCCTGAACGGGATACCGATGCCGTTGCCGAGGCCGTAAGCGAAGAACAACTTGCTGACCGAGTAAACGATATCGTCCTCCGTGACATTAAGGACGCCCTTTCCGTATGAATCGGCTGCGTGGATCATGTCGATATGCCGATGGGGCACCCCCTTCGGTCTTCCCGTGCTCCCCGAGCTGTAGAGCCAGAAAGCCACATCGTCCTCCCTGGCCGCATATGCGTCGGCAGCGTCGGAAACCGTTGAAAGCATCGACATTAGCCCGTTGTCCGCAAAGAGCTTGTAATGAAGCCGGGAAGTCCTGACCCTGGCTGCCGGGCTGTCCTTCGTGGTTACCAGTACCGCTGCTTCGCTGTCTTCAAGGAGGTACTTATAGTCCTCTTCCCGGAGCATGGTGTTTACCGGAACGGGGCAAGCACCATATTTGATGCTTCCGAGAAAGGCATAGACAAACAAAGGGGAATCGGGCAAAAGAAGGAGGACCCTCTCTTTCGGTTTGATCTTCAATTCGGCAAGGACGTTTGCAAATCTGTTGATATTTGCCATCAGAGTACGGTAATCAACCGTGGTATCTTCGAAGTAAATGGCTGTTTTCTCTCCCCGCTCAGCCGCGTGCCGGCCGAGAAGCTCTGAAACCAGATTGAACGGGCTGTTGCTTTTCTTCATCCTGCCTACCCCCTTTTTGTTTGTTTTTTGACGGCGTCGTGCCATGCCTTCCATAGAGGCAAGGAACATGCCGCGGAGGCATAATTGCGGGAATCCGGCGTGGCCGTGCGGAATCGGCAGAAGTTAGTGACAAAAGTCACGCGGTGCATTGAAAGTTCTATTCAATTTTTGAAAAAGGAAAAGCCCTTGAGTCGGTGACTCGCGTCCCGGAGGAGAAAATGCCTGTTCACCGTTGCCCCTCCGCCCCTCGGCACCTCCGCTCCTCTGCACCGGTATCCGGTCGCCCCTGGGATAGCCCTCTATTCGTCAGCCTCGTCTTTGCCTTTGAGAGGGATGCCGTATTTTTGAAGTTTCTGGCGGAGGGTGGGCCGTGAAATGCCCAAGAGATCGCACGCTTTCCCGTAATGCCAGTGCGTCTTGTCGAGTATTCGCAGAATGTGCTCTTTTTCCACGTTGTCAAGCCTGAACGTCGGCGATGGTTCAGCCCCGCCCTCGACACTATCATGGCCGTCCGGTTCGCCGTCCCCGATCAGGTGGCAGACCAGATCGTCGAGAATGATGTTGCCCCTGGTGTTGATAATGCAGTTCGTTAACACGTTTTCCAGCTCTCGCACGTTTCCGGGCCAGTCGTACTTCAGCATCCTCCGGAGGGCATGGTCTTCGATCCTGGTGACCGAACGGTGCAGCTCCCGGTTGATCTTTTTGAGGAGATGTTCAACGAGGAGCCGGATATCATCCTTTCGCTCGCGCAGCGGGGGCACCCTGATGGTGGCGACGCTCAGACGATAGAAAAGATCACGCCTGAAAGTCCCGTTCTTCACCATTTCACCGAGGTCCTTGTTTGTAGCGGCTATGACGCGGGCGTTCGATTTAAGCGTTTTTTCGCCGCCCACGCGCTCGAACTCCTTCTCCTGGAGGAACCGCAACAGCTTGGGCTGGGATTCGAGCGAGATCTCGCTTGCCTCGTCCAGGAATATCGTTCCTTCTCCTGCGAGCTCAAACTTGCCCCTTTTCGTCGAAATGGCACCTGTAAATGAGCCCTTTTCATGGCCGAACAGCTCGCTTTCCAGCAATGTGCTGACCAGGGCGGAGCAGTTTATCGCAATAAAGGGGTAATCCTTGTGAGGGCTGTGGTAGTGGATTGCTCGCGCTATCAGCTCCTTTCCGGTGCCGGTTTCGCCTTGCAGCAGGACCGTGACCCTGTTCTCGCAAAGGATCCCGATGGCCTTGAAAATCTCTTTCATTTCCTTGCTTCTGCCCACAATCTCCCCTGCCGTGAGGATCTGTGGTTCCACCAACCCCGCATCTTTTTCAGCGGACCCTGAAAGGCGGAAGGCCTTTTCCACCGCGCTGTCCAGCTCCCTTATGTCGATGGGCTTGGTAATGTAGTCGACGGCGCCGAGCTTCATCGCTTTGATCGTTATTTCCATGTCGTGGAAAGCGGTGATAATGATGGCCCTCACACTCCCGTTTTTCTTTTTCAGCTCGCTCAGTACCGCGAGACCATCCAGGTCGGGCAAATGAATGTCGAGAATGACCACGTCCGGCTGGAAGTCCATCCTTGCAATGCCGTCGAGACCGTTCAGGGCCGAGGAGACCTCGCAGCCCTTTTCGAGGAAAAACATCTCGAGAGATTCCAGTTGCGAAGGGTCATCATCGATTACGAGTATCCTTCTTCTCTTCATGCTCATCCCTTTTGGGGTATTTTCAGCACGAATTTCATGCCTTTCGGCTTTCTGGGGCCTGCCTCGACCGAGCCGCCGTGCGCCTGCACGATCTTCTTTACGTTTACAAGGCCGAGCCCGGTGCCGTTGCTCTTCTTGCTGAAGAAGGGGTCAAAGATGTAAGGAAGCTCCTCCTTCGACACGCCCGGGCCATTGTCACTTACCTCGATTCTTATCCATTCTTCGGCCTTGCCCTGCACCCATGTCGCGATCGTGATCTCGCCGTTTTCAGGAAGGGCTTCGATGGAGTTGAGCAGCAGGTTGATGACGGCCTGCTGGATCTTCTCGCGGTCAAGGAGGACATGAGAAGAGCTTTTTGTAAACCTTTTCCTGACCGAGATGCGTTTTTCCGCTATCTGGACGTCGAGGATTTCCAGGCATTCATCTATGATATCCTTGAGGGTGACCACGGAAAAATTGAGTATCACGGGCCGTGCAAAATCGAGCATCTCTTCGAGGATCTTCTCGAGCCTGGTAATCTCCCTGTCGACGATCTCCATTCTTCGCTTGTCGTTCCCGCTCAGCCCGAGCTTATCGAGGAATATCTGAATATTCATTTTCACCGAGGAAAGGGGATTTCTTATCTCATGGGCAAGGGACGTGGTGAGCTGGCCGATGCGGGCAAGACCCTCGGCTTCACGGACGCGCCTTTCCATCTCCATCCTCTCCGTGATGTCCCGGCAGATCCCTGCCGAAGCCTTTTTACCCTGGTATATGATGAGCTTCGCCTTGTTCTCGGTAGGCAGGCCGCCCCGCTCCTTGTGGCGCCGAAGGTATGTGTACTGCTCCTTCGATTCTCCTTTCGTTATCCTGTCCCTGTACAGGCGCTCCACCTCGGGCAGCGATGCGGGCATCACGAAATCGGTGTAAGGCCTGCCCAGGACTTCTTCGCGTGAGTAGCCGTGCATTTCGCAGAAGGCCCTGTTGGCGAATACGATGATGCCGTCCTGATTGACAAAATACCCGTCGCTGATATCCTCCACCAGGACCCGGTACTTGGCTTCGGATTCCACCAGCTCTTTCGTCCTCTTTTTTACTTCCCCCTCCAGGTTCTGCGCGTAGTGCCTCAGTTTCTTCTCCGTAACCGATTGATAGCTGTCACTGAAGGCGTGGATCGTATAGTTGAGGCAACGGTCGATATTCTCGAGAGCGTCGAGATAGGCTGCATGATCCATCTCTTCAAAGAGGATCGGGGAAACGATCGGCTTATACAGCGCAAAGGCTTTCTGCACATCCGAGAGGAGAAAACCGTCCTCGGACCTCATGTGGCTGAACCCTTCGATCACGTGGTTGATGGGTGCGTAATCGTTGTTGACGAGAACGGCGTAATTTGCGTCCCTGACCCTCGACGTAGTTGCGACGAGTTCACTTGCCGGGCGGGCCGCGTACGAATCGGTCAGAATGCGGAGCCGCTCGACCCATTCCTTTGCAATGCGCTCACTGTTCCTTTGGAGGATTTGGGCAAGATTCATCGATTTCAGATTGTACTGCTTACCAAAAGGCATGGTCAAGAACCAAAGAGAAAGGAAGAACAGAGGGGGGTGAGGTTCGGGCGCACGCTGCGAAACGCCGGCATTGAAGTGGATTTTTTGGTTGAGGCCATTTAAGATAGGGTTATGGGACAACCGCATGATCTGACCTTCGCCGAGGCGCACCGCAGACGGGGACGTGCGTGCATGGAGGCGGGAGACGACGAGCGGGCGCTCGAAAGCTTCACCAAAGCGGTGGAGCTGGACGCCGGGTCCCGAGAAACATGGCGCAATCTGGCAATAGTTCATGCGCGACAGGGAAATATGGAAAAGGCGGTCGTCTCATACGGGAAAGCCATCGAGCTCGATCCAAAAGATGTTGCAGCATACATGGGCCGGGCCGACGCGTACGGGAAACTGGGACAGTATGAAGACGAGATACGGGATTACACGCGTGTGCTCGAAATCGACGGCCAAAACGCCGAAGCCTATGCGAAGCGGGGCATTGCGAGCTTGCAGGCAGGGCGCTACGCGGATGCGATTCGGGATTACACGCGCTTCATCAGGCTGAAGCCCGATCTCGACTGGGCATACGTCATCCGGGGGGATGCGCTTGTCAAGGACGGAAAGTACCGGAGTGCGGTCAGGGATTACACCAGGTTCATCAAAGCCCATCCCGATCGTGCCGAAGCCTACGTGAGCAGGGGAAAAGCCTATCGAAAGGCAGGCAACTACCCAAAGGCACTGGCCGATCTTTCGCGTGCGCTGGAATTGGATGCCGGTTCAGCGGCTGCCTATACGGCGCGTGGCGAGGCATATGAGGAAGCAGGAGACTATGATAAGGCTATCAGCGATTATTCCGAGGCCATCCGAATAGACCCGGGGACGGCCCAACCGTATGTCAGCAGGTCACGGCTCTATGAAATACGGGGAAGAACGAAGTTGGCCCTGCGGGACCTGAAGATAGCGGCCGGTCTCGGTGACGACCGCGCGAACGCGCTTCTTGCCGAAAAAGAAGACAGGTGGTGACGGAAAACCCATTGGCAAACGAGCCTCCCGCAACGGGTTTACAGTTCCAGCCAGGAGTCCGAGTAAAGGGTCTGCCCCATGAGGACCCGTGCCGTTTTAACGTAATCGGCCTCCTCCTTTGAAAGGGCCGGCAGATCGATCGGCTCGTTGTCCATCACCTTGTGAACGAGCGCCTCAAGCCCGGGCATTTTCCCTCTGGCGATCTCAAACAGTTCTTTGTCGAAGGCGTCCGCAATAGCCGAATACATGCCGTACCTCTTGAGCATGATGAAGTAGGCCCGGTTCAGGATGCCCCTCAGATGCCCGGGCGCTCCGTGAGAGATGTTCGAAAGGCCGCAGGTGGATTTGCTGTCCGGGGCGATGTCGGAGAGCATCATGACAAACTCGGTGCAGCCTTGCACCTGGACCTGCTGGCTGTTTATGGGCAGGATGATGGGGTCGATCCACACATCTTCTTCCGGTATCCCGTATCCGGCGGCCCTGGCAAGGTGCTCTGCCGCCAGAAGACCCCGTTCGTTGGCGTCCCTCGGTATACCCTCAGGACCAAGGGTAAGGGCAATATAGGGCGCGCTGAATTTTTTGGCGAGCGGGAGGAGCGCTTCCATACGTTCCGGCCTTGCCGATATGGAATTGATGAGGGGCCTGTTCTTGCAGACGTTCAGCCCCGCTTCGATCGCCTCGACGTTGGTGGTGTCCAGCGACAGGGGAAGGTCCGTTACCTCCTGCACCGTCTTGACCACCCATTCCATCAGTTTCGCCCCGCCCTTCCGTGCCGGACCGAGGTTGATGTCTATGAGATCGACACCCGCTTCCGTCTGGGCCTCAGCCATCTGCCGGAGCGGCACAGGGTCCTTCCGCTTGAACGCCTCTCCTATCCTTTTCGCAACAGCGTTCAGGTTTTCCCCTATGATGAGCACGGTCTTCTCCTGGCGAACCACTCAACCATTTCTCCCTGCCTTCAGGAACGCCGGTATATGCGCTGCTTCTCTCGGCCCCACCGTGATCTCCCAACCCGGAAGCTCTTCTTCGAGATCGCCGAGAATTGCGGCTGCATAACCGGGGATTATCAGTTTCTTGTGATTGACCTTCTCCCCGATGCCCGACTTGTTTATGAACGGGCCGATTGTGTCGCCCACAAACTTCCCTGCGGCCCAGGCAGTCATGACGGAAAGACCCTCCGTGTCCATGACGCAGAGCCAGGTCGGCACCCTGCTGCTTTCTATCTCGCCGCTTACGATAAAATAGGTGAGCGAGAAGTTGCAGGTTACCATCACGGGAGAATCGGCGTCCGGGTTGTTGATCGGATAGATGCCCTGCTGCGTGGTCATAGGCCTCTGCGGGTCAGTGTAAATATTGAGTCTTTGA
Organism: Syntrophorhabdaceae bacterium PtaU1.Bin034; assembly: GCA_002067405.1. The sequence continues at coordinate 10,032 of MVRP01000052.1, read as the reverse complement.
AGGAGCAGCGGAAAGAGGCTGTCGCCCTGAAAATCGCTCAGGACGATGAGGCCTGCGTATTTTGCGATGAAGAGAGAGGCGATCAATGTCTCTTTGGCCGGATCGTCCGCCATTTCACAGGGAAAGGCAATAGTGGGGAATCCCAGTGCCTTGTTACGGCCCTGCAAGGCAGCCCTTCTTATGATGATCTGGTCGGTGAACGCCTCCTTGACGCTTCTCGATCCCGGGTCAATGACAATGTCCTTTACCCCCATGGCAATGAGCTTTTCCGACAGGGATGTCGTCTCCTCCAACCCCCGGCCGCGGACAGCGACCGGGCAGCCGTATTCCCTGGCAAGAGTCCCGAAGGCATCAACATTGTCGTCTGTCGCTGCGTAGATGACAGGCTTCTTCTCTTTTACGAGCTGGAGCGCTTCCTTCATGACTGACGGGTCGTGCGACATGAGGATGAGACCGTAAGGGGTTGAAGCAGCCTTCTTCACGATCTCCAGGAACCGGTCGCGGTTCCCCTCTTCCTTGATCGCGACGAGTTCGGCTCTGAGGGTCAGCCCCACGCGCTCGTACTGGAGCTCGGCAACACTCGACAGCCTCCTCTCCACCTCATTATCCGCCATCCTGTCGGTAATGAGGACCGCCATTCCCGGCTTGTTGAAGAACGTCTTCTCGTGGCGGAACATGACCGTCTCTCCGCCGACTTTGACACCGTAATCCCCGGCGCCCACGACGAACTGCCGAATGGGAGGCGCACTCGCTTCCGAGAGCTGCTGCCTCGCCTCGTCTGAAATAGTGGGGCATTTCTCCAGCTCCACTTTCCCGGCTGCCAGGGCCATGGCAAAAGCAAGACAGGTCGGCGAACCGCACTCACCGCAATTGGTCTTGGGAAGAAGCTTGAATATTTGAATCCCCGTCAACGCCATATCAGTCTCCTTTGAATAGTTACTCTATAATCGGGTCCATGGTCAGTGCCGGGTGCCCTTTCTCACTGCAATATGCAATGACCTCCTCTTCCGTCGTCGCCACGGTCTCGTCTGCGATCATATCGACGAAATCCGGAATGCCCAACTCCTCGCCGCGCGCCTGCAACCGGTCCCGTATCTCCTCTTTGAGCCTCCTGGGCATCCATAGCAGCCTCAGAAGCCCGCCGTCACCGAGAAGGAACTTCTTCTGGGTGATGTTGAACTTGCTGTGGCCGAGGAACCCGGGGGACTGCGCGCCGCCGCCGACCGATCCTGCAAGGGTGGTAAATTTCATGCCGCACGGCGTCATGCCCGTGAAATCCCTGTCCACAGTCATAACCCCGTTTGCTATCGGCAGCACAGCCGCGATGCATTCGCAGCAGCCGCAGGTGGTCATGGGATCGACCATCAGGCTGTAGAGGCTGACGCTCGATATGTTTTGCCGGGATGCCTTGAACACAAAATCGTTGCACCCCTTGAACTGACCGTACCGCTTATCAACCATGTCGCCCTTCTGGATGGGCTGGTTCGGACCCTCGGGGTTGATCTCAAAGGCGGCCTTGCAGTCAAGCCAGTTGTAGGCGCCGCAGAGACCGGTCCTTTCCGGCGCGATCACGCACACGTGGTTCGGCGCGAAGGATTGGCACAGGGTGCACGAGTAAAAGGTATCGACCGATTCGTCGGTCATGTTCTCGACCCGGGCATCCCGATGGTGGTAGGCAGCCCGCGCCTGCTCAAGCACCTCTTTCACCTTCTTTTCGTCGGTATATATCTTGATCTGGACCTTGTCGAAAATCGCGCCGAAGTCCTGATGGTATTTTGCATGGATGATCTTGCCGATGTGCTCGAGCTTGAATCCTTTTTCGACCGCCTGTTTGGATATCCTTATCCAGGCGATGTCCCTCTGGCCTATATGCATGACGCCCTGGGCCTGGTTGATGAGGTGGTGGTTCTGCCGCTCCAGGATCGGCTCGAAATCCTCCTGGAAGTTGCGCCCCGCGATCTCCGCTACCATGGCGAAGTCGAGCCTGCTTCCCGGCTGCACGTCCGCAACATCCTGACCTATGACCTCGACCTTTCCGTCTTCCACTTCTTCCATCCTCCTGGAGGTGGTCCATTCCACGGCAATGGTCCTTCCGCCGCCCATTTCCAGGTAGATATCCTCGCCCCTGACGCGCTCGCCCTCGAATGCCGGGCCGTACGAGACAGGCACCGGCACTTTTGCGACCTGCACCTTGAGCCCCCTCACCTCGACCGCCTTCTCGGTTATCTGGGCATGAGGGACATTGGAGACCACGTGTTCATAGGTGCAGATCCCGGTGGGCAGCACCTGGGGGATCGGGGTGTCCGCTATGGTGGGGAACCCCCAGTTTATGGCGCCCGCGGCATTGGCATACCACTCGTCGGTTACTTCGCCGAGTGCCATGACGAATGCGTAGGTCCTGTCTTTGTTGTAGATGAGGTTCTTCCTGAAATCGCCGGGCTTGATGCCGCCGAAGGCCATGGCAACCCGGCAGGCAAAACCGATGGCGAATACCGCCTGATGGATATCCGGTCCGAAGGGCACGAGCCTGGTGGACCATCCTATCTGGACACCCGCCTCGACCAGTTGCTCGGCAAACCGCTTCCCCCCGTTCTTCCCGCACATAAAGACGTAGAGGTTCTTCTCCTGAAGCTCGAGGGCAATACGCGCGGCTGTCTGTGCATCGGGTGCTGCCCCTGCTATCGCCGCAAAACCTGGCGCGGTGCCGTCGACGAACTCCACACCCCTTTTTCTGAAGATAAGGTCGCTTGCCGCGCCGAGCCAGAGCTTGCCACCCGACGGGTCTTCTCCCAGGGCATAGCAGTTCGGATCTTCAAGGTAGCGGATCGCTTCCATCATTTCTTCAACAAAAAAGGTTGCCATACCTGCGTCGAGGGCCGGGGCAAGGTAGGGCAGATGGGTCTTTTCCCTGACAGGCGGAGGTATCAGCTTCCGGCACAGGTCGAATACCTTCTTCATGTCCTCGATGCGGGCGACCGGTATGCCCGTTATGGAATAGATAATAGGCAGGTAATAGGCGGTGTTGGGAAAACCTATCTCCTGTGCGGGTCCATATTTGTCGAGGGCTTCCTTGTATTTGGCTTCTGTTTTATCGAATATCTTTTGAGCGCCCCTTATGGCCGCTGAAGCGATTATTTTTGACATATCAGCGTCCTTATAATTAAAAATTGTCTTGTTGTCGTGTGTGTTTTTGTCAAAAAAACTGGTTTTTCTTTGACGTACATTAAGTACGCCTCCGCGCGACGAGGACTCACATTGCATCCACATATGAAGCATTTCCTCCGTGCCGTCGTCCACCCGAGCCGGAATTGAACTTTCTTGTCGCCAATTCCGGCATCCATAGGAGCAGCTGCGCAATTGGTTACGGTCGGCTTTAAGCCGACAAGATCGTTCTGTCTTAATAACGGTAAAGACTCTCTTTTCAGACCCAGAGAATCCGCGAACAGAGTCCGTGGATTCTCCCCTTCAACAAAAGGATGAAAAGTCACGCCAGTGCCCTCCTCATCGCCATGTCGTAGAGCACCCTTTCTCTGGCTTTTTCGAGGCCGAGGGCTTTGCGCTTCTTATCGATGTGGGTGATCATGAGCTGGGCTGCCTTTTCCGGATCGGCCTCAAATGTCCACATGCCTTTGTACATCTCCTCGTATTCCTCGAAAAGGTGGCGCGTGACCGCTGCGCTGCCAAAGGTCGGCCAGGTGGTGCCGAATACGGTAAAGACACCGGAGGCCACGAAGTATTGGCCGATGGCGATGGCCTTCTCGCTCATCCACTCGGGTGCTGCCCCCGCAGCCGGCAGGTCGCTGATGTCGTCTCCCAGTCCGCCTTCCTTTACCATTGCCGTAGCGGCAATGAGGATACGCGAATTGTCCACGCACGCCCCCATGTGGAGGACGGGCGGGATGCCGATCGTCTCGCATACTTCGGCCAAGCCGGAGCCTGCGTACGTCTTCGCCGCTTCCGGGGTGAGGAGTCCCGCCTTGCCGCATGCCATTGCCGAACAGCCCGTCGTCAGCACGATCACGTCATTCTTGATAAGCTCTTTGATCATGGCGAGGTGGGCCGAGTCGTGCGTGGTCCTCACGTTGTTGCAGCCGACCACGCCTGCGACGCCCCTTATCCTGCCGTTAATGATGTTGTCATTAAGCGGCTTGTAACTCGCCCTGAAAAGCCCGCCCAGCAGGTAGTTTATGGTCTCATGGCTGAAACCGACCACGCCGTCCTGCGAGTGGCTGGGGATATAGACCGCATGCCGCCTGTTCGGGAAGTTCTCGATCGCCATCTTCAGGATCTTTTTTGCCGTGTCGAGTCCCCTTTCCGGGTGGAATTCAATATGGATCGCACCTTCTATTTTTGCCCTGTCGGACGTGGTGATCAGTGTGGTGTGGAAGCATTCGGCCACATCCTTAAGCCCCTGCATCTCGCACTGCACGTCGACGGTCATCGCTTCCACCGCTCCCGTTACCAAGGCAAGCTCCTGCTGAAGGAAGTTACCCGCGCAGGGGATACCGTGGCGCATGAGCACCTCGTTGGCAGAGCAGCACATGCCTGCAAGGTTTACGCCTTTTGCGCCCACCTTCTCGGCCAGCTGCTTGATCCCGGGATCCCGGCTCGCGGTGACCAGAAGCTCCGGCAGCAGCGGCTCGTGGCCGTGCACCACCACATTTACCTGGTCTTCCTTGAGCACGCCGAGGTTGAAGGTGCCGAGTACCGGCACGGGCGTGCCGAACATGATGTCCTGCAGGTCGGTCGATATCATGGAGCCGCCCCATCCGTCGGCCAGGGCGCACCTCGTTGCCTGCTGCATGAGGTGCCGGTAGTCCTGGTCCACGCCCATATGCGTGCGATGCATGACCTCGACGACCTCCCGGTCGATCCCCCTGGGGATTACCCCGTGTTTGCGCCAGGTTTCCTGCCTCTTGAGAGGCGCCTTCTTTATGTAGATGAGCTCTCCGCTCTGCTTTCCGAATTGTTCGAGGGCCTTTTCCCCGATCTCGGTCGCGATGTCCTTCGGGTCCCGGCCTTCGGTCTCGATGCCGAAATCGAGGGCCACCTCCAGGAGCTTCACCTCATCCTTGATCGTGAACCCCTGGGCTTCACCGCGAGCCGCCTTGAGGAACGTCTCCACCACCTCCCTGGCATGGTCGGAATGGCTGGCGGTCCCGGCCGCGACCTTCCTGGCGAAATTTCTCGCCACTATGGTATCGATTGTCGCGCCGCATACCCCGGCCCTGGTCCTCTCTTCGTCCCCGCCCTTCTTGGGCCGCGGAAGCCTGCAGGGTCCCATGGCGCATATCTTACAGCAGCTCTCTTCTACCCCTATCGGGCAGGGCTTCAGCTCATCCGCCCGGGAGAAGGCCGTGCTGATCTTTTCTTTCGAGGCCTTCTGCAAGAGCTCGACCGTTGCCGGATCGACGCTGCACGATTTCTTGCAATCTGACATGACTCCCCCTTATTGCTTCCTTAAGCTGTCAGTTCCTGAAGCATTTGCCTGGTAAGGGAAATGGCCTCAGGGTGTCTCATGATCAGTATGTCCGCTCCGGCGACCAACAATGTCATCGCCGTGACGGACTCCAGGAGGACGGTCCTTCTCTTTTCATCCCCCAGTTTGGGATCGTCCTCTTTTTTCGTCTTTGCTTCCTTGGTTTTCCAGACCTCGTTCGCCAGATTACAGATGATGGGCGTCTGGAGCTTCACGTCCTCCTGGGTGAGCGCGGCCATACGGTCCCTCTCCATCACGGAGTAGCTGTACTCGATACCGTACCCCAGTCCCCCGGTGGTAGGGTCCATGATGATCTTTTCTTCCTGCACCCCGAGGTTGCCGAGAAGGATATTCAACTGTTTCGCGAGATTGACATCGATGGGCGTCGAGGCTATCACCACCTGGCTGTAGCCGATGGCCGTCGCGCCTATCTGCTTGTAATTCTTCTCGGAAACCGGCCCGATGGCAACGTTCCTGCCTTCACAGACCTCGGCCACGCGTCGAAGCAGCACCGCGTCCTTGTCATCGTTGGCTGTTCCCCACACTATGATCGGCACCGAGATTGCTTCGGCTACCCGCTTCACCACGTCGACCACTTCTTCGACATCCCTGTCCATACCGTTAGGGTCAGCGCTTTTCAGGAGAAGGGCGATCATTTCCGCGCCATAGGTCCCGACCGACTTCTTTGCCCACGCAACGGGATCGGAGATGACGTCCCGGTAAGGTTCGATGGCCCAATCCGGCCACTCGTCGGGCGTACCGTCCCATACCTCGAAAGCAATGCGGGGCTTGTGCGGCATTGCCCCCTCGAAGGTGTAGAAGGGATAAGAGGTTTCACCCCCGACCGTCACCGCCGACGGTCCTGTTCCAACGGTCACTTCTCTGATCCTGCCTGTATAGTTGATCCTGGGAATCTGAAAGGCCATGTCGCACCCCCCTCGCGTATCTTAAGCTTCCTGTTTTCTCTTTTCGCTGCCGAACCAATCGGCGCTGTACCAGTAGCGAAGGGCGGTCCGGAGATACCGCATTCTCTCGTCGCCGGTCGCGAGTTTCTCTGTCCAGTCCTCCTTTTGCGCGGGCTTGCCCGCATCATAGGTGGGACCGAGGACCTTCACCTTCTTGCCCTCGAAGTCTTCCTTTTCCTCGTAAGTATAGTTGTCGGCCATTGTATCCCCCGTCACTTTATCCCTGCTGCCAGTTTTGCGGCCTTCACCGTATTGAGCATCAGCATGGTTATGGTCATCGGCCCCACCCCTCCGGGAACAGGGGTTATGGCGGAAGCCTTCTCCTTGACGCCCTCGAAGTCCACGTCTCCTGCCAGCTTTGCCTTCCCTTCAGGCGTCATGCCGATCCTGTTGACGCCCACGTCTATCACGACCGCGCCCTCTTTCACCATATCCGCGGTGATCGCCCCGGGTCGTCCTGCAGCCACTATTAAGATGTCAGCCCGACGGGTATGAAAAGCCATGTCCCTGGTTGACGTATGGCAGACGGTAACCGTGGCATTTGCACCTTTTGCTTTCTGAAGCAGCATGTTGGCTACCGGCTTGCCCACGATATTGCTCCTGCCCACGACCACCACTTCAGCCCCGCCCGTCTCCACACCGCTCCTCATCAGGAGTTGCATGATCCCGTACGGGGTGCACGGGTAAAAGCTGGCCTCGCCTATCACGAGCTTTCCCACGTTCACCGGGTGAAAGGCATCCACATCCTTGTCCGGATCGATTGCGTAAAGTATCTTGGTTTCGTTGATGTGTTTCGGCAAAGGCAATTGCACCAGTATACCATGGATCTTCGGGTCTTTGTTGTAGCGGTCGATCAGGGTGAGGAGCGCCTCTTCCGGCACGTCGGCGGGCTGGTTATCCTGCACCGAGTAAAAGCCGAGCTCCTTGGCCGTCTTCTGTTTTCCCGTCACATAGCTCACGGATGCCGGGTTTTCACCGACGAGTATGGTGACCAGGCCCGGCTCTATGCCGTGGGTGGCCTTGAGCGCTTCCACATCCTGTTTGATCTCCGCCCTGATCTGTGCCGCTATTTCTGTCCCGCTGATGATCTTCGCCGCCATGTTCACTCCTTTCGCTCCAGGATTCTTTGAAAAATGCGGTATGCGTCGAGAAGGGCCGTGCTTCTCCTGTCGAGAGAAAAGACGCTGCTTCCCTCCGTATCCGCCTTGGACAAGAACGGGTCATCGTGAATAACGCCATCCGCCTCCAGACCTTTCTGCCGGGCCAGGCCCGTCAACTCGTCTTCGCGGCCGGGTTGAACACGGTTTACCAGTACATGGGCCTTCGTGATGTTGAGGTTCAGCTCCCCGATGAGCTGCAATATTCTTCCCGCGGTCATCAGACCCCTCGGTGTCGCATCGGAAACCACGAAGAGGTGGTCCACGTCCTGGGTGACAAGCCGGCTCATGTGCTCCATGCCTGCCTCGTTGTCCACTACCACGTAAGCATAATTCCCCTTGAGCAGGTCAATGTGCTTTTTTACCAGGGTATTGGCAGCGCAGTAACATCCCTGGCCTTCGGGCCTCCCCATGACGAGAAGGTCGTATCCCTTGCTCTCGACCAGGGATTCGTGGACCTTCAGCTCCACCCACGTCTCTTTGGTCATTCCGGCGGGAACCTTCGTCTTCATCAACTCCCGGGCCTCGCCGACGGTCTGATATGCCTCGACACCGAGGACTTCGTTCAGGTTTGCATTCGGATCCGCATCGACGGCGAGCACGGGTCCACTCTTCACCGTTTCTACAAGATACCGGATGAGCAGGCCGCTCGCGGTGGTCTTGCCGACCCCTCCCTTTCCCGCAAAAGCAAAGATCTCAGGCATGGTCCACCACCCGGCCTTTCCGGTTGCGGATTCGTTCCATTATACGGGGAAAGGCGTTCTCGTCCGTATGGGGGATGAAAAGGGCCGCCATGAATTCGTGCATGAATGAGGGGTTACTGGACAGTTCGATGTTGGTCATGGATCTCGCTATCCGCGCTGTCTCGCGGAGCAGTTCCCTTGAAAACGAGAGCAGGCGTGCGCCCAACAGGGAGCCGTTGCCGACGAAGGTAAATCTTTCTGGAGGGATGTCGGGCAAAAGGCCGATCGTCTGCGCCTTTTCGATATCGATATAATGTCCGAATCCTCCTGCAATGATTATGCGCTCGACGTCGGCAAGCTCGAGGCCCACGGTGTCGAGAAGGGTTTTACATCCCGCATATATCGCTGCTTTCGCCCGTATCAGGTTGTCGAGGTCGGCTTCCGTAATGACTATGTCCCTTCCGGTATGGGTGTCTTCGGCGTAGCATATGACGTACTCCCAGCCGCTTTCTCCCTCTCTGACCCTTTCGGTCGCCAGCTCCCGGTTGATCTTCCCGTTCTGATCCACGACGCCGGCCTCAAAGAGCCCCGACACGACATCTATCAGCCCCGAACCGCATATGCCCGCCGGTTTCGTCCTTCCTATGGTCAATATCATCGGCTCGTACGTGGAAGGGTTCACCCTTATCTGCTCGATGGCGCCCTTTCCCGCCCTCATGCCGTGTGTGATGCCGCCGCCTTCAAAGGCAGGGCCGGCAGAGCACGAGGTGCAGGTAAGCCACTCCCTGTTGCCGATCACGATCTCGCCGTTCGTCCCGATATCCATGTACAGGGTGATCTCGTCCCGCTGAAAGATGCCGGAGCCGAGAATGCCCGCGACTATGTCCCCACCCACGTAGGAAGCGACGCACGGGAAGGTGTACACGTGAACGTGGCCGTCCACCTTCAGACCGAGATCAACCGCCCGGACAGGGGGGATGAAATCGGCTGTGGGCGTGTAAGGGGGAAGCATAAGGTATTTGGGGTCAAGGCCAAGAACGAGATGGGTCATGGTGGTGTTCCCGGCGAAGACGACATGCGATACCGAGGCCGGGTCCGCGCCGCTCGTCCGGATCAGCTCGCCGATAACCCCGTTGATCGTACCGACGACCACTTCCTGGAGACGCTTCAAACCGCCCGGCTTCTGGGCATACATGATCCTTGATATGACGTCGTCTCCATAGCTTATCTGTCCGTTGTAATCGGAGGCTTCCGCGAGCGTGCAGAGCCGGCTCCCGTTCTTCAGGGTCCCGGTGCGCCTCACCGCCTCGCAGCGGGCGAGATCGAGGAGCTGCCCGCAGACTGTTGTTGTCCCGATATCGATGACAATGGAACAGTGGCCATCCTCCCGGTTGCCCGCCTCCACATTTATCAATCTATTGCTATTCTTGCCGACCTCGATGGTCGCGGTGACACGCCAGTCCGCTTCTCTCATGACACGGGCCAGCCTTCCCATTACCTCGAAATCCGCAAAGATATCATCAATACCGTGCCTTTTCTTCAATTCCCTGAAGAGCCTCGCAAGATCGTTCATGTTGTCTTCGGAGGAAGGCGGCGGCACCTCGACGTACTTCTTGAAGACGGCAGGGTCAACGGACCACCCGGTAACGAGACGGTCGATATCAACGGCAGAAAGAATGTGCCCGGCTTCTTTTCTCGCTTTCAGCGCAGTTCTGTCGACCTGCGAGTCAAAGGGGATCTCTACAACG
>MVRP01000051.1 GCA_002067405.1 Syntrophorhabdaceae bacterium PtaU1.Bin034 | reverse complement strand
CCGAAAGGTAATGGTCGCCCAGGATCGCTGCTGCAAGCCCTATCCTTCTCACTCCAAGCTCCCGGACGAACCGAACTGCTTCATCAAAAGAAGAAAAGGGTACGAGTACGCCCTGTTCGTCATCGGTAGTCGGGTAGATCCGCACCACAGCCTTTGTACAGATGCCGGGCGGCTGCAATGCCTCTTCCCTGAATGCAAACAGGTTTGGAGAGGTTACCTGGTTAAGAGTAAAGACGTCGCCGCGGCGGCCGACAAATTCAAGGTCGGCAAAATTATCGGCCAGCACGCCATACGAATGCGCCCAGGTGGAGAATATGCCGCTGCACATAATATTCCCGCAGACGGTCGCCGCCGGTTCAGCGGTACTCACCCTGCATCCGATCTTTTGCACCTCGCTCTGAAGCTCGAACGCAGTGACTCCCGGCTCTACTGCCGCCACCCATCTCTCTTTGTCTATTTCGATGCGCCTCATCCGGTTCGTGTCGATCACTATGCCGTCCGTGAAAACGTAACCGTAAGCGCTTGCGCCGTTGCCTCTGATCGAGAACGGCAGAGAATGGCGATTTGCCGTCTTCACTATCCCGGCCACTTCGTCCCGCGACCCCGGTAACACTACGTAGGCCGGCATTTGCCGGTCCGAAAGAGGGAAGGGGTCATTTGAGTAAGCAACAAGAATGGCCGGGTCATTTGCGGCCCATTGTTCACCCGTAACAGACCTGAGCTCCTCCAGAACAGGGTCCCCGGCCTGTTTACTGATGACGCCGCCCGTGCGCAGATAATCCTCGATGTAGTCTTTCAGGACCCTCATCACCTTTAGGGGGCGAAGCCCGGTGACAAAGTGACATTGCCTGTCGCAAATACCGCACAAGTCGCATGAACGAACAATGTCTACAAGGGCTTCGGTGACCGGCAGAATGCCTTGTGCGATGGCCTGACAGATGTCCATCCTGCCCTGCGGATAATAGCTGACATAACGGTGTTCCCGGCCGGAAGCACACACGCCGGTACCGAGAAAATCTATCTTGCACATGGAGTAATGACGACATCGCGAAGCTATGGCCTCAACGTCATGAGAAATCATGCCCCCTCCTCCTCTCGAGACAATCGACAAGGACAATTTAAGGCCCGGCTGCGGAGTATTCAAGGCATTCGGCCGGACACACGGCCCCCACACGATCCGTTGCCGCCCGTGTGTTTTTGTTCGATGGTCAATTGTTCCTTTTGCCCCGGCGAAGCTGTGATGATCACGACCGGGAAAGAATAGTGTAAATGAGTTTATGTTTTTCGGGGGAGAAAAATAAGTTAAGCGCTTATCCGTACCGGTATTGCACGCCGAACTCGCCTTTTGGATAATCCCAGGAGATCGACCCGCTGATGCAGGCGATCTTGCATGTGCCGCACTCGAGGCACCCCGCGTACTCCACCACCATTTCCCCTGTCTCGGGATTAAGGGAATAGAGGTGGCCGGGGCAAACCGAGATGCACCGGCGTTCCGCGCACTTCGCACACAATCCCAGGTCAAGCGTGATGTGGCTTTCCCGGTCGTTCTTTATCGCGTTGAGCGCTATTTTCTCTTCGATCTTCATGCTACATCTTCCTCAGGGAGAGGAAGTCCTTGAATCCTTCCCAGTTTAAAACGTGTTTTCGCGCCACGTCCTTGGCCGTCTTGAACAGAGGCGCCTTCGGGCCGTCATTGATAGTAAAGAGGGATTCCATCAGTTCGCAGATGAACTTCGGATATACGGTAAAGAGCCTCCGGTTCTCCAGCACTTCGCGCGAGTGGCGGAAGGTCTCCATATCGCGCAGCACGAAGCTCTCCTTAAGTTTCCTTTCGTAATGCGACAGGAAATTGGCTGAGGTATCGCCTTTGGCCAGCGCCTCGTCCGCGGTTTCTCCTGCCACGACACCGGAAGCGACCGCGAACTCCATGCCGCGCACCGTCAGTCCCATATTGAGCGCGAAACCGGCGGCGTCCCCCGCAACCAGCATATTGTCCGCACAGAGCTTCGAAACCCCGCCGATACCCGCTTCCGAGATGATATGGGCCGAGTATTCCTTCACCTCGCCGCCTCTTATCCAGCGCCTGATCTCGGGTCTCGCGGTGAAATCGTCCATGATCCGGTAGGACTCGATGCCGCGGCCCTCTTGCATTAATGAGTCTATCCCGATGACCAGACCCACTGACAGACTGTCCTTGTTGGTGTAAAGAAAACCACCCCCGAAAAGACCTTTGGTGATCGCACCCACAAAGAGACAAGCTGCCCCTTCACCCTCTTCGAGGCCGAAACGGTCCTCTATGGTTTTCGGGTCCAGTTTGTAGACTTCTTTTATTGCAAGGGCATAATCGGCCGGCTTTTGGGCCGATGCCAGCCCTGCCTTCTGCGCCGTAAAAGAAAGGGCGCCGTCAGCCGCTATCACGATGCGGGCAGGTATCTCCTCTCCCCCTGCCTTCACGCCGGCAACGCGGCCGTCCTCCCAGAGCAGATCGTCTACTTTTCTCCTGGGGATCACAAAACCGCCCTTCTCCATCACCTTCTCGGAAAACCAGTTGTCAAGGCGCGCCCTCAGCACGGTAAAGCTCATGTAAGGCTCATGCCTCCACTTCTCATTCCCGTGCTCAAGTAAAACGGAACCCTTTTCATCCAGCACCGAGAGCATCTCTTTTACGACGCGCCGTTCAAAGGGAGCCTGGTTTACGATCTCGGGGAGAAAGCGACGTATCGGCTCAACGTATATCCGCCCTCCGGTCACGTTCTTGCTGCCCGGCGCATCACCCCGTTCCAGCAGGATCACCTGCCGGCCGGCAACGGCCAGCCGATACGCAGCCGAAAGGCCCGCAAGGCCTCCGCCGACGATCACCGCATCTATTTTTTCCATGGAAGACATATTCTACTCACCCAGCTTCTTCCTGAACTCTTCCGTCAACGCCGGCACCACATCAAAAAGATCGCCCACAATCCCGTAATTGGCGTAATTGAATATGATTGCATTGGGGTCCTTGTTGATGGCAAGCACGACTTTCGACGTATCCATCCCCATGATATGGTGAATAGCGCCCGAAATACCCGCCGCTATGTAAAGCTTGGGAGAAACCGTCTTTCCGCTCTTGCCCACCTGGTCTTCGTAATCCCGCCATTTGGCGTCCACCACCGATCTCGTTGCACCGACCGTTGCGCCGATCACGTCCGCCAGCTCTTCCAGAACCTTGAAGTTTTCGGCCGCCTTCATCCCGCGACCGCCGGAAACGATGATATCCGCCTCTGTCAGGTCTGCCTTTACTTTTGCCTTCTCCTCAACCCGAAGGACCTTTGTCCTCACGTGATCAGGTAAGATGCCGACCTGCTTTTCCACGAATTCGCCTATCTCGCCGCCCGGCTGGGTGATATCGAAGGTATTCGGCCGTGTCGTCACCAGGGCGGGATAAGCCTTGAAAGCGACCTGAGCAAGCACCTTGCCGCCGTACATGGGACGTATGAAAGTCGCAGGATCGCCGAGCCAGTCTGCGCCGGTCACGTCGGATGCAATGCCCGATTGCAGGAGCACTGCTGCCCTCGGCGTAAAATCGCGCCCGATCCGCGTAGCGCCCGCGGCGGCAATGTTGGGTTCTGTCTCCTTGATATAGGCTGCAAGGGCCAGCGCATAGCCTTCAGCCGTGTATTGCTCGAGAGCGGGATCCGTGATGTTGACAAGCTTTTGCACGTAAGGAAGGATTCTCTCCTTTACCGAGGGTGAGATCTGTCCGAACACCACCGCTTCGGCGGTCCAGCCGCTGTTCGCGGCCAGCTTCCTGCCTTCACTCAAGAGTTCAAGGGAAACCTTTCTCGGTTCGTTCTCCTTTACCTCTACAAATATGAGTATCTTTTCCATCTCAACCCCTCCCTTAAACGACCCTTTCCACGTCTGTGAGAATCCTCACCGCCTCGGCTGCCGCTTCTCGCGGTTCTCCGGAAATGAACTGCACCCCGGGCCTCTTCTTCGGCGGTATATATTGCACGGTTTTTGTCTTTGCTCCTGCTGCGCCTGTTTGCTCCGGCGACAATCCAAGCTCTTCGGGCTTGAGTTTCGGTATGGGCGTTTTCATTGCCTTCATCACGCCCGTGATCATCGGGACCCGCGGCTCGTTCAGCCCCCTTTCCGCGGTAAACACGGAAGGGAGGGGTACTTCCACCACTTCTTTGCCGCCTTCTATCGCGTATTCGGCTGTTGCCTTGTCTCCCGACACATCGAGCTTGGTAACACTTCCCACGTGGGGCAGGCCCAAAAACTGGGCAACCATGGGACCAACCTCTGCGCGGTCATCATCTATCGCCTGCCGGCCGCAAAGGATGATGTCAGCCGCTTCCTTTTTTATTGCTTCGCTTAAAATAAAGGCGGTACTGAAACCATCGCCGTCCGTCAATGCCTGATCCTCGAGGAGCAATACCTCGTCCGCTCCCATGGCGATCCCGGTTCGCAACACCTCCGTTGCTTTATCGCTCCCCAGGGTGATGACCTTCACTTTTCCGCCATGTTTTTCCTTTATTCTCAACGCCTCCTCAAGGGCAAGCTCGTCAAAGAGATTTGCCGCAAATTTCTGCTCAATCTCCAGCTTCTGCCCTTGACCCGCGATTTCGATGAGCGCTTCGGGGTCGGGGACCTGCTTCGCCAGCACGACTATATTCATTGAACCGCCTCCTTAATTTGGCCATTACCGGCGAATGCCGGAAGGTTTCAAACGGACATTTTTTTTGTACCATATAACTCTGCCCGATTCCACCTCTTGTTAATCAAATCGTGGTGAGGGAAGTGTAAAGCAATTGAGCGATTTTTGCAGTGCCTTCTTTTTTTTGCGGAAGGGTTAAGGAAGGGTGTCAGAACGGGGGATCAGGGAGAACGGATCAGGCGCTTAGCTATCGGGGGCGGCGAAACCAATTGGTGGAGCACGCAATAAGAACATCTTCCAGACGAATAACATTCATCGAAGAGACACCGGAAGAAAAGGCGAGGGTCAAGCCGATACCGATAACTGACGACAAGACCATGAGCAGTCTTCTTAGAAAGTTCCAGTGTACATTTGTTTCTCTTGGCTCGATATACCCCTCGCCCTCTTCCAACCCGGTGAGCTTATTCATTTCATGCTCGGCCGGTCGCGCCCGGCCGTACCAGCCCAACTGCAGTTTCACGTTATCATAGATGCCCAGATAGGAGGCATAGGATTTGACGTAGCCCTTTACGTAAACAGGGTGGGGCAGCAGATCCCAGTAACCGGACTCAATTGCGCCGAGAGTGGACTTCTTTATGAAGAGAGCTTCCGAGGCGCTCTCCAAAGACAATGACTTCCGATCCCTCGCGTCTTTCAGTAAAGGCCCGATCCGGGAAAGGTCAATGCCGGAGCTTTCCTCTAACTCCTCGCCTGGACCCCGGTCGATCCCGCCGCCGGTTGCGGCACACATCCGCCTCGAACGCCTCGATATCCTACCAATCGACAATCCTTTTATCTCCTGACTGAAAATCGCAGTTTATTCAAGCAAACGTCATACCAGACATGACTACGCTTCCGAAACCAAATAGAACCGGGGGGCGTCAGGCAAAGAGCGATGATATCAGAAGGTCAGAACGGCGCGTTCTGCGGGCCATATTGCAACTATATAACAGTACGGGGCGGGACGTTTTTCCATACCTCAGCGAAATTGCTGAGATTATATAACATAATTGCCGGTGGGCGAAATCAGGACAGTGAGCGGGCGTTTTTGCTCACTGGGTGGCTGGAGATCACATTCGGTGCTTCCCCACCCCGACGCCGGGCATGCGCCCGTGCTTGCCTTTACGGTTAGTCCTCTCCCACCCCGGTCCTTGCCTCTCCTTTGCCGCCATTCAGACCCTCATTGACAAAGGCTGCAAACGGCGTGTTGAAGAAACGCAGCTCTGAGTGTTCCTGGTACTCTCTTTGCTTCGCCGCTTTGGTCACATCAAGGATCACGTCGGTGAGCACGAGAAAAGCGTTGTTGTCCACACGCACGTCGCCGCACCAGCCTTTCAGCACGTCGGTTCCCTCGCCCACCACAAACTGGAATTTTCGCTGCAAAAGGAGCGCGTTCATCCGTTTCACGTGCTCCCGGTTCCTCGGGTCAACTAGGTACTTTCTTCTGCAAAACATAAGATGCCTCCTGTCGTCCTTGTTCAAAACCCGTGTTGACTTAACATAATACCTTTTGGCAAAATGCCAATATGGCCCGCGAAGGTGAAGGTTTGTGCCGAAATAGCGGTTTCAGGAGCTTGACAAGAAATGGCCTTCAGCCTAGCTTTAAGGTAACGTACGGAAAGGGCAACCTGTGGTCGGATCAACCGTAGAAAAACGCAAAAGAGGGAGGAACCGTGGCTGAAAAACGAAGGATAGGTATTCTCACCGGAGGCGGGGACGTCCCGGGTCTGAACGTTGCCATCAAGGCAGTCGTATCACAGGCTGAAAGCCACAATATTCAGGTACTGGGCATCAGGCGAGGATGGCTCGGGCTTTTGTGCGTCGATCCGGATAACCCTGAAACTACTGCAAAGTACACCATGCAGCTCTCAGCCGAGAAGGTACGCACCATAGACCGGACCGGCGGCACGATTCTTCATACGTCCCGCACCAATCCAAGCAGTGTGCAGCCCGATGACGTGCCCCGATTCATCAGACAGGAAGATCGGGTGACAACGGACAGCGGCAAGGTGGATTGCACCCGCCATATACTGAGGGTGCTTGACGCACTGAACATCGAAGCGATCATCCCTATCGGGGGCGACGACACCCTCAGCTTCGCGAGACGGCTTCACCACGAAGGATTTCAGGTCGTGGCAATACCAAAGACGATGGATAACGATGTCTTCGGGACGGATTTCTGCATCGGTTTTTCCACTGCCGTCACACGCTCCGTTGATGCGATCAACGCGCTTCGCACTACGGCCGGCTCTCACGAGCGCATAGGCGTGGTGGAGCTGTTCGGCCGCAATTCGGGAGAAACATCGCTTTTTGCCGCCTATCTTGCCGACGTGGACCGGGCGGTCATATCGGAAGTCCCCTTCGATATCGACCGGCTTTCCCGATTTCTGGCAGAAGATCGCGCTCACAACCCTTCCCTTTACGCGATCATGACCATATCCGAAGGCGCTTATTTCAAAGGGGGCACCATTCTGGAAAGCGGAGAGGCGGACGCTTACGGACACAAAAAACTGGGTGGCATCGGCTCGGTAGTGGCGGACGAGATCAAGAAACGTACGGGCATAAACATGATCTATCAGCAGTTGGCGTATATCATGCGATCAGGCGCTCCTGACTCCCTTGACCGTATGGTCGCCGTTTCATACGGGAACCTGGCGCTCAGTCAAATAGCCCTTGGCCATACGGGCCGAATGGTAGCGCTTCAGCAGGGGATATACACGACCGTGCCCATCGAGCTCGTAACGGCAGCCAAAAAGCATGTGGATGTGACTGCCCTCTATGATCCTGAAAACTATCGTCCGAAGGTGAGGAACATGCTGGGGAAGCCGATGTTCCTGTATTAGGCGTTGATCCGTCTTCCCCGGGCAGAGGCAAACACGCGGCCTGCAGCTGACGTGCAACTGAAAATCGATTATAGTCTATAGTAAATGCTGACGCTGCAGGACATAGAGATTGCCCATACCCTGATCCGCCCCTTTATTCACAGGACACCCCTCGTCTATTCGACTTCCTTATCGCAAATGACAGGAGCCGAGATCTATATTAAGGCCGAGAACCTTCAGAAAACAGGCTCTTTTAAGGTGAGGGGCGCATTCAACAAGATGATACATCTGACGGAGAAAAGGGTAGTGGCAGCCTCCATGGGGAACCACGCCCAAGCGGTGGCGTTCGCGGCAAAACAGCTCGGGATGCGGGCCCTCATAATCATGCCGAAAAGCGTTTCAATCGTGAAAGAAGAAGCAACCAGGAACTACGGGGCAGACGTCCGGCTCCATGGAGAGACATTCCAGGAATCCCTGGATTATGCCCTTTCGCTTAGAGACTACGCTTTCGTTCATGCCTATGACGATGAATCGGTCATGGCAGGCCAGGGCACAACGGGCCTGGAGATAGTAGAGGATCTCGGCGATGTAGACGCGGTCCTTGTACCGGTGGGCGGCGGCGGACTCGTTGCAGGGATGGCGATCGCCCTGAAGGAAAGATCCCCCCACATTCAAATCATAGGGGTGCAGGCGAAGGCAGCGCCGTCGGCCTATCATTCTTTTCAGGCAAAGGTCGTCGCAAGGGCCGTCCCTTCACACACCCTGGCGGATGGCATCGCCGTGGGCCAGGTCGGGGAAAAGACATTCTCCGTAATCAAAAAGTACGTGGATGACATCCTGGCGGTTGAAGAGGATGCGATCGCAATGTCTATCCTCCTCTTTATGGAACGGCAGAAGTTCGTCGTCGAAGGGGCCGGCGCCGTGCCGCTTGCAGCGGTCATGGAGAACAAGGACCGTTTCAAGGGGAAAAAATTGGTCCTCGTCGCGAGCGGGGGAAATATCGATCTCACCCTCGTAGACAGAATGATCTACAAGGGTCTTCTCACGAGCGGAAGAATCGTGGTGTTCGAGGTGTCGGTGGATGATGTGCCGGGCACGTTGCAGATCCTGAGCGGCATTATTGCGGCCCATAGGGGGAACATACTCAATGTCGTCCATGACAGGCTCCAGGCCGATCTTCCTATTGGCAAAACCAGGGTGATCTTCATTGTGGAAACACGGAGACAGGGGCATCTCGAAGAGATCCTCCGGGATATCGGAGAGAGCGGATACGAAGTAAAGAGACGATAAGGTGGCGGGATGATCTCCTACGGCGTCGTTGCCCACGGAGGGGTGGGTACGTCAAAAAGACTCAGCGGAGGCTGCAAAATCGCCTGTCAAAAGGCGCTTACCCTGCTCGAAAAGGGCGGGCAGGCCACAGAAGCGGCTATTGAGGCAGTTCGTGTGCTGGAGGATGACGGCCGCTTCAATGCAGGAAGCGGTTCCACGTTGCGCCTGGACGGAAAGACCGTGGAAATGGATGCGAGCGTCATGGATTCGCAAGGACGCCTGGGTATCGTCATAGCAGTGCAGGATGTGAAGAACCCCGTGCTCCTGGCACGGGCGATCATTGACACGCCTCATGTCGCTCTTGCGGGCCCGGGAGCAACGATCCTGGCAAGGCGGGCAGGTCTGGACCGGGCGCTGCCTGTCTCCGAACGGGCGCTGAAGCGGTACGACAAGACACGACGTTCGATAAAAGAGGGCAGGCTCCGGAAGGGGGATACACGGTGGAAGGAAACCGATATTCACCGGGTCTGGAATTTCGAATTGCCTTACGAGCACGTGTTTCCCCTGGATACTGTGGGAGCGGTGGCCCTCGATAAGGCCGGGAACCTGGCTGTTGCAAGCTCAACGGGAGGGGCATCTCCCATGATGCTGGGAAGGGTTGGGGATACGGCCATGGCTGGATGCGGCTTCTATGCAGGACCGGCGGCGGCCCTTGCGGCGACCGGGATCGGGGAGGAGATCATACGAAAAATGCTGGCCAAAACGGTCTACGATCTTGTCTGCGATGGACAGGAGATAGACATGGCCTGCGAGGAAGGGCTGCACATGTTCCCTCCTGCAGTACCGATCGGCATTATCGCTCTTTCGAAGGCAGGCTTTGCGATCAGGGCAAACAGGCAGATGGCGGTTTATAATCTCATCAAGGAAGCATAAAGACAGGCGTCATTTTTGCTCTTTCCGCTTCTTGCCGCTCCGAACGACCGCAGCTTTCATCGATCTGATCTCCCGGCAGTAGTCGCACAATCCCTCACTGTCAAGCAGATCTGAAAAGGTCGGTTTGCCGCACTTCGAGCATGGCTGATACCACGGCTTGATCGCCGTTTGCGTATTCTGCATTTCTCGTTTTCCCTGGATTCGTATCGTTGCTTGAGTTTTGCGTCGCCTGAAACGGAATACTTGAACGGAACACTTGAATTGTATCCCCTTGACCAATTTTTGGTCAAGAAAATTTTTCGCGCTTTTCCGGGAGACCGGGAACGACAGCGGAAAAAAGCTTATCGAAGGATTCTTCTTCGCTCTTCGGGCTGACCGTCGATCATTCGACGCCGCAGCCGATGAGCGAGCAGGGCCGGCGTTGACAATGGACGGGCGCATTTGGTAGCATGGCTCATTCACCGCTGCAATAAGCAGGGAAGCGCCGCAATCTTGAATAAAAACGGCGATGACAATCGACAGGAGAGGCACGGGACGAATGGAACAGGAACGCGTCGAGAGCGACAGGGAAAGAAACGATGAGATGCCTTACCGGACCCGGCTCCATTGGATCATGTTTTTCGGCCCGGGCGGTCTCATGATGATCGGCGGGCTGTCCATTCCGTCAAAAGGCTTGCCTGCTGCCGTGATTCTTGCCCTCGGTACCATCTGGGGTATTTTTTCTTCCATCAACTTCGAGAGATCAGAAATTGTCCTGAGCAGGAGCAGCTTGCGCCTGCGCGTCGGAGGCCTGTGGCGAAGGTCTTATGACATCCCTTTGTCGGAAATAGAGAGGGTCGACGTCTATCAACCTTCTCTCGGCAAGATACTTGACTTCGGAAAGATAACGATCAGACGAAAGAACGCCCGGAAGCTGGTCTTCAGAATGATCAGATCCCCTCTGCAACTTGCCGGCAAGATCTACCAATACAAGTCCGAATAGAAGCGGCAGCCGGGCTCACAGGGCTGATCAGACCTGAAGCTTCGGACAGCCTTTTCAAGATCTCTCCTCACAACGATTAAGGGTGTGTGGACAACAGACCGGCAAAAAGTTAGAATAATCCGCCGGTTATACGGCAGGCACCGCACATGAACAATCGCGATATAATGAATATGCTCATGCAGGAAACCTACAAATGGATAGTCGGACAGAGGTCTGTCTATGGAATGCGTGCGAAAAGGATCGGCGGGGCCGACAGGGAGCGGCTTTTACCCTATTTCAAGTCCCGGGTGCTCGATTCTGCAAGGGTCGCTTTAGTGGGCCGCATCGACAATCCTCCTTTCTATCCCCGCCTGAAGGACCTGGGGCTCAGCGTTATCGACTTCCGCGAGATGGACGGAATAACTTTCGTCGATTGTATCCTTATGTCCAAGGCCGTGCAGCGCAGCGATAAGGATCGCCTCTCAATTCTCTTTCATGAAATGGTGCACGTCGTTCAGTATCGTTACCTGGGCGTGCGAAGATTTCTTGAGGAGTATCTTGCGGGCTGGATCAAGAATAGACGCGATTATTCGAGCATTCCCCTGGAAAAACAGGCATATGACCTCCAGCGAAGATTCGACAGGGGGGAACGCTTCTCGGTTGAGAGTAAGCTCGGTATCTTTTTCCTGTTCTGATGCGTGTCGACACCCGTTGCCACCCGGGTGACCCCTCCTTCGACCGATCCCCGTTTCCCTTCCATTACCGAAGGGCGCACGAACAATCGTACCGGTATTGAGGGTCCGGACAGCCCGGGAACCTGAACCTCCCTCCGCCTCGACGCTACCCGCCCGAATCGAGCGACTTTATTGAAATAGTCGCATCCTTGTGATACATTAGCTTGAATTATCTCCTTTATTTATATGGATATCAGACAAACATTAGAGGACAGGGAGGAGGAAAACCTCTCACCATTTGCACAGAAAAGCCGCTACACCAGGGGGCGGCTCAAAGAGGAGCCTCCATGCGACATCAGGCCTGCCTTTCAACATGATCGGGACAAAATAGTTCACTGCAAGGCATTCCGCAGACTGAAATACAAGACTCAAGTCTTTCTCTTCCCCACCGATGATCATTACCGGACCCGTCTGACCCACACCCTTGAGGTTTCCCAGATCGCGAGGACTATCGCAAAATCACTCCTCCTTAACGAAGACCTGGTCGAAGCCATTGCGCTCGGTCACGATCTTGGCCACACGCCTTTCGGCCACGCGGGAGAAGCGGTCCTGAACGAGCTTCACGAGGGCGGTTTTCGGCACAACGAGCAGAGCCTGAGGGTGGTTGATCTCCTCGAGCGGGACGGACAGGGTCTGAACCTTACCATCGAGGTGAGAGACGGCATCGTGAAGCATTCAAAAGGCAAAGGGTGCATCATGATCCGGGAAGAAGGGGAAAGACCGTTGACGAGAGAAGCGGAGGTTGTCCGGATCGCGGACGTGATCGCCTACGTCAATCATGACATCGATGATGCCATCAGGGGGAACGTGATCACCGTTTCCGATTTGCCCTCCAATTGCAGGAAATTCCTGGGCGACACCCATTCCAAAAGGATAGACAGAATGGTGCGGGCCGTGATCGGCTCTACCCTCGAGACAGGCGACCTGTCAATCGAGGAAGAAGTGGAGCAGCACATAGTCGAGCTTCGCGCTTTCCTCTACGACCGCGTGTACGAAAACAGCATGGTTCACAACGACTTCGAGAAGTGCTCGAAGATCATCGAGGACCTGTACGGTTACTTCCTCAAACAGCCTGCCGCCTTTCTTGAGGAAATGGGAATAGACGATTTTTACGATGCCCCTTCGGTCTGCGTCTGTGATTATATTGCCGGGATGACCGACCGATACGCCTTTAACCTTTTCGAGAGGATATTCCTTCCAATGCCTTGGAAGATTCCTGTTTAAGGGGGATACATGAAGAGAAAAATAGTCGTTGCGGACAGGGACGGAAGCCTACAGCACGCCTTCAAGACGATCTTCTCCAGGGAACACTACGAGATCATCTACGCATCGAACGGGAAAGAGGTCGAGAAAGTTGCGGAAAAGATGAATCCGGACGTCTACATCGTTAATGTCAATCTCCCTAAAATCAACGGAATAGAGGTCTACAAGAAGCTGCAGAGACAGAGGCTGCTGGAATCGGCAAGTTTTTTCTTCCTGAAGGATGAAGCCGACGGCACCGAACTGCTGGGTTACCAGGCCGACGGCGTCATAGAGAAGCCGATCAACTTTTTCAGGATCTACGAAACCATCACACGAGAGGATGACGTGATCGAGCTGACGGACCTTGTAGAAGAAAGGAAAGAGCCGTCCGGAAGGCAAATAAGAGATGTGCCGGGACCCGATGAAGGGCTGACTATCCCCAGAAGACAGGTGAGAGATGTGCTGAAATGGGAGTTCGAGCCGCCTTCCGGCCGGACCGGCAGTGAAACGGACAACCAGGCCCGGCCCCAGGGGGAGGCACCGTCGGAAACTATCGAAGCACTTAAGGAATCAGTGAAGAAAGAGGTCAAGCTTCATGATGTGCTGGGAAACAAGCTCAGGGATGCCATGGAGAGCGTTTCGGGCGGCCCGGCTTCGGCATTGAGGGTGCAGGAAGTCGAAAATCCTGTGGAAGTGAGCGAGCCGGAATCCGAGCTTGAGGCGCAGTTCAAGGTAGTGCTCAATCAGGCAATGGAGGAGGCGGCAAACAAGCTTTCCGCGCGGCTCGCCCCCATCCTGACCCAGTATGTCGAAGACTACGTAAAACAGATGTTACTCGAGATCGCCGAAAAGGTGATAAGGGAAGAAATTGATAAATTACTGAAGGAGTCCACGTCGTGATAGACAAGGTCTACGATCCGAAGCAGGTAGAACGGAAATGGTACACTTACTGGAAGGAAAAAGACTATTTCAGGGCGGAAAGCGTCTCGTCGAAACCGCCTTTCTGTATCGTCATACCACCCCCCAACGTGACCGGCGTTCTTCACATGGGGCATGCACTCAATAATACGCTCCAGGATATAATCGTTCGGTTCAAGAGAATGTCCGGGTTCAACGCCCTCTGGTTGCCGGGAACGGACCATGCGGGTATTGCGACGCAGAATGTGGTCGAGAGAGAACTCCTTAAAGACGGCCTCAGACCGGAGCACATCGGAAGGGATGCGTTCATAAAGAAGGTCTGGGAGTGGAAGGAAAAATCGGGCGGGACCATCATCGAGCAATTGAAGCGCCTCGGTTCTTCCTGCGACTGGTCGCGCGAGCGGTTTACCATGGACGAGGGCCTGAGCAGGGCAGTGCGGGAGGTCTTCGTGAGGCTTTTTGAGGAAGGTCTCATTTATCGCGGGGATTACATCATAAACTGGTGCCCCAGGTGCAAAACCGCCCTTTCCGATGTGGAGGTGGAGCACGAGGAAACCAAAGGCCACCTTTATTACATCAGGTACCCCTTTGCCGACGGCGGCGGGCATGTCGTGGTGGCCACCACGAGGCCGGAAACGCTGCTCGGGGACACCGCCGTTGCCGTCAATCCCAACGACCCGAGATATGCGTCGCTGGTGGGAAGGCAGATGATCCTCCCGCTCGTGAACAAGAAGATCCCGGTCATCGGCGACACCTACGTGGACATGGAATTCGGTACCGGCGCGCTGAAGATAACGCCGGGGC
The DNA here is from genome assembly GCA_002067405.1 of Syntrophorhabdaceae bacterium PtaU1.Bin034. The sequence goes on along the minus strand of MVRP01000051.1, from coordinate 11,057 downwards.
ACGACTTCAACGACTTCGAGATCGGCAAGAAACACCACCTTGAAGTGATCAAGGTGATAGATGACGACGGCCGGATGAACGACCGGGCATTCCAGTACAAGGGATTGGACCGCTTCGAGGCGAGAGACCGTATGATCGAAGACCTGCGGACAGCGGGCCTCCTGGAAAAGATCGAAGACTACCCGCTCGTGGTGGGGAGGTGCTACCGCTGCAAGACCGTGGTTGAGCCCATCGTCTCGCTCCAGTGGTTCGTGCGGATGAAACCCCTGGCAGAACCGGCAATTCAGGCCGTCCGCGACCATCGGGTGAGGATCATCCCCGAGATGTGGGAAAAGGTCTATTTCGAGTGGATGGAGAATATCAAGGACTGGTGCATTTCCAGGCAGATCTGGTGGGGCCACCGCATCCCGGTCTGGTATTGCGACGCCTGCAACGAATTCTACGTCTCGCGTGAAGATATCACGTCGTGCCGCACATGCGGCGGACCGGTCAGGCAGGAATCGGACGTGCTCGATACGTGGTTCTCGTCCGGGCTCTGGCCCTTTTCGACCCTCGGCTGGCCGGACGAAACGGATGACCTGAAGACCTTTTACCCTACGTCGCTTCTCATTACGGGTTTCGACATACTCTTTTTCTGGGTTGCCAGGATGATCATGATGGGCCTCCATTTCAGGAACGACGTACCGTTCCGGGAGGTTTACATCCACGCCCTCGTGAGGGATGCGGAAGGCAAGAAAATGAGCAAATCAAAGGGCAACGTGATCGACCCGCTCCTCATGATCGACAAGTACGGGACCGATGCCTTCCGGTTCACCTTTGCCATGCTTGCAGCCCAGGGCAGGGACGTGCTTTTGTCCGAAGAAAGGATCGAAGGGACCAGGAACTTCGTCAACAAGATCTGGAACGCATCCCGCCTCACGGCAACCCTCCTGGAGAATGTAACCTTCGAGCCGGGATACAAGCCGTCTTCCTTCCTCCCCGACAGATGGATCAGGTCGCGGCTGCAGCAGGTAGCCAAAGAAGTGGCGGAGGCGATAGACGCGTATCGTTTCAGCGACGCGGCGCACACCCTCTACAGCTTTGTATGGCACGAATTCTGCGACTGGTACCTCGAGCTGATAAAACCGAACCTCTACGGCAAGGTGACGGCATTTGACGCGGGCGTCACGGCGGCAAACCTGCACGCAACGTTTATCGACATGCTGAAGCTGCTCCACCCTTTCATGCCCTTTGTGACCGAGGAGATCTACCAGCGCATGCCCTTCAGGAAAGATGAGAGCATCATGGTCGCCCCCTTCCCGAAGGTCGAGCAGGACGAGGTCGATGAGGAAGGGGAGACGCAGATGGGCATGATTATGGGGATAATCGATGCCATAAGAAACATAAGGGGTGAAATGGGATTCCCCCCGAGCACCAAGGTCGATGTCGAGATCCGGGCAAACGGCCATCGCCCTCTTCTCGAAACATACGGCTACTACGTCAAAGAGCTCGCGAGGGTCTCGGAGATCGGCTACGTCACCGATCATGCGCCGGAAAGGGCTGCAATAGGGATATTCAGGGACGTGGAAGTCTTCGTTCCCATAAGGGACCCCGAGGTTATCCATAGGGAACAGGCACGGGTCGAGAAAGAACTGGCAAAGGTCACCCAGGAGATCGACAGGCTTTTCAACAAGCTCAACAACAGGGCCTTCAGGGAAAAGGCGCCTGCCGCCATACTTCAGAAGGAAGAAGCGAACTTTGAGGAGCTGCGGGTGAAGCGGGAAAAACTGCTTGCCAGCAAGGGCATGCTCGAGGGACTCCTGAGGAGCTGATGCCGCTCAATTTCTCCATAGTTGACCGGTTCGTCGCGGAATATAGAGAGACCATGCACGACAGGACGCTCCTGCGCCACGACCGGTACAATGTACTCGTCGAGCTCAGGAAGACACTGTGGGCCGCGCTGAGGGACAGCGAGCGTTTCGAAACGGAGCTATCCCACATGCTGGACGCCATCGATACGAGCAGGGACTATGGGAAACTGAGGCAGTATCACGAGAAATCGTCTGCGGGCATAAAGGACTACTTCGAGGAAGAGCAGGCACTCGTCGATGTCCACGATCTCTTTCGCATCATAAGGGACAGGATTACCGTTCGTGTGCTGCAGCTTGTCGAGGAGGAGATGAAGCAGCAGGGTTTCGGGCCCCCTCCTTCGGCGTACTGCTGGATCGGTCTGGGCAGCGAAGGGCGTGACGAACAGACATTTTTCACCGACCAGGACAACATGCTCGTGTACGGGGAAGACGGGGAGAAGCGGTACTTTGAGGACTTTGCCGGTCGCATGGTGGAAGGGCTTCATGAGGTCGGTTTCGAAAAATGCAAGGGCGGGATCATGCCCTCCAATGAAAAATGGCGGGGCTCCGTAACCGAATGGAAAAAAAGGATCGGAGAAACCCTCGGTCAGGCGAAAGGCACGCTCGAGCTGCTCGACCTCATTATCATCACCGATGCACGTGTCATCCACGGAGATCAGTCCCTTTTTCGGGCGGTACTCGACGAATTTTTTGCTCTCCTGAAGGAAAACAGGAATATAATGAAAGAGATCGCCGAATCTTCGGTGATGATGTCCACTGCCCTCGGTTTCTTCGGCAAATTCAGGGTGGAAACGAGCGGTGACCATCAAGGCAAGTTCAACCTGAAGCTTCTCGGCTGGTCCCCTCTTATCATGTCGGTCCGCGCCCTTGCCCTCGAGGAAGGGCTCTACGAGACAAACACGATAAAGAGGATAAAGCGGCTGAGGGACATGAACATGATAAAGAAAGAAATGGCGGAGGATCTCATCGATGCATACCTCCTGTTCGACCGCCATCGGATCATGAATCAAATCGAGGTTGCCAACAAGCGTGACAGCGCCAATTTCGTTGATCCGGCCAAGCTGAGTGGCGAGGAGTCGGGGAAGCTCCGGAAAGCCATGCGGACCGTCGAATCATTCCAGAAATACCTACACGAGGTCATGCTGTTCGGTCAGCCTTTTTAAGGGGGGAGTGAAGCGATGAAGGTGGTAGAGGTCATGAACAAAGATGTGGTAACGTGCCATCCTTTGGAAAAACTCTCGGTCATCATCAACAAGCTGGAGCTTTTTCACATTTCGGGGATGCCGGTCGTGGAAAAAGGCGTTCTGGTAGGCGTCATATCCCAGACAGACATCCTGAAGGCCGTGAAATCGGGCTCGCTGCAGGACATGACGGTCAAAGACATGATGACCACGGATATTGTGTCAGTGTCGTCTGCAGAGGCGGCAAGTGTGGTGGCCAAGATCATGATAGAAAAACGCATCAACCGGGTACCGGTCGTCGATAACGACAGGCTTGTAGGCATCGTGACGAGAGGAGACCTTATAAAGGCGGCTGCCGGATGCGAATGAGGTGTATATGAAGATCAACAAAGAGGTAGTTGAATACGTGGCCCATTTGGCCAGGCTGGAGCTGGAGGCCGACGAAACAGAGTTGTATACCCAGCAGCTGGACAGGATACTCGCTTACATGGACAAGTTGAATTCTCTTGATACCACAGGGATAGAGCCGACAAGCCACGCGATCCCGCTCATCAACGTGTTCAGGCAGGACGAGGTGAATCACAACTTCCAGGTGGAAGAATCGGTGGGGAATGCGCCCGAAAGAAAGGACGCCTTTTTCAAGGTTCCCCCGATCATTGAGGTAGAGTAGGAGTAGGCATGGAAGAGATACTGCATAAAAGCATCCGGGAAGTGAGAACCCTGCTGAAGAAGAAAGAGATCACGTCAATAGAGCTGACGCGATTCTACCTGGACAGGATCAACAGATTCGACGGGGAGATCCGCTCGTATCTGCGGCTGACGGAAGAGGCGGCCATGGCAACGGCCGAAGAGGCAGACAAAAGGATAGGCGAGGGAACTGACGGTGCCCTCACGGGCATCCCCTTCGGCATGAAGGACATCCTCTGCACCAAGGGAGTGGAGACGACCTGCGCATCCCAGATCCTGAAGGGGTTTGTTCCGCCCTATGATGCCACGGTAATAAAAAAACTGAAGGACAGCGGGTACATCCATCTGGGAAGGATCAACATGGATGAATTCGCCATGGGTTCGTCCACGGAGAATTCCTCTTTTCAGATCACAAAGAACCCCTGGGATCTCGAGCGCATCCCCGGGGGGTCGAGCGGCGGGTCCGCAGCAGCCGTCACCGCCGGGTTGTGCGCGGCGACACTGGGGACCGATACGGGCGGCTCCATAAGGCAACCCGCCGGACTTTGCGGCGCAGTGGGGATGAAACCGACCTATGGAAGGGTATCGCGGTACGGCCTCGTCGCCTTTGCGTCGTCCCTCGACCAGATAGGCCCGATCACGAGAAGCGTCGAAGACTGTGCTGCGGTGCTCAATGTTATTGCCGGGCACGACCCCATGGATTCCACCTCGATCCCTCAACCCGTACCCGATTACACGGCCGGCTTGAATAAGGACGTAGCAGGGATGCGCATCGGCATGCCCGCAGAGTACTTCATTGAAGGCATCGAGCCGGAGGTGAAGGCTGCGGTAGAAGACGCCTTCAAGCTCTTCGAGGGGCTCGGTGCTACTATCGTCCCTATCTCCCTGCCTCACACCGAGTATGCCGTCGCCACCTACTACATCATCTGTACGGCTGAGGCGTCATCCAACCTTGCCCGTTACGACGGCGTGAAATACGGCATGCGCGTCGACGGGAAAGACATTATCGACATGTACAAGAAGACGCGCTCCCGGGGCTTCGGCAAAGAAGTGAAGAGGAGGATCATTCTCGGCACGTACGTGCTCTCCTCAGGATATTACGATGCCTATTACCGGAAGGCGGGTCAGGTGAGGACGCTTATGCGGGGCGATTTCTCAAGGGCCTTCGAGCAGTGCGACCTGATCGTTACACCCGTTTCGCCGACGACCGCGTTCAAGATCGGCGAAAAGACGGACGACCCCCTCACCATGTATCTCTCGGATATCTTTACCATTCCCATTAATCTGGCCGGCCTTCCGGCACTTTCCCTGCCGTGCGGCTTTGACGGCAAGGGATTGCCCATCGGCCTGCAGATCATCGGGAAACCCCTGGATGAGGCGCTTATCCTTCAGGCTGCTTCACTCTTTGAAGCCGAGAAAAAGCTGAAGAAGATCCCCGACCGGTTCGCCTGAGAATGGATATTTCTGAACCGAGAGCTTTCCTGACCGCCCTCCTCCAGATGGGCATCCGGACATACGTGTCCGGCAGGCCGCAGGAGATGACCCTTTCGGATTTGGCAGAGAGGGTCCGTACGTGCGCAAGGTGCGAGTTGAGCCGGACGAGGAAGACGGTCGTTTTCGGTGAAGGAAACGAGCATGCCCGCCTCGTCTTCGTCGGCGAGGCACCCGGCGAGGAAGAAGACCTCCAGGGAAGGCCTTTTGTGGGAAGGGCCGGAAAGCTCCTCGACCAGATGATCGAAAGGACCGGCCTGGCGAGGCGTGATGTCTTCATCTGCAACGTCCTTAAATGCCGGCCGCCCAATAACCGCGACCCCCAGCCCCAAGAAGTGGAGGCGTGCAGCGCATATCTTTTCGCACAGCTCGATCTCATAAAACCGGCCATAATCTGTACGCTCGGCAGGCATGCGTACAATACGCTCCTGGGCGTAGAAGAACGGATCACGAGGATCCGGGGGATCCTTACGGAATACAAGGGTATCACGCTCCTGCCCACCTACCACCCATCCTTTCTCCTCAGAAATGAGGCTGCCATCAAAGACGCCTATGGGGACATGGAAAAGCTGAAGCAGTTCTTACAGACAAACACTGTGTGAAACCCGGGGCGAGAAAAAAAGTGTTGCAAAATGGCGTTTTCAAAAGATAGACTACGGAAAAAGCCAACAAACAACAGGACGGCAATCCAAATATTATAAAGGAGAAAGAGGATGTTTGGTTTTAAGAAGAAGAACGCTCCGATGAAGACCGTTGAGGATTTTCTCAAGAGTGAGGATGCCCGAATCCCCGGAATGCAGGAAAAAACAACAACCATAACAAACGGGGGGTCTGCCATCGCGAAACTGAAACCTCTTATCGCGCCGTTCGTTGCTCTCGTGATTGTGCTCGTCCTTGTTATTGCCGCCTTCGGAAAGATCAGTGCGCTGAATTCGGAAATGAGCGGGCTGAAGTCTCAAATAAACAACGGCGAGGTAAAGGCCCTCAAGTCCCAGTTGTCGGGCATGGAAGCAAAGCTGGAAAAATCGGACAAAGAGATGGAGTCCCTCAAGAACGAGATCAGCAGGCTGGGAAGAGAACTGGAAACGGAGAAATCACGCAGGGTTAAGGTCAAGGCAGCAGCGCCCGCGAAAAAGCCCGCTGCCGCTCCCGACAAGAAAAAGAAGACCCCGGCCAAACACAGGGTCTAAAACCGGAGAAAGGCAGGCCTCCGCACCTTGTATTTACCTTACTGAATAGCTGAAGACGGCGGTTCGGGGATCACGATGCTCCCGAACGCCTCTTCATGTTTGTTCAGATTATCCTGCAACGCAGCCACTATCCGCTTCATGTGCCCCGGCGTTACTATAATCCGCGATACAAGGTGCACGCCGTTTGGCGATTGGAGGAGCCAGTCCATAATGAATTCCTCCGGGCCATGGGACACCAGCATGCTGTTGCTGTAGCGGCCCCTCGATAGTTCATCTCCCGTGTTGATCTGCACTGCCTGAGACCCGTTCGTTTCTGTCGCCATTTATCCCTCCTTTTTTTTCTGCTTCCACCACCCAGCCTCCTCCCATGTATTTGTAGAGGTTGACAAGGGCGCGAAAGAGCTCTCCTTTGGTGCGGGTGTAAAGAAGCTCGGCATTGAAGAGGCTGCGCTCTGCGTCGAGCACCTCAAGGTAACTGGTATGGCCGTTCTCGTAACGCAGCCTCGCGAGGTATGCGTAGCGGCGAAGCACCTCCACCTGCTGCCCCTGCGCCTGAAGCTGCTCTCTCGATTTGCCCTGATCGATCAGCGCATCCTCGACCTCACGGAAGGCCTGCTGGATGGCCTGTTGATACCGCAGCAGGTATTGCTTCTGCACTGCCTCCGCGACCTTGACCGTCCCTGCTATGCCCCCTGCGGTGAAGATCGGCGCCGCGGCGTTCGCCCCGTAGCTCCAGATACGGGCCGGCCCTGTAAAAAGACGGGACAGGTCCGTACTCTCTGCCCCGAGGGTCCCGGTCAGGGAAATCACCGGGAAGTACAGCGCCTTCGCCACGCCGATCCTCGCATTCGCCGCAATGAGGTTCTGCTCAGCCTGCCTTATATCGGGACGCCTCTCGAGAAGTTGGGAAGGCAAACCTGCCGGAACAGCGGGAAGCACGAGCTCGTCCAAGGGCTTGCCCCGCGCGATCCGGCCGGGATTGCGTCCGATCAGTATGCTGAGCGCATTCTCCTGCTGGACGATAAGCTTTTGGAATAAGGGAATTGCGGCTATGGCCGACTGGTACTCCGATTGTACCTGCCGGAGCTCCAGCTCCGAGACAAGGCCGCGGTCAAAACGGAGCTGGAACAGCTTCAGGGAGTGTTCCCGGCTTTTTGCCGTCCGTTCCGCGATATCGAGCTGCCTGTCAAAGTCCAAAAGGTCAGTGTATGCTATGGCCACTGCGGTCACGACGGTGAGAATGACGCCGCGGCGCCCTTCTTCGCTCGCGAGGAGGTCGGCGCGCGCCGCCTCTGTTGCCCGACGCAGCCGCCCCCACACATCGATCTCCCAGCTTGCACTGAGGAGGGCCTGAAAGTCGTTGTAAGGATTGTCGGCGGAGGCCGACAGGGGAGGATTGGAATACTGCGTGAGCGCCTTCCTCTGACCGCTCACCGAACCGGCAACCTGAGGGAACAGGCCTGCCCGTATCGCTGCGTATTGTCCCATGAACTCTTCAACCCTTGCGGCGGCGATCTTCACGTCTTTATTCTCTTTCAGCGCAATATGGATCAGCTCATTAAGCGTGGGGTCTTCGAACTGTTCCCACCAAAGGGTATTCACGGTATCTTTTGCCTGCGCCTCTTCGTATCGCCAGGCGTCGGGCGTCGGGACCGACGGCCGGTGGTAGTCGGGTCCTATGGTGCAGGCAGAGAGCATGAGCAGGAAGGCGAAAATCATTATACGTTCAAGCACGGCTGTCCCCCTCCCTTCTTTCGTTGCCCCGCCTTCTCTTCCGGCGGTCGGCAGCTTTGCCCACCACGTAAAATGTCACGGGTATGAGGAAGATGGCTATGACCGACGCAGACATTGTCCCGCCCATCACCGCGGTCCCCATGGTCCGGTGGGCGTTGGCGCCGGCCCCGCTCGATACGGCAAGGGGCAGCACACCCAGGAGAAACGCGAAAGACGTCATGAGTATCGGCCTCAAACGGAGCCGTGCCCCCTCCAGGGCGGCATCGGTAAGCGCCTTGCCCTGCTCGTGCCTCGTCTTCGCGAACTCCACTATCAGTATCGCGTTTTTGGCCGCCAGCCCGATGAGAACGATCAGGGCGATCTGGGCGTAGACGTTATTTTCGAGCCCACGCGCCCATATGGCGGCAAAGGCCCCGAACACCGCAACCGGTGTGCCGAGAAGCACGCTGAGCGGCAGAGACCAGCTCTCGTACAGGGCCGCGAGGATAAGGAACACACAAAGCAGCGACAGGCCGAAGATCGCTGAGGCGGGAATACCTTCCCGCGCCTTCTTTTCCTGGAAGCTCATGCCGATGTAATCAAGGCCCATTTCAGCGGGCATGGTCTGTTTAAATACTTCTTCCAGGGCATTCATCACCTGTCCCGAGCTGTAACCCCGTTTCCCGACGGCATTGACCTGGGCCGAACGGTAAAGGTTATACCGCATGGTGAATTCCGGGCCGGGCCGGGACTCGACGCTGGTCAGGGCCGAAAGCGGCACGGGGTCCCCTTTGTCGTTATTGACGTAGAACTGCCGTATGTTCTCGGCTTTTGTACGGTATGCCCCTTCCGCCTGAACGTAAACCTGCCATTGCCGACCGAAGCGGTTGAAATAATTGACGAAATACCCGCCCATGAACGCCTGCAGGGTCTGGTAGACCTGTCCCAGGTCAATGCCCTGTTTCAGCACCTTGTCACGGTCCACGTTGACAAAGAGCTGCGGCACTCCCGGAAGAAAAGTGGTTATCACGCTCTCCAGCTCCGGCCTTTTGCGCGCCGCTTCAAGGAACTTGTTGACGTTCTCTGCAAGAAAATTGATATCCTTGCCTGCCCTGTCCTGAAGGACCACCTGAGCACCGCCTGCCAGGCCTATACCCTGAATCGGCGGCGGAGGAAAGACAAAGGTAACGCCCTGGGGCAATTTACCCAACTCCCGTCGCAGATGGTCCATGATCGCCTGGTACTTCTCTTCGGGCTTTTTCCGATGTTTCCATTCCTTCAGGGTCACAAAGACAAAGCCGCTGTACGTGTTCTGGGCGATGCTCATGGGGCTGAGTCCCGCAATAGACTGATAGTGCTCGATCCCCGGCGTCCTGCTCAAAACCTCCTCGACCTTCCTCATTGTCTCATCCGTTCGCTGAAGCGACGCAGCATGGGGGAGCGACACGTTCACATAGAAATAGCCGACATCCTCATTCGGCAGGAAGCCCGAGGGAAGGCCCTTGCCGAGAAGGCCGCTCAAGACAGCTATGGCGGCGAGGAAAAGAAGACTAAAAGCGCTCTTTCGGATGAGAGACCCGCACACACTGACGTAGCCCTTCGAAGCCCGGTCAAAAACCCGATTGAACCATTTGAAAAAGTCGCCGAGAGGGCCGTGGGTCTTTCCCGGTTTGAGCAGAAGGGCACAGAGTGCAGGGCTCAGGGTCAACGCGTTGAACGCCGAAATGATGACCGAAATGGCGATGGTTACGGCGAACTGCTGATAGAGGCGGCCGGTAATGCCGGGCACAAAAACGGTGGGGATGAAGACCGCGGCGAGGATCAGAGCTATGGCCATGACCGGCCCCGATACCTCCTTCATGGCCTTGAAGGACGCCTCCTTCGGCGACAGCCCCTCCTCAATGTGGCGCTCTACCGCCTCGACGACAATAATAGCGTCATCCACCACCAGGCCGATGGCGAGGACAAGACCGAAAAGAGAAAGGGTGTTGATGGAAAAGCCGAGGAGCGGAAAGACCGCAAATGTACCGATCAGGGCGACGGGAACGGCGAGGATCGGGATAAGGGTCGCCCTCCATCCCTGCAGGAAGATGAAGACGACAAGAATAACGAGAGCTAACGCCTCCAGAAAGGTCTTCAGTATGTCGTGGATGCCCTCTTTGATGGATCGTGTCGTGTCAAGGGCGACCACGTAGTCGAGGTCGGCGGGGAACCGTTTCTTTGCCTCCTCCATGACTTTCTTGACGCCCTCGACAGTGGTAAGGGCATTCGAACCGGGCAGTTGATAGATGCCGAACGCAGCGGCAGACCTGCCGTCCACCCTGCTTCTCACGTTGTAGCTCTGAGACCCCAATTCTGCCCGCGCCACGTCCTTGAGCCGGACAATGGAACCGTCAGGGTTTGCCCGCACCACGATCTCGCCGAACTCGGCCTCGGAAATCAGCCGTCCCTGCGCCCGGACAGTATAGGTGAACTCCTGCCCGGCCGGCGCAGGCTCGCTGCCGATCTGGCCGGCGGGGTTGACGGTGTTCTGCTTTTGTATGGCGTTCACCACATCGGGAACGGTGATGCCCAGCTTACCCAGTTTATCCGGATTGACCCACACACGGATCGCGTAATCTCCCGCGCCGAAGACCGCCACCTGGGCAACGCCCGGCGTCCGAAGCAACTGGTCGAGGAGGTTGATATTGGCGTAGTTCGCGAGAAACATTGAATTGTATGTCCCCTTCGGAGAATGCAGCGCCAGGATCATGAGAGGCGCCGATCTCGATTTCTGGACATTCACCCCGTAATTTCTCACATCGATGGGAAGCTGGGACTGGGACAGGTTCTGGCGCATCTGGGTGAAGATCAGGTCCGTGTTCGGGTCGGTCTTCACATCGAAGTTGACGAACATGCGCATGACCCCATTGCTGGCGTTAACCGAGTACATGTAGTTCATGCCG
>MVRP01000050.1 GCA_002067405.1 Syntrophorhabdaceae bacterium PtaU1.Bin034 | reverse complement strand
AGAGGACAGAATAACGCGTTGGCGGGGCCCGCGAGAAGTGGGCTCCGCATAATAATAGAGTCTGCATTAACCCGATTATGCAGTTCAGCCCATAACCGGGTGCCGATGCGGATGAGCCGAACCCACGGCGCAATCTTTTCGCCTTCGAGAAGAAAGTTCTTGACTACCGGCTGGTCCGTCAGTCTTTCCAGTCCGACAACAAGGCGGTCCTGATCGAGTTCACGGGAATACTGAAGGATCATGGATATCTCGCCTACAGGATCGAGGACGGTTACTTCGGCCAGAGGTTCCTCTTTGAACCGAGTATTCCCGCCATGCGCCAGCCGGGACTCTACGCCATCCCGGTGAAGGAAGGATTCTTCCCCGTGGAACCGTCGGAGCTGGAGAAACGGAAGACGGATTATCTGAAGACCATCGTGTCTGTGAGGCCGGTGGCAGGTGCGCGTTAATGAGTGTGTGCTTACGAGGGCCATTGTCGTTTGTCGTAATTCCTTCGATACGGTTCACGCGCCGGTTCCTGGTTACCATCAGGTTTCGATCCGATGATCTTTGCAGACCACTATCTGCTTTGCGGTCTGCCACGCCAATTCGCTCACTCCCTACCTGGCCCTGCCCTTTGGTATATCAAGCATCGGAACCACATCATCCGTCTGTTTCGATTTATCGCACACCCCTCCGTGCATTGCGGTCGACTGTCGCAGCCGGAGGAAGAAGCGTCTCCCACTGTCTCGTCTTGAAGTATTTCTTAGTTCTCCCGCGCCTGGTTGAAGCACGCTACAATATCAGGACAGTGCAGGAACTTCTCAGCCACAATGATGTGTCAACTGCCATGATCTGTACCCACGCGATACAAGCGCGGATTGGCCGTCACAAGTCCGTAGGATGGCGAGAAATCAGGAGAACCGGCATCGTGTTTGACATAGCACGCAGTTTCTGCAAAAATCGACAAAAAGGGGCGATATACAGAAATCTGTCTGTACTATCCGGGATATAAAATTTTGTATAATTATTGCTGTGTGAAGAGAAGCGAACACAGACAAGCCAACAACGGCGCCGAGCTGCGAAGGGATGAGTGGGGAAAGATATTGACACCATGAAACCCAAAGACAAAGACTGGATTGAGGCAAAGAAGAGATACCATTTGACCGATACCCACATACGCATGGCGAAAGAACTCGGTATGAACCCGAGGAAGTTCGGGAGCCTTGCCAATCACAAACAGGAACAATGGAAAGCACCGTTGCCCGAATTCATTGAAAAGCTGTATTTCAAGAGGTTCAGGAGAGACAAGCCTGAAAACACAGCAAAGAACTCATAACCACTGCATGGAGCGGATCGGCGAAGAAAGGCGCTCGCGTCCCGGTGAACTTCGCGTTGGATGAAGAAAAGGAGGAGTCATGCCAGGTCGTAGAATAACCATTCCAAAGATGATTCGAGACGTGGTTCTAAATGAGTTCAACCATCGATGTGCGATGTGCGGCGCTGATCGTCCTCAGATTCACCACATTGATGGAGATCCCGCAAACAATACGGTTGAGAATCTGCTCCCCTTGTGTCCTAACAATCATCTTCTGGATTCACACAATCCTACTCGACCTGTTGACCCCGAGAAACTACGGCTGTTGCGTAGGTTCAAAGATCCTCTTGTCCTGAGCCCGGCGTTCGATCCGCTGTTCCGCCGATCCTTATTCCTGTTGCAGTTGAGTGATATCCCTTTCGATCCAGGCACTATGCAATCTCAAGTGGAGGAACTCGTTGCATTCGTCCGCGCTCTCGCTATGGGAGCCTTTTATGCCGATCGGCTTCAGCAACTCCTGTCGCGACCGCCTAATCCGGGGGTCTGGACGGAAAATACGCCTGAGTGGGAGTTCCGGGAACACCACGAACGTGGTGAACGTGAGTTCCGCGCGAAGCTTCTGTCGAATCGGGATACAGGCGTGTCTCTAATCGTCGAGCTTCTCCGCTACCAGCAATGGTCTACAACATAACAACGATCTGTCGAGGGATTTTTGGACGCTTGATTGACTAAGAAAACCACCCAAGGCGCTGCACCCGACGCGGGGAAAGCCCCTCACCATACCTAGACGCGTCCGCCGCGCGGGTGACTTTGTCATTATCCAGAGAATCGGAAAGGTGAGCTGAATCAATGGGAGAAGGCTGGTTGATTACCGATGGGGCAGTAGAGACCGTCTCAGCATTTGAAGTACTGGCGGAGGAAACCCAAAGACTGACATCCGATCCTTACCGGTGGAAGTGGGCCATTATTGCCCTTCACAGTGGTCTGCAAGGAGCAATGGTCCTTGCATTGCAGGGTTCGCATGGCTTGCACACCCTCCGCGAAGAGGACGCCAAGCGGTGGCTCGATGCCTACGAGAAAGGCGGCCCCTATCCTGGCAATCTTAAGCTCGACTGCTTTCCCTCGCTGTATAAGAAGATCAAAAGCGACAAGATGCTGAAGTACGCAGATAGCAGGAAGTTTGTCCCTAAAGGAACACAGGGAAGCTCCATCAAACTCCTGAACCGGCTTAGGAATGAATATATCCATTTCACACCACGGGTCTGGGCATTAGATCTCATCGGTCTCCCTGCGATGGCGCTGGATTGTATCGATATTGCGGAATTCCTCGTGTGGGGTTCTCATAATGTCATCTGGAGAGAGGAAGGGCTGGGAGAAAGAATGGCGAGAGCCTGCCCGGCGGCCCGCACACACTTAACTTCAATAATTGCCGGAGAGAAAGGCAATGAATAACAACGGCATGAAGCGCATGGTGTCCTTGGGCGACTCCCGCTTATGCCCGTGTTCGACGAAAACGAAAGCATGGCGACCATAGAAATTGCGACCACAGCCGATGCTGCCGCAAGGTTAGATGAGCTCCTTTGGGTTGTTCTGTGGCAACCCTTGGGCCTCCCCCGTGATGTGCGACGTTCATTCAGTCTTCCGGGTGAGGGATGTGAGTTGCTGGCCCTGGAAAAGGGCCAGGTGGTCGGAGGACTGGTTGCCCTAGGGACGGATGACATCGAAATCGAGCTGAGACATCTCGCAGTGGCCTCTCAAGCTCAAGGACACGGTATCGGTCGCGCTCTCGTCGCCGAGCTGTATCGAATCGCTGCAGCAAAAAAATGTCGGCGGATTCACACCATTGCTCGTAATACCTCGGCTGATTTCTTTAGGGCGCTTGGTTTTCGAACTGCTCCGGGTCATGCACCTGAACACCCGGCGTTCTTGGAGCACGGTATCACCTTTGAGCTTATGGAAAAATGCGTCGAACAAGGGCTCCAACCGAGCTTGGTCGTTGTGCCGGATAGAAGACCGCGATGAGACTGACTGAAATATTTTTCGGAAAAGAATTTAGAACGTATCTGAAGGCTGATGAGCCAGAGACCAGGGGGCTTCTCACTTTTCTTTTTATCGGCCGGAAGGCCACCTTCAAGAGCCCCTATCCTGCGAAGATCGCAGCATCCAAACTCAAGGCTAGGATTATCGAATCTCCCTTGTTCTTTAGGCAGTTCCTTTCCGAGGATGCCATGCTGGGGAAGGCCAGTGTCGATAGGGTAAGACTTGTATGGCTAAGACGCGGGGTGAGAAATTCATTTAACCCGATCTTCATAGGCCGCTTTAAAGACGCTCAAACAGGCTCTGAGTTAGAAGGCGTTTACAGGCTTCCACGGACAATCACAGGATTCACCTGTCTCTGGTTTAGCGGAATATTCCTAGGTACCATACTATTTCTGACAGTGGTTTTTTCTGACGGTGGCTTAAAAGCGCTCCGGTTTCCTCTGGTGTTGGGGCCACTCTTATTTGTCTTATTTGCCGGGCTCATGATAGCGGGAGGGATCGGACTTGTGGCCTTTGCAAAACGAGTTGCCAAAGACAGCTTCCGGAATATGTCTGAGGCCATCTCAAAGAGCATCGGATAAGGACGACAAAGCAATCCAGCGGACGTCTCACAGAGGACATGAGCTTTGAAGATATCGTTCGGAACTACAACCTCTTCTCGCCTCTTCATCTTCATTTCAGAGAGTACATTCAAAGAAGACATCCGAGTCTTGTTGAAAAGGTAACCAGGGGTGACTAAAAGGTTCATAATTACTGCTTCCACCGGATGGGCGAAGAAAGATGCCCCACCTCTCGGTGAACTCTGTTGGGCGCCTATGAGACCTTCATGAGTTACCTGGTTGTTTGTGCCGTAGCCCTGCTCGCATCCGCCCTGACGTTCTTCTCCGGCTTTGGCCTCGGCACGCTTCTACTGCCAGCCTTCGCCCTGTTCTTTCCCATCGAGCACGCAGTCGCGCTCACCGCCGTTGTGCACTTCCTTAACGGCCTGTTCAAGCTGGCCCTGGTCTAGCGGCTCGCTGATTGGCGCATTATTCTGCGCTTTGGGCTGCCCGCCATCGCCATGTCTTTCCTCGGCGCGTCGCTTTTGGTGTGGCTATCCGGCACCGAGCCTGCATTCTCCTACTCGGCCTTTGGCCACCTGGTGTCCGTCACCCCTGTCAAACTTGCAATCGGTCTGCTTCTTCTGGCCTTTGCATTGCTGGAGTTGCTTCCCCAAGGGCGCAGCCTTACGTTCGCTCCTCGATTCATGCCTCTTGGCGGCGCACTGAGCGGCTTCTTTGGCGGGCTGTCTGGGATGCAAGGCGCTTTGCGTTCGGCTTTCCTATCCCGCGCTGGCATAAGCAAAGAAGTATTCATCGGCACCAGCGTCGTTGTTGCCTTGCTCATCGACTTTTCACGCCTTGCCATCTACGCCGCTCTGGTCACACGTCAGCTCGCCACATTCAATTACGGACTGCTGGTCGCAGCCGTTCTCGCCGCATTTCTTGGTGCATACTGGGGCAACAGTCATCTCAAAAAAATCACCATGCCCGGAATTCAGCGTATTGTCGCGACCATGCTGTTCGTAGTTGCGCTTGGCCTCATTTCAGGCGTGCTCTAGATGGAGTGACTTCCGCAATAACCGGCAGTCTTTCTATCAACAGAGCATAGGGGTCCGCGTCAGTCATCCCTCGTAATCCATACGTTGTCCTCCCTCGCTTGACCACATGCGGTCTCCTCCTTTATCAACGCCGTTGCCGTTAACCATTGAATCCCTTCATTGTCTTGTTCTCCTTTCCTCCTCCCGGTATAATCAGAACATGCACAAGATCATCCTCTGCGTGGACATGGACGCCTTCTTCGCCTCCGTGGAGCAACGGGACAACCCCGACCTCCGGGGCAAGCCCATCGCCGTCACCGGCGCCGGAGAAAGGACGGTCGTCACGACGTCATCCTACGAGGCGAGAAAGTACGGGGTCAAAACGGGAATGACCGTGTACGAGGCAAAGCGGCTCTGCCCGCAGATCACCCTTGTCGTGGGGAACAACCGGAAGTACGCCCGGATTTGCACCGAACTCCAGGAAATCTGCCTCCGGTTCACGCCGGACACGGAGACTTTCAGCATAGATGAGATATTCCTCGACGTCACCGGCTCCCACCACCTCTTTGGAGGACCGGTCGAACTGGCGCAAGGGATCAAGACTGCCGTAAGGAGCGAACTGGGCATCACCTGCACCATAGGCATCGGACCCAATGTCCTTATCGCCAAGCTCGCGAGCGATCTCGCAAAACCGGACGGCCTGCGCTGGATCGACGAGGACACCGCACCATCCGTTCTCGAGTCCCTGCCGGTGAAGAAGCTCTGGGGTATCGGCTCCCACACCGAGGAGAAGCTCAGGGCCATGGGGATCACGACCTGCGGCCAGTTGGGGAGGGCATCGGTCTCCTTTCTCACGAGGAAGTTCGGCGTCATCGGCGAACGGCTCAGGGCCATGGGCAACGGCATACTCGAACGGCCCCTGGAGGTGGAAGCCTCTGAACCGAAATCCATCGGCCACAGTGTCACACTGGCGAAGGACATCTGGAAGAGGGAAGAGATCCTGCCTTGCCTTCTACGTCTCAGCGAGAGAGCGGGCCGGAGGGCACGGCGCTACGGGTACAAGGGCAAGACCATCACCCTCACCGTGAGGTACGCTGACTTCAAGACCTTTACCCGCCAGACCACCCTGCCTGCCTCCACCAACGACACCGGGGACATCTACCGTTCCGCAGTAGCCATCTTCGACAGCATACGCCTCCGGAGCAGCGTGCGGCTTCTCGGCATCTCCCTTTCTGCACTGACAAAAGATGATCACCAGATGGCCCTCTTTCGGGACCCCCAGGGCGAAAAGCGCGCCGCACTCGCCAATGCCGTGGACACAGTCAACGATAAGTTCGGGGAGTGTTCGATCACCTTCGCCGCGGCTATGAGCGAAAAGGAGGACCACAAGGTCATTTCTCCCGCATGGCGTCCTTCAGGGGTGCGGAAGAGCGACGTCTAACGGAGATGGTGGTGCGGGTGCCCTCAGCCCTCGGCCGCTCACCGGTTTCCGTCTATCCGTCCTCTTATGGCGGCGACAAGCTGTTCGAGTTCTTGTTGTTCAAGCTTGATGAGGAAAGTCAGATCAAGATCGGAACGGAGAAGCTTCCCGATGATCTGAATAAGCGTTTCTTTAGGTATATTCCCCTCGGCCGGACGAAGTTGCATGGGCTGTAGTTTACCAGACATAGAAGAGAAAATGGAAACTATCTACGATGCGTGAAGACGGTTCACTTCTCTGATGTCCCGAGGGTTTTCTCAAATCTCATAGTCGTTCTCAATTCGCATTCCAATTGCGTCGTCAAGTCCTTACAAATGGTTGTCCTCTTCCCGGGCCTCCGTCGTGCCCCTATTGGAAACGACAGCTTGAAACACGAGCGACCCGGATAGCTGCCACGCACAGAGGCAAGTGAGCGAGAATATGCACTGACTCCGTTATTTCGCGGCAAACAGGTCTTTCCGTCCATGTTGTTTAAACCAATCTTAGAAATAACTGTTGGATTCTCCCTTCTTTCTTTGGTAGGTTAGAAGTGGTTGGTTCCGGCTAATTTGATCGAACAGCTCGAATCTGCTTTAGATTTTGGGCCGTATTTGAATGGAAAGGAGGGGGTTGTCGTGGCCGAACTACTAACGAATCTCGTGGAGAACAATGATTCGATCAAAGGCGCCTTCAGAACTCGCTCGAAATCATTCTACGAGAAAACAGTTCATGGCAAAACAGCTTCGTTGGCTCAAAGAAAGGCAGAAATCGAGACCCAAGAAGGCTGGGAAATCGTTCCTTCGAAGCTCACGAAATCGGTAAAGCTTAAGAAGCCGAAACCGCCGGACATATTGCTGGAGGATGAAGTCTGGTCAATGCTCGTAAGAATGGGATTCGACCAACTGAGCAAAGATCGTCTTTTCAAGATCTTTATTGACGAAGAGACCAACCCAAGACAGATCGATGTCTTTGCCATGGATACCGAAACGGCTCTCCTCTTTGAGTGCACGACTTCCGAAGAACGCAAAGAAAAGAACCTGAACGACCTGATCGAGAAGATTCTGAGTATTAGCGTGCCGGTATTCAATTCCATAAACAAGCACTATGGTCCAGACGTGAAGTTAAAGGTCCGCTGGGTCATAGCGACGCGCAATATTCAATGGAGACCCGTGGATCTTACCAAAGCGGCCGCTAACAAGATCGTTGTTCTGAGGGATGAAGAGATTGACTATTTCAAAAAGTTAACTGATTTGCTGAAAATGGCTGCCAAATATCAGCTGCTGGCGTATGTCTTTTCAGAAGAACGGATCCACGAAATTGATATAAAAGTGCCGGCCACCAAGGGCAGAATGGGTAAGCAAACTTTCTACAACTTCCTTATTAGGCCTTTTGACCTTCTGAAGATCGCCTATATCAGTCATAAGAAGAGCCGCACAATCAAGGATGCAGAAACCTATCAGCGGATGGTGACTCCTAAAAGACTCAAGGCCATCGCAAAATACATTGATAGTGGCGGCCAGTTTCCAACCAATATCGTTATCAACATCAAATCAAAACAAGCATTGGTGTTTGATAGGAAGGACATTATCGGGGAGTCATCATTTGGGGTCCTGCACCTGCCAAACCGCTACGCTTCAGCCTGGGTAATAGATGGTCAACACCGGTTATACGGCTACGCGTACTCGAAACGGATGGCAAAGCATGAAACAGATAAGGCGACCTTTCCGGTGCTGGCATACGAGAACCTGCCGCCGATGGAAGAAGCAGGCCTTTTTGTTGATATCAATTCTAAGCAAGAGCGCGTCAAACAGAATTTGATTAAAGAGATATATGCCGATCTGAAGTGGGAATCGAAGGATCTCAAAGAACGTTTCGATGCTCTACGCTCGAGAACGGCCATCAAGTTAAATTCGACAGTTGGCTCTCCACTTTACGAAAGATTTGCCCTGGCCAGTAAGAGCAAGAGCTCTACTTGTTGCCTGACCCTGTCATCTTTTGCTGATGGACTGAAGGAAAACAAGTTCTTTGGAGAACAGACGACCGCTGTCTTTAAACCGGGCCCCTTGTATGCCTCATACGAAGAAGACTTGGATGAGAGCCTGGAAAAGGCAGCTAAAGTGCTGACTCACTTTTTTGAGCTATACCAGAAGGCGATGCCGGAACACTGGGCACTGGGAGATGGCCCGGGAGGATACCTCTGCACGAACAATGGAATCAGATCGTTACTCATAGTCCTCCGTGCCATCTTGGTGCATGTCAAAGATAAGCTGAAGATTGATCTGGACGATCTACCTGCCGAATCGATTGTAGGATACATCGATACGTACGTTGATCCATTGATCAAGTTCTTCTCGGTCGCCAGTCCGGACACCATCAAGCACTTCCGTTCGAGGCAAGCGATAAAGGGCGTGAACGACAACGCGGTTGAGTTGATGGCTAAGATTCATGATCAGATTGAAGGATTCTGCCCGGATAAGCTTAAAGAGTACCTGGATACCATCGATGTTAAGGGAACAGAGGAAGCCAAGAAATTGATGGGTGAAATCCAAATTACGATGTTTAGGTTCGTGACGGATAAGCTCAAGGAGCAGTTTGGAGACAGTTGGTGGTATGAAGGAATTCCTGAAAAGGTTCGCGTGAGTTGCAGTGAAATGCACCAAAAAGAAAAGGGCGTCAAAAAGGTGGAGCAGTATATTCATCTACTCGATTACCAGACCATCGCGCTTACGAACTGGCCTCTCTTTGAGAAGTCCTTCTCAATGGCCAAGCAGGGCAGCAAAGAGAAGAAGGTGAAATGGATTGCTGACTTGAATGTCATCAGAAATATCACGCATCATGAGGAGAAGTGGCCGGCTACCAAAGAGCAGGTCGCATTTGTAAAAGAAGTTCACAGGTTTGTTATGAAAAGTTTTGTTTGAGCAGCGCGCCTCTGATCAGATTGGCAAGGTTTTTACACCGTTTATGACAATAAAAGAGAAGCTTGACAAAGGAGACTAAATTGAAGTATTTCTCTGCATAATGCAGAAAAAAACTTCAATGTTGTCGATCCCCGGCCTTTTGGGCCGGTGCGGTTCTTTAGAGGTTTTTTTAGGATTTGCGACGGCCCGCGTTCTTCACAGCATATCCTTTGCGGATGTTCTGAATGAGGACACCGGAGAGGGTTATCAACGCCCATTCAACAGAAGGCACAGCCTCGACTTTAAGAAGTACATCACACAACCTGGGTCCTCCACTATCCCACTCACGTTCAATCTCCGCCACGACAAAAGGAAGAACTGGAGATTGGAAAGGAACGGAAGCGGCCTTGCCATCCTTTACGTCCACCAGAATGCCCGGTGTTTGGCGCAGGTCGATTGCCAGCACCGTTTAGGCGAGCTCTCAAACGACGACATCCCGTTGGCCTTCATGTCATTTATCGGCCTCGATCTGAGAAGCGAGATGGCGCAGTTCGTTACCATCAACAGCAAGGCAAAAGGATTGCCTTCTTCGTTGACCGACTATCATGAGAGTAATCTGGTGCCGGACTTGGCCGAAGAAGCGCCACAGTTATTCATTGCCCGAAAACTGAACGAAGATCCGTCTTCTCCATGGTTTAGGCTCATTAGATATGGCGGAGAGACCACGTCGGGATTGAAACGAAAGACTTCTTTCCGGATGATGCAGAAGGCTGTCCTTCGATTTCTCACTCAATTAAAGAAAGCTAGCCTGGGAGACGCACACAGCAAGTACGCTGTTGTCTGTGCCTACTGGACCGCAGTTAAAGGGCTGTTTCCTAACGAATGGGACGATCATCGACACCATTTGATAACAAAAGGAGTTGGTTTATATTCCCTGATGCGTCTTTTAACCGATATCATTGCGGTCAAGGGCCGAGGAGATTCCTCGGTTGAGTACTTTCAAAAGCAATTGAGGGGTTTGGTGGGTAAGATCGATTGGAGCACGAACGGCCCGTTTTCTGACGCTGGTGGACAAAAGGGGGTTCAGGAGGTTCATGCTGCGTTAAAAGAGGTTCTTGGCCTTTGAGGGTACTGCTGGTAGAGCCAAAAGTCAGGAAATTCTCGGACAAAGCTCAAATCAGGGCGAAAGAGATTGAGAACAAGAAACGAAAACGGCCCGATGATGAGAGTCTCTGGTATCCGCCTCTGGGGCTCATGAAACTGTCCACCTTTCATAAGTCCCGTAAAGACGAAGTGAAGTTTGTCATTGGTAAAGATAATGACTCTTTTCAAATTCAGGATTTGTTTTCTGCGGGCATCCTTTGGGACAGGATATATATTTCGACGCTCTTTACCTTTCAGTGGAAAGAAACTATCGAAACAATCAACTTCTACAAGACCGCAGTTGGCGGTTCTATACACAAGATCTTCGTGGGCGGCATAATGGCCTCTCTCATGCAAGAGGAGATATTCGAAGAAACCGGGGTAGAGCCGATTGCCGGTATTCTTGATTCGCCAAAAAGAATAAATCTGGACGGAAATGAGAATATTGATGCATTGGCGCCGGACTACAGCTTACTCGATTCGAACCTTTACGCCACGAACGATACGTTTTACGCCTACACCACCCGAGGTTGCACCCGGCGCTGCCCATGGTGTGGCGTCCCGATAATAGAACCGGACTATGTGCCATACATCGACATCAAAGAAATGATAGGCGGCCTTAGAGAGTCATACGGCGACAAGCCCAGACTAAAGCTGATGGACAACAACGTCTTGGCTTCTCCTCACCTTGAGAAAATAGTTGAGGACCTTGTCTTTTTGGGTTATGGGAGAGATCAGTTCACGAATACCAGCCCTAAAAGGCAAAGGGTCATTGACTTCAACCAAGGGCTGGATGCGCGGTATCTGAACGAAGAGAATATGAAACTCCTCAAGCAACTGAATATCAGACCGATGCGCATCGCCTTCGACAATGTAAAGGATAAAGAGGCCTACACAAAAGCAGTTCGCTTGGCCCATAAAAACGGAGTCAAAGAATTCTCAAATTACATGATCTATAACTTCAACGACACGCCTGAGGACCTTTACGAACGGCTTTCTATCAACATCAAACTGAATCAGGAATGGGGCAAAGGAGCCGGAGAGGCCGAGGGCCAGATTTACAGTTACCCGATGCGGTATGCCCCCATTAAAAGCCGATATGACGGCGAATCCACTCAAAGTAGGGATTATGTTGCCCCGAATGAACCTGAAGACCAATGGATCAGTTGGACAAAGCGTGCAACTCGCAATATCGAGGTCATGAAGGGAGCAGCCTTCGGCGCAATCTCGCCCACGCCTATGCTTGCTTGGAGAACAATCGGGAGGGATTACAAGGAATTCATTGCTAACTTACACATGCCGGAGGAGTTGCTTAGGAACAGAAACAAACACGAGAGAGAAGTTTACAAAGAAGAGCCCGACCGAACAGCGGGGACCGGGCTGGTAGAGCAATTCCGGTCTTTCTTTTGGAAGTTGTTTGAAGAGCATCCAGAAGAAGCTAAAGAGTTCAGGAGGGCCGTGGGGGAGAACTCCACTGCAGCAATTCGCGCTTATCTGCACAGATGCAAGAATGAAGAGGTTAAGAAATGGCTGGATTATTACCTGATGAAATAAAAAGTGAACCGAAGCCGTTTATCGGGTATCAACTGCTCAACATCATAACGTCCGGTATGTACGATGACCCGCTCATGGTGTATCGCGAGTATGTGCAAAATGCGGTTGATTCTATTGACGTCGCCGTAGAGAAAGGAATTCTTTCTAAAGGCCAAGGCAGAATAACAATCCAAGTAGACGGTAATGACCGGAGAGTATCGATAGAGGATAATGGATCAGGTATTCCCGGACACTTAGCAGCTCGCGTTTTGCTCAACCTCGGCTTTAGTCCAAAAGATGGAGAAGGCCACAGGGGCTTCAGAGGCATAGGTCGTTTGGGCGGACTGGCTTACTGCGACTTGCTTCGTTTTACAACTCGGTCTGTCTCACAGGAGCGGGTGACAATTGTAGAATGGGACAGGAAACAATTAGACAGGCTCACGGAAAAAACGACGAACAAGAAGTCCCTCATCCAAGTAGTCAAGAACATAACTAAGGTCTACGACAGAGCCGCAGGAGCGGATGAACAAACTCATTTCTTTCGTGTCGAAATGCTCGGCGTTCGCCGTTTTCACTCGGACAAATTGATGGGTATAAAACCGATCCGTGACTACTTGGGTCAGATTTCTCCCGTCCCTTATGACCAGTCAATTTTCTCCCATGCAGAAAGATTGGATCAGTATTTTTCCGATACTCCTGGCTATTGGAGCTACAGCATAACAGTCAATGGAAAGAGTGTGACCCGGCCTTACTCAGACAAAATACAGGTGAGCACCAACATTGATGATGTTATAAGGGATATCAAAGCGTTTGAATTTGCTGAATCAAAGAAGCCTCTGGCTAAGGGCTGGTATGCGGAAATCGACTATCGAGGAGCTCTTCCCCAAAGTGTGCCCATGAGAGGCATTAGAGTAAGGCAGGGGAACATCCAGATAGGCGACGAATACTTCCTAGCCCCTTACTACCTGGAAAGGCGGTTCGCGACTTGGGTCATAGGGGAAATCCAGATTTGCGATTTCAACATTCGACCGAACGCCAGAAGAGACGGGTTTGAGCACACTCCGGAATACGAGTCCTTCCTGGAGCAGGTAAGTGTCTTGTGCCGACTGCTTAGCAGCCAATGCCGAAAGTCATCGAAGCAGAGAAGCAGTTTACAGGCGGCGACCAGGCACCTGGATGAAATTGAATCAAGACTCGATAACCTGGTCTTCTTTATCGATGAAGAACACAGGGAAAGAATTGCCTCGGCCTCGCTTCAGAAACTGGAACAAGTAAAGCGACTCGTCGGTTCGTCAAATGACGGCGAGGCTATTCGGGAAAGATATGGAAGGATTGCCCTAAGGATCAGTGAAATGACAGACGGCAAGGCTTTGTTTCACGAACTGCTGGACAGAGAAAACCTCAACAACATTGACTCGGTTACGATGATCGCAAAGATTCTGAAATCGCTGCAGGAGGAATACAGCCAATGCAGATCGATCGAAGATTTGATGCTCAGGGTTGTTAAGCCTTTTCTCAAGGAGTAGGTTGCTTCCTATAACCTGCTGCCGCTCCTCGGAGTGTCTCCATATGCTGAATCATTAGGTTTGGTCCGGGAAAATCACTACTGGAGGCATTGTCCGAGTTGTTTGATGTCGCACTTCTGTGCCGAGTCATTCTTGTCGGCCCTCTCGCCCGGTTCGAACGAATTGCTGCCAATGTAGATCAGGTTGTCTTTGACGCGAAAATACTCTATTTCGTTGTGAGGGACAAATTCTCCCTTCTTTGCGCAGAAAATGGAGAGATCATCTAACTTCACATGAAAGCCGATGTCGCCGGGAAGGCAGGGTATGTCCATCGCTGCTGATATCTTTTCAATTAGTCCCTTTCTAATATCCTTCAACTCCTCACCAAATTCTGAAAACACTACCAAGTCTGGTTTGTGTTGGTGAATCATGCATATAGAGCCAAGAATGCCCAGATGCCATTTGTAGAACTTCTTATCGGCGATATTCTCCTTTATGCCTTTGTCAAAGTCAAATGTGAATTCCTCTTCCCGGATAGAGCCGAGATGGGGCACGAGGATCCTTATCTCTTCGATCTGCTTGGACTGCATGAACGATCTGTTCTCTTTCTCGACGCTGTCGTTCCAACCTGTATCTCCAGTAAAACGAAGCACGGTTTCGCCGCATTTTATTATGAACCCAAGCGCATACCTGGAAGTTATCATCTCGTGGTGCTGAGTCTTTGTCGTGTAAAGGGTGATGTCTATGTTATTATCACGATTAACAAATTCTTCTTTGGGTATCCTGTACTCGTTATGACTGTCTAATAGGACAATGTTTCTTACATACGTAGGATAATTGTCGTAAGACAGATCAAAATAAGCAGCAAATTTCTTGAACGACCCCAAATTGAGATAAAGATCCACCCTCTTCCATTGATCAGGTGTCCTGTCTTTGTTCCTCTTGAAAAGAAGCGAGAAGATTGATTCTAACTCGACTGTATGATCGTTATGTGCGTGTGTAACTAGGATGGCGTCTATGTCATCGAGTTTAAGATCCTGTTCAAAAAAGTTCTGAAGAAAATTGTAACCCGGATCAATGACGACACCAACCCCCTTATGATGGATGAAATACCCGCCACCCTTTGGGTGGTTGTCCTCAGTCGCTAACGCCGGCGTGTACGAGTTCCATCTTCGAAGGACAGACAAGAACGAGGGGTGATTCGCGGTCAAGGTCTTTCCCGGGCTAATGAAGCGTTCAAACTGCTGTTTGTTTCTCTCGATTGAAGCCAGATAGTCTCCCTTCACCGGTTCCAATCCGGTGAGCACCGTCTTTATGACGTTAACCAACCCCTCATCCGGGAGCTTTAGAGGGTCTCCTAAATCAAGCTCTGTTAGCTTCATTGGTCTTCTTGATTGCCCCCTTCATTTCCTCATATAATCGTCGCACTCCCTTCATCCCTCCAAGTGTTGCTGTCCATCCGGTCGGTGTAAGATCGATCGAACACAGTGGTCGAAGATGATCGACTATGTCTGAGATCTTAAATGAACTGTGGCGGGAAGCAACCGAATTAAAAACACCGGGAAAGAGTCTGAAAAGAGCATGTACCCCCAGGGACTTCCAAAGAACCCCACTTCTTTCGCTCCAATGATTGGGGAATAGCTCCTTTACTGCATTAAAGTAGTTGTAAAGAATAAGAACTTTCGTGTCCCGATCAACCCCATTCAGCACCCCGTCGAGGATCTTGTTGGCTGAAAGAGCGCTTATGAAAGTCGCCTGTGTGATAGTGCCTTTTCCAATGCCGAGCATTTTGATCCTTCCAAACCAAGGTGACCCGACCGTCTCATTCAGTTTTTTTGTCACATAGTGGGCCTCCTCATAATCGGGAAACAGACCTGGATCTATGCCAAGGAGGTCATAAACAAGCGACTTGTTGACAGGTTTTTGGTAGTAATTGATCTTCACAAACAGCTCCGCAATTTCAGCCCAGGAAAGATCAATGAGGCCGGACACTGGTAACGGAAAATCTTTTTTAGAGGCGCGAGTGAATGCACGCAACCGATGCTGACCATCGACCACAAAGGCGGCATGCGGCACGCGCCTGATCAACAGCTTTTCCCTTTCGTATTGAACATACTCTCCTTTGAAACTCACGATGATATTGTTTGCTAAAACGGCACCTTCCGAGTCAATGTATTCCGCAATTTCTTTTCCTCTCGATTCATTATAACTGCGCTGTATCCCCGTCTCTCTATCGATTTCTCTCGCCACAAAATAGGCAATACTTAGCAAATCTTCTGCCTTCATACTGAAAAGATAGAAGGGCTTATCTTCATCCTGAACAATCTTTATCGCCTCGACTTCTATTATGTCTGAGGGCATAGCATCATCCTTTTCGTCGCTCCTGAGCCATGCTGGTCAGCTGTATATCCGCTGGAACTACAACCCTTTATTAGCTGGATTTAAACAAATGGCCGGATATGATGTCAAGTGCTATATGGAGATCTGACACGCCGAAATCCTGTTTGGTTCGCGGAAAGTAATATTTTTGAAGGTTTTAGCAGGAGGCTTTCATGCGCACAAAACTCCAGCCCGGCGAGTCCGTTGCCCTTATCGTAAGAAAACACTGGCTCGTCCTGCTCAAGCCGGCGCTCTTTCTTCTCGCGGTCCTCCTCTACCTGCCCTTCCGCCACGTGAAGATCCTCGGGTTCGAAGCCTTGCTGAACTACCTGCTGCCCTACGCGCTGGCCCTCTCCGGGGCGCTGTTCCTCTATTGCTACCTGGACAGAAGGGTCAGTATCTGGGCCGTGACAAGCCATCGTCTAGTTGATGAGTTCGGGATAGTGACCCACAAGTCCAGGGAAAATCCCCTCGACAAGATCAACGACATCGTGGTCGAGCAGACCATACTGGGGAGGATCTTCGGTTATGGAAGCATATCGGTGCAAACAGCGGCAACCGCGGGCGAGACGATTATCGAGTTCGTGGAGAAGCCTCAGGAACTGAAACAGACCATCAATGCCCAGAAGGCGATGAGGGCAGAAAGGCGGGAGACACCGGACTTCCCGGAAGGCGACCGTCAAAGACATGGAAAGTCTTTTCAGACGGTGCTGCTCCATGAAAGCGTCCGGCCACCTTTTTCATTGCACTGTCCGCACTGCGGTCGGGAAATTGCCATCGATTACGCCGGGAGACTCCGCGTCGAGGATGGTGGTGGCGCGACGGAAAGCGTAGAGGATCGGTATGGTCGAGCGGAATACAACACATCCGTTGTTCTGCCTTCCGAAGGCGGCGACCATCAACCATCAACGACGGAAGGAATAGGTTCTGCGGCAACCGGTGCGAAGGCGGCAGCAGACCCTTTCTGTTGGAAGAAGCGCTCCCGATAGTCACCCGATTGATCCGTCTTCTCCCTGCAAACTGCCTGATAGAACGCGGGTAACAAAAGGGCTGCCGGGCGGCTGCGTGTGACGGGCCGGTCAGGAGGGGGGGTGGCAAGCAGGCTACAAATTGCTGGACTCGAAAGACAAAGCCGTCCTTGGTATAACCCGGCGCAATACTGAATTACCTGCAAAGGTCGTGAGAAGAACCACGCGAACGATTTTCTCAAAACCAGCATCCTATCCGTCGCGCTTCGCAGTCCTCATCGGTCGTGCCATTTCGGGAGGCCGCAATTAAGGCATTTACCGGCAAACATATTGTACATCCTAAAAAAGCCGCGCTTCCTTGAGAAGTAGTAGTCGTGACATCTGGGGCATTTAAACATTTGGATAGATTCCGCTTGCGAGAAACAGCGCCATCCAGGTGACAGCGACGACCAAGACCGGCGTTTCGGACCGGAGCAACTTTGAGAGAGGGTATCCGATAATCAGCGTACCTGGAAGATAACCAAGAAAGGCGAGCCAGAACAACCTCCAGCGCTTTTTGAGATCATTCCACTCCGTTTCGTACGAATGATTCATTGTAACCCACCGGGCAGCCTGGCAACCTCACTTCAGCTCAGGATGTCTCTCGTAGAATCCCTTCACGTCCTCAAGGGCGCCGCCACACGTGGGGCACATCTCGCCGTTCGTTTCTTTGCCGGGGAAGACATTCCGGCATTTTTCACAGATCACGACGGCGGGAGGATCCTTGGGGAGCCGCGCGAAGTCACCCTTCCGAAGAAAGAACAATGCAACAACCGTTGCGTAGAGGGTATAAAGAAACAGAGCCGAGGACAGACCGATGACTGCGATTACGGTTAAAGAGGCATCATTGCCGTAGACCTTGACCCCTCTGGATATGACGTATCCGAGCTTTCTCTGCTCGTCGCGCAATATCATTCCGATCAGAAAGCCCGCGATGCTCACAGAATACCCGACAGCGAGGGTCTTCAGGGCACCTTTTTTCGAGAGAAAGTATCTCTTGAGGAGTAGATGCATGGGTGGCGTTCGCTGTCCCCTATTCGGCTTGTTCGTTGCGTTTCGTAAAGAAAAGCAGCCTGTCTGTTTTTTCGACGCTCATTTCATCAGGGGGCCGTACTTCTCCCAAAACGAGCCGCCCCTCGACCCTCCGGGTCGTCACCAATGCCGGCCTTTTCCCCCGAACGGCCGTGTACGCACCCCATCCAGAATTACCATACGGAAGCAAAGCGCGCAATGAAAACAGCAAAAAGATGGGCTTCAAGATGCAGCCTGACAGGCGTGGATACCGTTTCCATCTCAAACACCCGATGAATTCCTTATTGTGACACGGCCCTCATAGGACCAGTCATTGTGCCCTCCGTTGATGATCTTCAGCTTTGACCCGGGAACGGTAGCGGCAAGGGCCTTGGCATGCTTTACCGGAATAATCGTATCAGACCCGGCGCCGATAATCTCTACCGGACCTCTGTAGTTCGAGAGGGCTTGTACATTATCCCAGTTGTCAGTAAGGAGCAGACGGACAAGAAATGAGGGGAAGTGATCTTCGGCAACACGCGAAAGCGTGTCGAAAGGGACAATGAGGACGAGTTTGTCCGGCGGATGGTTCAAACTGGCAAGGAATGAGGCCGGACCCGACCCGATGGACTCTGACACCACACATACGGGTATGTGAGGGTACTTTTTCCTCAGAAGCTCGTATGCCTCTTTGGCTGCTTCATTGAAGGCTTCTTTTGACGGGGTGCCTTGTCGATTTCCATAGCCGGGGTATTCAAGGATGTAGATCGAATCGTCAGGTGAAAAACTCGGCACCACATAGAGACGATCCGATGCCTGGCCGGCATTTCCGTGGAGCATGAGCCATATATTGTGGGGAGAATCCACGTGCCGGGCGTAACCTATTACCTGGCCGTTTTCGGCCCACGGAGTCAGGCTATTATCGTGAGGCCGATGGGTGGGATAGAACAAGAGCTTCCTCTCTATCATAGAGCACCCAACCGTCCAAAAGAGAAAGGCAACCGACAGAAGAACCAGGATCACTTTCATGTGAGGGTCGAACGAAGAGTTCAGCGGTGTAGCGTTGTTTGCCACTTCGGCCCGCATCCGGCAGCCTGCGTAGAATTCAGCCTACGAGTTTGCGCGGTCTGCCGGAACGGCGTGTTGGATCGATTCTTTTTGCGGGAAGACGGACTACCTTGCGACCGGATGTGTTCTGGACCTCCCGCAGGTCGGCAACAATTGCGGAGAGATCACCGCCATATCTGCGGGTATGTTCCATTCGATGTTTTCTGACCTCCTCAACAATTGGGTCTTTCATCTCTCGACCTCCAGCAGTTCTTCTGGTGAGGAGATTTCGGGGCACTCATATCCTTCGTCTTCCACGACCTGCCTCACCATCTTTCGCGTAAAGGGATTATTCAGGTGAGCGAAATTCCACGTGAGGATAACCTCCATGCCGTTCACCGCCGCCACCGCGATGTGAAGGGCGTCTTCGGGGTGTTCTGAAGGCACCGCCTTCCGAAGAATGATCTTTTCGGCCAGAGACCTAGCCTCGTCGTCTATGTCGAGCATGGGGAAAGCCTCGATTGCCGCGATTCGCATTCGGGCCTGGTCGGGGTCGCCTCTTCCGGCTTCCTGAAACACGAGAACGGAAATGTACGTTTCATACTTGCCGGAAAGCTCGGACCAGATTTCTCTCGTGGCATCCTGATGTCCCGCTACCATGATGTCACGGCTCGGTCTGGCGGTAAGGTAGCTCACCACGGTTGTTTCAACATATATCCGTTTCTTCATAGCAACATCGTAACATAATCACGATTTCTCTGGAACAGCTACCTGCACTACAATGGGAAAACAGCGGTTAGGCGTTCAGAATTTTTGCTCTTCTGACTTGGCGGCTTTTTCGATTCGGCATTCTCGGCTCTCCCGGTGACCAAGGGCGCCCGATGGCGCATCAGCATACTCGGGCATACCGCGAGACGGGGTTCAGACCGGGCAGACGAAGGGAAAACAACCGGCCGCCACACCATACGTAGTGCTTCGTGGGGCGAATCATCCTTAATGTCCTGCACCGAACACGTCTACCGCGAACCAAATAAAAAAGGGAGGTTTCCCTCCCTGAAAGCGGTTTTCGGTCAGGCCCTTGCCGCGTATGCCACAAGGCCTCTTCTCTCCAGTATCCCAAAGTATGGCAGCGATCCGGGATCCGGTGTTTTCATGATCTCCTTCGGCGAGGAGGGTATAGAAGTCTCCTTGAACCGGATCCTTCCGCCGTAGCCTCTCATTTCGAGGGCCTTGACGACGTTCGTGATGAAACTGTAGCGCATCGCCTGTTCTTCCGTCACGTGCTCTTTGATGAGGGCCAAAAGTTCCTCGGCATTATCCTGGACCCGCGCAAGCTTCCTGTTCAAATCCTGGCGGTCTCCGGATATCATCGTGTAGAAAGTCCCTGTGGCTTCAGCAAGTGTGCCTGCCAATATCATGATTGATCTCCTCCTTATGGTATTCCCCCATGTCCTGCGTATGGGGGTGGGTATGTGAAGTTCCCCCTGCAGGATGGATGGGGTGAGACAATAAAGAGGTGGTTATCTCCCTTTTGAGAGAAAGGGTGTTGGATGTGGATGCTTTTCGGCTGATGCCTAATGAAGATATTAATTTACGGGTATATTACTTCGTGGACTCGCCTCAGAAGTAATAAATACGTAGTCTTCAGTATTTTCATTAGGTACCCCGAAAACGCCTCTGCCCCTCGCGGGCCATTGAGGCGCCAATCCGTCAAGAACCACATCACCAACACCTTGAAACAAGGAGGTCATTCATGATGATCGATTTTTCCAAGATCGTCGAGCTTGTGCCGGACGGAGGAAGGTTGGTCCTGACCTTCACCGCGAAGGCTGGCAAGAACCAGAACGGCGATGACACGGCAAGAGAGGTCAGCGTCGTCTTCGCCCAGCAATTTAAAGGCAAGGAGAACGACAACGACTTCTCCCCCATCATCATTACCGGGGGCGTTGATGAGCTGAGTGAGAGCTTCGAAACAACAATCACGGACATCGCCCGCGACCAAAAGAAGCTGGCAGACCTGAAAACGACTGCCATCGGCAGGATCGACCAGAAGAAGAAGCAACTCAGCGCCGCCATCCAGAAGCACACCAAAGCCGCGGATAAGTCCGATTTGAAGAAGGACGGAGAGCAAAAGGAAGAGAAGAAACCCGAAGCGAAGGAAGAGAAACCCAAGCCGGTCATGGCCGACCTATTCTCCATGTCCCCCGCAAAACCGGCCACACCTGAGACACCCCCAGCCACATTGCCCACGCCGGAACCGGACACCGGTACTCCGGATGCGAAAGGGGAGGTGAGCCATGGGTGAGACAAGGCTGGAGGTGAGACCGCTCGTGCGAATCTTCCGGTACGGTGCCTTGGAGCTCGAAGACCCTGATTCCAAGCTTAGCGCCGAGGAGGTGAAAGAATTCTGGGGAGATGTCTACCCGGAGCTTACGCAGGCAATCATCGAAGGCCCCGAGTACAAGGACGACCGGGCCGAGTATACATTCAGGCGTGCCGTAGGTACGAAAGGCAGCAACGATGTTGTGAAGGGTGACGAAGACGACGGCAGCCGGATAGCCGATACGCTGCAACTGATGGAAGACCTGGCGTGCCTTGTGGCCGCTGGAGATACGGGCGACAACCCGGTTCTTCCCCCGTGGCAAGAGCTGGAGCCGATATGAGATCCCCTGTTTTTAAGGTCGCCCCCGCCGTGCTGTCGGTAGCGGAGATTCTCGACCAGCTCAGCCAATTTAACCGCACCTTGATCCCTTCCATAGTGCGTCTTTATGAGAACCTGACCGGGAAGCCTTTCGATATCTCACCCATGCCGGAAGCGGGTCTTGTCCCAACCCTCACGGACGAGATCGACAGGGCGGTCATGCCTCGCCTCAAGGGGCTTATCCCGGATGACAACGGGCACGGCCGCGACTGCCATTCAATTACAGTAAGCGGTACGCACCGGTTCGGCGCCCGGGGCTGGCACCTCGTGGTAGAGCTGCAATTCGAGTTCTTCTACACCATAGCCCTCGATTTCCTGGATAGGCTGAAGGAGAAAAAAAGGACCGTCTACCCCATTGTCCGGGACCTCCTGGCCCTGGTGCTCAGGTCGGGCAAAGTCCCCGGGATGATGGTCGACGAGATCTTCGAGTGGCTCTGCCCATACGAGGAAGACGCCTTCGACGACGAAGAGGACCAGAAGGTCTACAAGAGAGACAGGGACCTCGCCCTGGCGCGCTATCACTACCACACAAGAAGCATCGCCTCCCTCAACGAAAAGGAGCGGAGGGCGGTTCTCAAACAAGCTTTGTTTCGCTTCAAACGCCTTCGGAAGAAAACGCTCACCACAGAACAAAGAGACCTTATCACGAGCCTGCTCAAGCTCGCCTGTCTCTGCCTGGTGAAACAGTATGAAGAGATAGAGTTGCTATCCATCGAGAACGAAGAAAACCCCGTGGAGAATTCTTTCGGCGTCCTCTGGGGCAGCCAGGACGGGTTCTCCGACTGGTACTTCGAGGCGATGAACGACCAGTGGGGCAACAGCGGGCCGCCGAGGATGCGCATCATCATAAGAAACAGGAACGATCTCACGCGGGTCCGGATCATCCTGCGATCCATACTGCTTCTCCAGGAGGTCTGGTACTGGCATGATGTCCTGCGGATATAGGAGGACTCGCTTATGGAAATAGAAATCATCCCGGATAGAAAACTTGTCGTACAGCAGGCCGTCCTCATTTACGGGTACGAAAAGGATCCCCGATACGAGGACTCGGCCAAGAGCATCGACCACTACATCACGAGACACAGGATCGACGAAGAAGGGAGGCTTCTCGAGGGAGTGCCTCTGAGCAGCGAACTGCTTCGCAGGATCTGTTCCCTTGTCATCCCTTCTCTGCAAACCATGGAGTACATCCCCGAAAAGGTCCTGGCTTATTCGCCTGGCACCGCGATGCTCTGGTGGATCCCGGCTGCGCAACGGCATGTTTTCTTCACGAAAGAAACAGGATTGAAGTCCGGTGCCTACTCGCTCCCGGCAGCGCTGTTCCTCGTGTTAAACCGGACACTGCACACCTGGGCCCTCACAGCAACGACGAGGCCCGAGCCGGCCACCCCTATTTACCACAGCCCCTTTTTCAACGTCTACGAAGGCGGGGCGTGCTGCATGGGGAACATCGAGCTTCCCCGAAACCCATCGCTTCGGGACATACATGAGTGGGAACGGGCATTCTTCGACGGTGCCTGCAACGGCCACATCGCGCCGAAGCTCCGGGGAATCGATCCCTACAAGCTCTGGAAGGCCATCAAGGGGAAGACCGAGTTCCCGAAAGAGCATCTCTTCCCCTGCGGCACGGTCGCCGATATTCTCACATCAATTGAGAGGAGGCGGACACCATGGACATGAACCTGAAGGACCGCCTCATCCAGGAACGTTTTCCCACCATCACGGTGCCCAGATACGAAGAACTCTCCCCGTGTCCTCTCCATCACACCCGTTTACTCATGGCCCGGGAAGGTCTCTACATCGACGCATCGCAGCCCTTCGGAAGGTTCCGTCGTTGCCTCTGGCTTGCGGGCAGGGACCTGCCCTACGGGGAGGTTGCAGAGGTGGATGAGTTTTCGGAGATCCTGAAGGACCCGCAAGTAACGGCGATCTTCGAGAAGGCCATATTGCCGCAAGCCGTAGAATATGCCCGTGATCACCTGGAGTGGGCGGGCTGGATCGTGTGGTCAGGGGAGGAGGGCTACTCCTACCTGCCCCTCGATTTTGAAGCCTCGGCGGCGAGCGTCCTTATCAGGGAGAGGCCGCTTCTGCCGGAGCATACCTGTCTCGCCATTGACGTCCACAGCCACGGCACCATGAAAGCCTTTTTCTCTTTCACAGACGACGTCGACGACTTCGGAGGGGTGAGGCTATCGGTAGTACTGGGCAGCTATTCCAACGAGGAGGGCCGGCACCATTTCGAGTACAAGTGCAGGGCCGTGGTGGAGGGATTCTTTTTCGACCTGGAGGCGGAGCCATGAACACGCTGACACATTACATATATCCCTCTATCGTCTCCGCTCGCGGGCCGGTCGATATCGTGCTCGTCGGGGCCGGAGGAACGGGCGGCCAGGTACTCTCCGGGTTGGCCCGAATGAACCAGGCCTTGAAAGCACTCGGCAGTCCCGGCCTTCACCTCCGCGTGCTCGACGGGGACAGTGTGAGCGCGTCAAACGTCGGTCGTCAGCTCTTCTCTCCCGCCGATATAGGGAAGAACAAGGCGGTTGTCCTCGTTACCCGGCTGAATCTGTTCTTCGGGACGAATTGGGAGGCATATCCGTGGAACGTTGCCAGGGGTTTGCGTCTTCCTTCGGGCGGCATCGTCATATCGGCGGTCGATGACGTGAACGCGAGGTACGTCGCCAGGGATATCGGGAAAGACAGCGGGATGATCTACTGGCTCGACACCGGGAACACCGCCAGTACCGGCCAGGTGGTGCTCGGGACCTTCGGCAAGGTGGATCAGCCGGTGAAATCGTGCGCGCCCTACCTCCCCCATGTGCTCGATCTCTACCAGGGTATCATGGAGGACGAATCCCGCAAGCCCTACCAGGGCCCTAGCTGCTCGCTCCAGGAAGCCCTCGCGAGGCAGGACCTCTTCATCAATCAATGGGTGGCCACCTGCGGCATGGAGATTATCTGGAGGATGTTCCGGCAAGGGCAGGTAAAGGTGCACGGCGCGTTCGTCAACCTCAACACCATGACGGTCCGGCCCCTTCCCGTGAATCCAGAAGTCTGGGAATCGATGGGGTGGAAAGTTCCAAAGCGAAAGAGAGAGGCGGACCGGAAGGCCGCATAACGAACGGCACTATTTCAGGGGTGGCTCCGGCCACCTCTTTTTTGTTGGGGTTCCTCCCCTATCCATTCGTAACGGCAAAAAAAGAATAGCTTACAAATGATGAACACACGGTGAATGCCCTGCCAACAAAAACCTTACAAGAAGGGAAGCCCCCTCAGCTGTCCGCTGATCTGATCGTTCACGTTCGGCAAAACCCTATCCGCCCGCGTCTCCGCTTACTACCTCATATCCCGCTTTCGTGACGGCTTCCGCCAGGACAGACCGCTCTGCCGAGCCTTTCACCACGGCCTTCTTACCGGCCAGGTCTACCTTGACGTCGGTTACGCCGGGCACCGCCTTGAGGGCCTTTTCAACTGCCATTGTGCAGTGCCCGCACGTCATACCCTGAATGTTGAGAACCGTTTCACCCATCGTCGTTACCTCCTTATAAGAGTTGGTTATGAGTCTTCGCCGGCCCAATATCAGCCGACGAGTCTCTTGCCATAAGTCTTGAGGAGCAGCGAGTTCGTCACTACGGACACGGATGAAAAGGCCATGGCAAGCCCCGCCCATTCCGGCGGAAGGAGCCTTCCGGTAAAGGGATAGAGGACGCCGGCGGCGACGGGAATACCGATCACGTTGTAGATCAAGGCCCAGAAGAGGTTCTGCTTGATCTTGCTCAAGGTTTTCCGGCCGAGCCGGATTGCCCCTTCCACGTCGAGCAGGTCGTTCCGCACCAGGATGACATCACCCGTCTCCTTCGCCACATCGGTTCCGGACCCTATGGCAATGCCGATATCAGCCTGGGCGAGGGCAGGAGCGTCATTGATGCCGTCCCCGACCATGGCGACTTTCAGCCCCTGTTTCTGATACCCCCTGACGATATCGATCTTATCTCCCGGCAGGACTTCCGCCGCCACCTCATCGATGCCGACCTGCCCGGCTACGGCACCCGCGACCTTTCTGTTGTCTCCCGTGATCATGAACGTTTTCAGGCCCAGGCGGTGGAGGCGCCTGACG
>MVRP01000049.1 GCA_002067405.1 Syntrophorhabdaceae bacterium PtaU1.Bin034 | reverse complement strand
GGTCATCGGGAAAGGGGTTGATACAGACGTGATCGTTGCGTCGGGAAAAGCTTACATCAACGCACTGAATAAACTGGATTTCGTGAAAAGGCGCAAGGAAGCAAAAAAAGAAGGAGAGCCGATACAAGTCCGATTCTAAAAGGCAGAAGGGGGTAAAAGATGGGAATGACAATGACGGAAAAAATACTGGCCGCCCACGCAGGAAAGGAATCCGTGGAGGCCGGAGAGATAATAGAGGCGAGAATAGACCTGGCCCTCGCCAATGATATTACTGCTCCTCTGTCTCTTGAGGAATTTGAAAAAGCCGGGGCTGCCAAGGTTTTTGATCCTGAGAAAGTAGTCTTCGTCCTCGATCACTTCACTCCGAACAAGGACATACAGTCGGCAACCAATTGCAAGATCATCCGTGAGTTCTCGAAGAAGCACGGCATTACCCATTTTTATGAGGGAGGGGCGTGCGGTGTCGAGCACGCGCTTTTGCCTGAGCAAGGTCTGGTCCTGCCCGGCGACGTGGTAATAGGCGCGGACAGTCACACCTGTACCTACGGCGCCCTCGGTGCTTTCTCGACCGGAATGGGAAGCACAGATGTGACCTACGGCATGGTTATGGGCTCCATCTGGTTCAAGGTGCCGGAGAGCATAAAGTTCGTCTGCTCGGGAGAATGGCAACCGTGGGTGACGGGAAAGGACCTGATCCTCTATATCATCGGATCTATCGGGGTAGAGGGTGCACTTTACGAAGCAATGGAATTCGAGGGCGACGCAATCGAGGCACTCTCAATGGACTCCCGGTTCGCCGTAGCAAATATGGCAATAGAGGCAGGAGCAAAGAACGGCATATTCAAGGTTGATAAGAAGACATTGGAATACGTGGCTGACCGCGCAAAACGTCAGTACAGGGTCTTTGAAAGTGATCCCGATGCCCATTACAGGCAGATTACCGAGATCAACGTCAGCAAGCTCGGGCCTCAGGTGGCACTTCCTTTTTTGCCTTCAAATGTGAAAAACGTGGATGAAGTCAAGAACGTTGCCATAGACCAGGTCGTTATCGGATCATGCACGAACGGCAGGCTGGAAGATCTCGAGATAGCGGCGGGAATCCTTCAGGGCAAGAAGGTGGCGAAGCACGTCCGCTGCATCGTGATCCCCGCAACGCCTGAAATCTATCACACTGCCCTTAATCGTGGTTATTTCGAGACGTATCTCGATGCCGGCTGCATTATTTCCCCGCCCACGTGCGGTCCCTGTCTTGGCGGCCATATGGGAATCCTGGCACGCGGCGAAAGGGCAGTATCCACCACCAACCGGAATTTTGTGGGAAGGATGGGCCACCCTGAAAGCGAGGTTTATCTTGCAGGAGCAGCCGTGGCAGCAGCAAGTGCCATAAAAGGAGAAATAACGCATCCGAGGGAGGTCATGTAATGCTGAAAGGAAGAGCCTGGAAATTCGGAGACAACATCGATACGGATATCATCATTCCTGCCCGCTATCTTGCGTTCACTGACCCCAGGATATTGGGGCAGCACTGCATGGAGCCTCTCGTGCCCGATTTTGCCCAGAAGGTGCAGAAGGGCGATATCATCGTTGCAGGTACCAATTTTGGGTGCGGCTCATCCCGGGAACACGCACCGCTCGCCATTACGGCCCTCGGCATATCAGTCGTGATTGCAAAGAGTTTCGCCAGAATATTCTACCGGAACGCCTTCAACAAGGGACTTGCCCTGCTCGAGGCGGATGTGTGTGACCAGATCGGCCAAGGAGAGACTGTAGAGGTGGAACTCGCCTCGGGCCTCATCAGGACTCTAAACATGGAAGTGAAAGCAAAACCCATACCGCCCTTCATGCTGGAGCTCATCAGTGAGGGGGGGTTAATTAACCATCTTAGAAGAAAACTGGAGGAACGAAAATGAAAGCGTATAATGTCGCTGTAGTCGGCGCAACAGGAGCAGTAGGAAATGAGATGATCGAGACCCTTGAGCAGAGGAACTTCCCGGTGAAGAACCTCAAGCTCCTCGCGTCCGAGAGGAGCGCCGGCAAGACCTTTACCTATAAAGGACACGACGTGAAGGTCGAGGTCCTGGACGAGAATTCTTTTAAAGGCGTTGAGATAGGCCTTTTTTCGGCCGGTGGTTCCGTGAGCCAGAAATTCGCGCCCATCGCTGCCCAGAGCGGGTGCGTAGTGATCGACAATACAAGTGCTTTCCGGATGGAGCCCGATATCCCTCTCGTGGTGCCGGAAGTGAATGCCCACGCAATCAAGGATTACAAGAATAGAGGCATCATCGCCAATCCCAATTGCTCAACCATTCAGATGGTGGTCGTCCTCAAACCCCTCCATGATGTGGCCAGGATCAAGAGAGTCGTCGTGTCAACGTATCAGGCCGTGTCCGGTACAGGGAAAAAGGCTATTGCAGAGCTTGAGGCGCAGGTACTCGCCATCTATGGGAATAAAGAAGTGACCAACAACGTCTATCCTCACCAGATCGCCTTCAACTGTCTTCCCCATATAGACGTGTTCCTCGAGAACGGGTATACGAAGGAAGAGATGAAGATGGTGAACGAGACGAAGAAGATCATGGAAGACGACAGCATTCAGGTGACGGCTACGACTGTCAGGGTACCCGTATTCTACGGCCATTCCGAATCGGTCAATGTGGAATTCGAGAAGGAGTTGACCCCGGATGAGGCGAGAAAGATCCTTTCTGCAGCGCCCGGCGTGATCGTGGCGGACGATCCTGCAAACAAAGTCTATCCCCTTGCCATCTATGCAGCCGGCAAGGACGAGACGTTCGTCGGCAGGATAAGAAAAGACGAGTCGATCACAAACGGCCTCAACATGTGGGTAGTGGCCGACAACATCAGAAAAGGTGCGGCCCTGAACGCGGTCCAGATTGCCGAGATACTCGGAGAAAAGTATCTGTAAGTTCTCTTCCGGGCTGAGTGTTGTATGATCCCTGCCGTACCCGTGCGGCAGGGATTTTCTTTCCTATTCTTCCCGGTCTTCCATTGTTTCTTCAACCGTCGCACCGGGAAAAAAGGCGATAATCTCGTCTATTTGCGCGGTGAGAAGCTCTCACAGACCTCTCGAATTGTTGTCTCCAATTCGTGCAAGAGCTTTTGGACCCTCTCAGCCAAAGGTGCATCGAACTGGGCCACTGTGCCGCAGGCGAAGCAACTGTGAGCCTTGCCAGGAACGAATTTTTTGAGGTCAAGCATAAATTCCTTCTTGCATTTGGGACACTGAGGCCTCAACTCGATGTAGATTTTCTTATCCTTGTACGTGCAAACCATCCGAACCTCCTTTTATCTTCAAACGGCTGTCAGTACGCCTCCATACCGGACGAACACTGATAACGCCTCGGACATGCTATCTCGTCTGTCCCGAAGGCAACAAACATGGAAAAATATCCCAATACCGGGAGAAGTATGAAAAACGAACGAATAAAGAAAAGGAGCGGCAAAGACAACGACAGAAGAACCGTTGTGTACGCGCATTGATGTCTTTCTCCTTCTGCAAATCACAAATGTGGTTATTCTTTCATAACCGGATAAGCAGGGCTTGTCAACTAAAAAGAAAAGGCTACCCGGGAGGAGAAGACTATTACACCTTCGTTTCTTCCCCGCCGGTCTCCTCTTCATGTTTCGGCGGTTGTGTTCTCCGTATCTCCTCTATCTCGTCTTCAATTTCCCTGATCTCCGCTTTCATTTGAGAAACCGATGTCATCCTGTCGTTAAGAAAGGGACTTTCCATGGCGATCGGCCGTCCCATTGCATACTCGCCGTAAACATACTCCCCAACCTCCGCATACACCTTCTGGACCTTCCGCTGGACCCTCATCACATCCATCTTCTTTCTGGCGATCTTGGCCTGTTTCTCCACATTGAACGCTATTCCCTCGGCTGTCTCCTTGAGCGTCTTCAAACCATCCTCGGTCCTCTTTCTGAAATCATCCATCAATGTCATAGCTCAACCTCCTCCTTTTTGTGTGCAGGAGCAAAAGAGGCGGGAACCGGACGGTCAGAGCTTCGCTCCAGCCCCCTTTTTCCGGCACTATTCCTCGCTTACCATTTATAGTATACTATTTTTAGGTTATACATGGTTCGCTTCAATGATATCGTAGAAGAAATACTCAAGTACAATCCTCAGGCAGATATAGATATGCTGGAGCGGGCTTACGTTCTGTCCGCCAAGGCGCATAAGGGGACAGTGAGACTTTCCGGCGAGCCTTACCTGATCCATCCCCTCGAAGTAGCCTATATCCTCACAAAGATGAACCTCGACGTCCAAAGCGTCGCTTCAGGGCTTCTCCATGACACCCTGGAGGATTCCTATTTGACCAAAGAAGAGCTGCAACAATACTTCGGGGTTGAAGTCGCGGAATTGGTCGATGGGGTCACCAAAATAAGCCGCATCAAGATGTCCGGCTCAGAAGACTCGGGCGTCGAAAACCTGAGAAAGATGATCCTCGCCATGAGCAAGGACATACGGGTGATCCTGGTGAAGCTGGCTGACCGGTACCATAACATGCAGACCCTCAACTTCCTCTCCTCGGAGAAGCAGGTTGAGATCTCAAGAGAAACTCTCGAAATATATGCTCCCCTGGCTCACCGCCTTGGCATCGAATGGCTGAGAGGAGAGCTTGAGGACCTTACCTTTAAATATCTCAAACCAGTCGAATACCGCATCGTGAGCGAGAACATAGCCCGAAAGAAAAGGGAGCGCGACGCCTACATCGCCGAGGTCAAGGAGCTTATCAGGAAGCGGCTGGAACAGGTTTCGTTGAAATGCGAGGTATCCGGCAGGGCAAAAAGGCTCTACAGCATTTACCGGAAGATGGTTCAGGAAAGACTCAACCTCGATCAGCTATACGACATTACCGCCTTCAGGGTAATGGTCGATAACGTGCGCGAATGTTACGAAGCTCTTGGCTACATACACGACCTTTTCAAGCCCATCCCCGGCAAGTTTAAGGACTATATCGCCCTGCCGAAAGCCAATATGTATCAGTCGCTCCATACTGCGGTAATCGGTCCTTACGGAGAAAAACTCGAGATACAGATCAGGACTTACGAGATGCACAAGGTCGCCGAAGAGGGGATCGCCGCCCATTGGAAATACAAAGAAGGGAAAGTCTTCAACCCGAAAGAGGACAAGATGTTCGCCTGGCTGCGCAGGATCATCGAGCGGCAGGAAGAGCTGAAAGACAACAAGGAATTCCTTGAAAGCTTTAAGATCGATCTTTTCCCTGACGAGATTTACGTGTTTACCCCGAGAGGGGATGTGAAAGAGCTGCCGAAAGGGGCAACGCCGGTCGATTTTGCCTATGCCATCCATTCCGCGCTTGGTCATAAATGCGTCGGCGCGAAGGTGAACGGAAAGCTCGTGCCTTTGAGGACGACCTTGAATAGCGGCGATACAGTCGATATAGTCACCAACCCTACCCACAAACCGAGCAAGGACTGGCTGAAATTCGTCGTCACCTCGAAAGCCAAGACCAAGATCCGCCAATGGATAAAGGAAGAGCAGCGGGGGAGGAGCATCGAGCTTGGAAGGTCCCTTATCGACAAAGAACTGGCCAAGCACGACCTCAGTCTTTCAAA
This sequence comes from Syntrophorhabdaceae bacterium PtaU1.Bin034, assembly GCA_002067405.1. The sequence goes on along the minus strand of MVRP01000049.1, from coordinate 20,217 downwards.
GATGCTGAAGTCAGGGGAGATCCAGACATTCGCCAAGGAATTCTCCTTTGAGACGGTTGACGATCTCTTCGCTGCCGTCGGCTACGGTCTTTATACGCCTCTTCAGGTGCTGAGCAAGGTGATCCCCGAAGCCCCGAAGGTCGGCAGACTGCACAAGATAATCAGCTCTATCAGGAAGGGCAGGGACGACGCGATAAAAATCAAGGGTATCGACGGGCTCGTCGTCAAGTTCGCAAAGTGCTGTAACCCTATCCCGGGCGATAAGATACTCGGCTTTATCACGCGAGGAAGAGGGCTCACCGTGCATCTGGATAGCTGCCCCAATGTCCTCGCGTACGACGACCAGAGAAAGCTTGAGGTCTCATGGGAGCTTAACAAGGAGTATACTTATTCGGTCAGGCTCCGGGTTTTCGGAGACGACAAGAAAGGGCTCCTGTCGGATATCAGCTCGGTGATTTCTTCAAGCAAGGCAAACATCATTAAAGCCCAGGCAAGTACGCACCCCGACAGGTCGGCCACGAGCATTTTCGAGATAGAACTTCACAACGCTTCTGAACTACAGAAGATCATGAAATCCATATTAAAGATCAAGGGAGTAAAATCGGTCGAGAGACTGAGAAGCACCAATTAAACGGCTTTCTGTATTCGGCCCTTCTTGATACATTTCGTGCAGATGCGCGCCCTTCGTGTCGTACCGTCTTTCACAATCCTGATGCTCTGCAGATTGGGAAGCCATTCTCTCTTTGTCTTATTATGGGCGTGGCTCACGTTGTAGCCAATCTGTTTCCCCTTACCACATATCTCACAAACTCTTGCCATATTGACTCCTGTTTTAGCTGAAACCGTCGTCAGGAATTATTTTCGACGGTAAGGGTATCATTTTACCCGCAGTTCAGACCCATGTCAATACTTTTGCCTTCTTTCGCGTCTCCCGTAGCTTTTCGGGGCCCGATCTGAACCGCACTATCGTCCCCGCTTTTTTGGGCACGGCGCATCCGGCCTGAGTCATTCCGCTGTCATGAAGATAGTCACTGTATACGGTACGACCCGCGAAACGCGGGAAGCCTCTTGGGGAGAAAATATGATCCCGTTACACGGAAAACCGCAATGGTTGTGATAATATGCACAATATTTTATTGACAAACCCTCGCGATTTGACTAAAACTTATTGTTGTCGTTTAATCAGCCCGGCAATTTACCAGTACATAACCGAGAGGAGGAGGTGACGCAACCAGAGATTACTATCATCATCGGCAATTACAACCACATATCATAGAGGAGGTTCTGTATGGCAGAAATCAAGAGCATGATGGAGGAAACGAGGAAATTTCCCCCACCAAAGGAATTCGTTGACCAGGCATACGTAAAGAGCAGGGAAGAGTATGAAAAGATGTGGAAAGAGTCGGTTGACAGCCCTGAGACATTCTGGGGCCGCATCGCCGAAGATCTTTTCTGGTTCAAGAAATGGGACAAAGTAAACGAAGAGAATTTTGCTAAGGCCCAGATTAAATGGTTTATTAACGGAAAAACCAACATTTCTTACAACTGCCTCGATTATCAGATCGAAAAAGGCAAAGGCGACAAAACGGCCATCATTTTCCAGGGCGAGCCGGAAGATGACGTTATCAAGTACACCTACAAAGAGCTCCTGGTTCAGGTCTCCAAGTTTGCCAACGTCCTGAAGAAGAAAGGCGTAAAGAAGGGCGACAGGGTAGCCATCTATCTGCCGATGATCGCGGAGCTGCCCATAGCCATGCTGGCTTGCGCACGTATCGGCGCCATCCATACGATCGTATTCGGTGGTTTCTCTGCCGAAGCTCTCAGAGACAGAATCCTGGATGCAGGCGCGACGGTTCTCGTCACCGCAAACGGTTACTGGCGTTCCGGCAAGCATGTGAGCTCCAAGGCAAGCGCGGACCAGGCATGTGATTATTGTGAAAAAGAGGGCCACAAGGTCGAAAGCGTTATCGTCGTGAAGAGGCTCGAGGGTTTTGACGTTCCTATGAAAGCCGGAAGAGACACCTTCTGGGGTGATGAAATCGCAGCGTCAGACATCAGCGACACCTGCCCGGCCGAGCAGATGGATGCGGAAGATCCTCTATTCATCCTTTATACTTCCGGATCAACAGGAAAACCGAAGGGCGTTATGCACACAATCGGCGGCTACATGGTCTATGTGTACAGCACCTTCAAATACATTTTCGACTACAAAGACAAAGACGTTTTCTTCTGCACCGCGGATATCGGCTGGGTAACCGGTCACAGCTACATCGTGTACGGACCGCTCTCAAACGGCGCTACTTCTATCGTTTTTGAGTCCGTTCCTACTTTCCCGAAGCCTGACAGGTTCTGGGCAATCGTCGAAAAGTTCAAGGTCAGCATTTTCTACACCGCTCCTACCGCCATCAGGGCAATCGCACGAGAGGGTGACCAGTGGCCTGCCGGAAGAGATCTCTCCTCCCTGAGACTCCTCGGTTCCGTCGGTGAGCCCATCAACCCTGAAGCATGGATGTGGTATCACAAGAACATCGGCAAGGAAAAGTGCCCGATCGTCGATACATGGTGGCAGACGGAAACAGGCGGCATTCTCATTACCCCGCTTCCCGGTGCATGGGAGACCAAACCGGGCGCGGCAACACTTCCGTTTTTCGGCGTCAAGGCAGTCGTACTGAAACCGAGAAGCTCGAGTTCAGAGCCGGCCGAAGAGTGCGGCGTAAACGAGGGTGGCGAGCTTTGCATTGCAAGGTCGTGGCCCGGTATGATGAGAGGCGTGTACAAGGATCCTGAAAGGTTCTTCAACACCTATTTTATTCAGCAGCCCGGTTACTACTTCTCGGGCGACGGCGCCAGAAAAGATGAAGATGGTTATTTCTGGCTCCTCGGCCGCGTTGACGATGTCGTGAACGTTTCCGGTCACAGGATCGGTACCGCAGAAGTCGAGAGCGCACTCGTTTCCCATGCAGCCGTTGCAGAAGCGGCAGTTGTCGGCTTCCCGCACGACGTCAAGGGCGAGGACCTCTATGCGTATGTGATCCTGAAAGTTGGTCAGACCGGCAGCGACGACCTGAAGAAACAGCTCGTCGCGCACGTCAGAAAGGAGATCGGTCCTATCGCATCTCCCGGCAAGCTTCAGTTCGTGCCCGGTTTGCCGAAGACACGGTCCGGCAAGATCATGAGAAGGATCCTGAGAAAGGTCGCATCGGGTGAAATCGATCAGCTCGGCGATACCACGACATTGGCCGATCCTTCAGTGGTCGACGAGATCGTGAAGAACAGAATTGCATAGCCGACAACGTTATTAATTCACAATCGAGAAGGGGCGTGCCTTTGAGGGCATGCCCCTTCTTTTTGCCACCCCCTCCACAAAAGAAAGGGGCATCATCCTCCGTCCACCATTGAACGTTGGTGAACGTAGTGCCATCCCTCCGGGTCGGACAAATACTCAATCGAATCCATGATCTTCAGGTAGTGTCCTCGCTCCTCCTGGGCGAGGGCCAGATAGAACCGTTTCTCATACCGGTCTGTCGCCTCATCCGCCAGACCCTGATAATATTTGATGCTCTTCTCCTCTATTTCCAGGCCGAGGCGCAAGGCGTCAATGTCGCCTTTCGAAGATGTCGCGTTCATAAGGAGCGTCTTTTCAAAAATCTCGTGAGGCCCGCCAGCCGCAATACAGGTGATCCATTCGGAAAGTGATCCTCCCTCTCTGACCCGTCTGTATACCTCTCCGATTTTTGCTATGTGATAGTCCTCTTCATTTGCCAGCGCCTCAAATACATTCCTCGCAAACTGGTTGCTCGAGGAGGATGCGGCGTTGAGATAAAACGCTTTCCCTTCCTCCTCCATCGCGATTGCCTGCCTCAGACATTGTTCCCTCTGGTTGTCCATCGTTGCCTCCTCATTCAATTATTGGGGCTCAGCGCCCCCTCTGCCGGCAAAGCCAGCAGAGACTTCCCCCTCAACCTCGCTTCCGCTCGTGGTGCCGATGGGCTTTAGCGCCCCCTCTGCCGGCAAAGCCAGCAGAGACTTCCCCCTCAACCTCGCTTCCGCTCGTGGTGCCGATGGGCTTTAGCGCCCCCTCTACGCGACCGCCTGGCGGTGCCCGGCCGGCAGAGACTTCCCAAACAAAAGGAAAGGGCATGGGCTGATGGCTTGCGTCGCCCCGTAAATATCGGTCACACTCGTCCTCATATTTGCATTCACTGAAAAATGGTCGTTTTCCCTTCTTGTCCGTCGTTTTCTCTAAGTGTAAGCGCCGCCTCCTATCGTTGCAAATGTCTCTCGCAGGCATTTTTACTTTCCAGACAAATATTGACCCGCTGCAAAGCAAGCCTTTATAATAGGGACTACCCGGAATACATCAGAGTATAAAGGAGGTTATCCTTAATGAAAACGGTTATCCTTTTCGGAAGCCCGCGCAAAGACGGCAACACCCGGCAGCTCGTCGACGCCTTTACGACGGCGATGAGGAGTAAGCAGCACGACATCCGCCTGCTGTATTTGAACGATATGAACATCAGGCCGTGCCAGGGATGCATGGGTTGCACGGAAAGCGGCGTATGCCGGATCAACGATGACATGAGAGATGTGAGCAAGTATATCATGGAATCGGACCTCATCGTCTACGCAACGCCTGTCTACTGGTTCGCGCCTTCAGGTCAACTCAAGCTCGCAATCGACCGCTGCGTCGCGTTCTTCGACAAGGAATATAATTCCCGCATCAAGGGCAAGAAAGCAATCACCCTCATGTCCTGCGCCGACCAGGATAGCGGGACATTTCAGCCGGCCGTAGATATGTTCAAAAAAACATTCGAGACCCTTGGCGTCGAGTACATCGGAAGAGTCCAAGCATCCGGCTGTCAGGAGAAAGCAAGCGTTGCCGAAGAGATGCTGGATGCTGCAAGAAGGCTTGCGGAAACACTTTAATGAAGACTGAAGCAGGTACCGCATCCCACTTCCTGAGCAAGAAGGTGGGGAAGGCCATTTGGGATTACCGGATGCTCAAGGAAGGGGATCGGGTTCTCCTTGCCGTATCAGGAGGAAAAGACAGCCTGACCCTTCTCAGAATAATGAAGGAGAGGTTGCGATTCGTCCCCATCAATTATGAGATTATCGCCTGTCACGTGGACATGGGCTTTCATTGGGTCGATATCGATTTACTCAGAGATCATTTCGAAAATGAGGGTATCCGCTACATAATCGCAAAGCCTGAGAAGGGCTGGAAACCGAAAGAGGACTTCAGTTGCTTCTGGTGCAGCTGGAGCAGGAGGAAAGTTCTCTTCAGCCTGATGGGAAAGATGGAATGCTCAAAGCTCGCCCTCGGCCATCACATGGACGACATCGTCGAGACCATGCTCCTGAACCTCCTCTTCAACGGCGAGATCGGCACCATGAAGCCTTATCAGGAGATGTTCAAGGGAAAATTCCATATTATAAGGCCCCTCGCCTACGTGCAGGAAAAAGAGCTGAAGCGGGTCGCGGCCAAACTTGAGCTGCCCGTGATAAAGTCGCAGTGCATAAACGGAGAGACTTCAAAGAGAAGAATGATAAAAGGCATGATATCCGAGATGGAGCGTCATAACCGGAACGTCAAGAAGAATATATTCCGCAGCTTGCAACGGGTGCGGGAAGAATACCTTCTTTCAAAGCCGGAGACGAATGGCGCACAAGACAGCCGTAACAACCCTCATGCCGGTATCACAAAAGTTTGACAGTACGGGCTCTCCTGTTCCTCGATTGTACGATTTTTTCCTGCGAGGAAAAGGGCCGGTAAAAGGAATTCCGTTCTTTCCTGCTGCTTCGGACTGTCTGTTTTAGTACACCCCATTCAGGCATTTTCCTGATAAACACTCTGATTTAGCGTAGTTAAAGTGTCACGTTTACTTTACACCAGTTCTTTCCTCTTTACACATCCCGTCCACACCCGAAAAGCGTTGCGCGGTCTTGAAGGACAACCCTTTTCATGAAAACCTTTCCCTTTTTTTCGTCGGTGTGCTTTACAGCGTCACAAAGACCGACGGGCCTAATCACCCTTACTAAGGCGCAATTTACCATGGCATACATGTTGCTTTACGAGAAAAGGCGGACCTGAACAGGGGGCAAACAAGGCCGCAACTCCATTGGTAAAACTGAGCAAGGGAGACCTCATGACCCGATAAAGGGTGGAGGGAGGATTGCGCCCGAACCACGGGAGGGGACGCGTGGTTGAATGTCAAGAATCTTTAACCGGGCCAAACCGGGAAGGTGGCGCAAAAAAAATCATTTGACCAAGCGAGGGCTCGATGAAAATCATAAGCGTTCTGGGCTATTTTGTCTCTTTGTACCCTCTGTGCCTGATAGCGATCTGGTTGGTTGGGGCTGTTATCTTCAGGCTCCGCTGGGAAAACCCCAAGCGTCCGGCGCTTACGGAGCATCCCCTTGTTACCATAATAGTACCGGCTCACAACGAGGAAGAGGTCATCTATGAGACGGTGCACCACTTGCGGGAACTGTCCTACCCCAACTATGAGGTTATTGTGGTAAACGACGGGAGTACGGATAACACCAGGCGTATCCTCGATTACTTGTTGGCCGACAACTCAAGCTGGCTTCGGGTGATGCATCTGAATCCTAACGGGGGTAAAGCAATGGCCCTGAACTGGGCAACCCTGTCAGCCAAAGGAGACTATATCGTGGTCATGGATGCAGATTGCTTCCTCGATAAGGACGCGCTGCAGTTCCTGGTCGCTCATTTCTTATCCTCGGACAAAGTAGGGGCAATCACGGGCAATCCCAGGGTAAGAAACCGGACCACCCTGTTGGGAAAAATCCAGGTGGGAGAATACTCCTACATTATCGGCTTGATTAAGAGGGCCCAGCGAGTTTACGGCAAAATCCTCACGGTTTCGGGGGCTATTGCCGCTTACAGAAAGAAGGCGCTTTTTGATGTGGGTCTTTTTGATCCCGACACTGTTACTGAAGATATCGATATCACGTGGAAATTGCACCGAAGGTTCTGGGACGTACGTTATGAACCGCGCGCTTTGTGCTGGGTCCTTGTACCGGAAACGATAAAGGGGCTATGGGGGCAAAGGGTTCGTTGGGCCCAAGGTGGGATCGAGGTGGTCAGGAAACACGTCGGCATACTGTTTAAAGCCAGATATAGGCGGCTGTGGCCGGTTTATATCGAGTACGTCCTCGGAACCCTTTGGGCGCATGCCTTTGCGTTCATTTTCCTGTTCCTTTCGGCCAACTGGATCGCCAGTTACCTTGCCTGGTCCTATTCGTACCCGTCTTTCGTCGAAACCTTCAGGGCAACCTCTCACCACATGATCCCGGGCTGGACAGGCACCCGCTCGGTCATAGCCATGTTGTGTTTCGGGCAATTCCTGGTAAGTCTCGTCATGGATTTCCGATATGAAAAGCAGATCTCCGTTGCAAAGATCTATTTCTGGATCATATGGTACCCGGCCATTTACTGGGTGATTAACGCCCTGGCCTGTATTAGTGCCGTTTACAGACTACTCACGAGGAGGTCAAAAATATGCGTCGCATGGAAGAGTCCGGACAGGGGGATCCATACACTGAGATCATCGATAGGCCGGAACTGAAGTCGAGGCTCAGGCTGAATCTGGAGAGAGCAATCACCATTGCTTTCTGGGGCGCTTATATCTACTGTTTGTTGCCCGTGTTCCAGGTAGTGCTCTTCTCTCTAGGCATCAATTCAGTGCCGGACAGACTCGTCGCCGGAGGGAGCCCTCTCGCACTGATCGGGCTGCTTAAAACAGCGGGAGCGATAGGCTTGATTGCAGCCGGTTTCTTTGTGCTATGGTTCCTTTACAACTATCTCAGATTCAGACTGAGAGGCGAAAGGACGGCGCTACGGACAGCCGACGGTGAAAATATCTCCCGGGTGAGCGTTGACTCGAATCCGCTAGGGGAAACAAAAGAATATGATCGGATAGTCATTGATGTCGCAATGGGTGAGATGGCCTGCTCCAGTCACATCCGCCTGGCCGTTCCCCAGGAGAAGCAGCGTTCGATGCGGGCCAGAATAGAACGTCCTTTCTGGATAAGATGAAGGGTCGGACGGCGGGGCGGGTGGGTCGCGTGCATCACTGCACACGCGACCCACCCGCCCCGCCGTCCTCCTACCTATTTCCTGAGGGTTCGTCCTTTGTTCCTGATGAATTCCTGACCGGAAATAATGTCTGCTATATCATTCCTCTTCGGCCTGTCCTCAACTACTCCGTCGGGATAGTACGCGATGTGCCTCGCTCCAAGCGAAAGCAGATAGGACAGCTCCTCTTTCAGCGTCCTCTCTTTGATCCATGTGTTCTTTTGCCAGTCGAAGGCCTGAATCTTGAACACCACCTTGTCGTTCCCCTGGTGTTTCTTTACCTCGCTGACCATGTGCAACATCCATTTCCTGATCTTTGCCCGGCTGCCGACCTTCTCCATCTGAGGATAGGCCATGATCACGGTATAGTCGTAATTTTGCAAGTACGACTCGAGGCTCTGGCTGAACCATTCCCGGGATGTAGGGTTGGTAACTACCTCGCTGTATATGTTCCTCGCGATCTTCGCCGGAGGTCTGTAGGTGCGCACGGTCTTTACGAGTTCAGAAATGTATCTGTCAATGGCCTCTGTCTTCAGCCTGATCCATTCCGGCTTGATCCCGGCCTTTGCTGCATTTGCGGGGGTAAGTTCCTTGCCGAAGGCCTTTTTGAAGGCTTCTGAAGCGCTCGGATGAAAATCCTCTTCGTCGGTTAAGTAGGCATCGTCCTGAAACAGGATCCCGTCAAAATCAACATAAGCAGCCAGGTCGCGGAATATCTTGCTGGATATGGCCAGGCTTCTCGGATCAAAGGGCGATAGTCTCTTATAGGAGGAAGTAGAGGGCCGGATCCTGCCGTCCTTGAATTCCCGCACCTGCAGGTCCGCATTGATCTTTTGGTTCGGCAGCAGAAAGCTTAAGGACGGCATCCAGACATACGCCTGGATCTCCCTGCTTTTTATCCTGTTGATTGCATGGCTCAGGAAATCCATGCGAACGGGCAGCACCGTGTTGTGGAAATAGACGGATTTCACATTGCCCGTACCTTCCGTGTCGCAAAACCCCTGGACGATGACCGTATTCACGCCTAATGCCACGAGCCTGTCGAGGCACTTCCCCAGGTTACGGTCGCTGTTCTCATAAGAATCGGGATCAATGATCTTATCCAGGTCTATTTGCACGCCCCTGATCGGGGTTTGGTCAAGCAGCCCTTGCGTCAGCTCCTCTTTGAATGTCGGCACCCAATACAGCATGGTCTGGGCATAGTAACGCTTCATTCGATCAAGGCTTTTTATGTCCGCCAGCCCATCGTCAAGGGTCAGGAACACCCGAAAGCCGAATTTTTTGGCTTCCTCGATCGCAAGCTCGTTATACGCACCGTAGGGCCATGTGAGGGCTGTCGGCCTGAATCCCAGGTTTTGCTGGAAAATGCTTAACGAACGGGCGAAGTCGGAGGCTATCCTGCGCCGGTAATCATCTTCAGCCTCGTAGGATCCGGTCTTTTCGTCAAAAATAAAGGTGGTCATAGCTGCTTCAACATTTCCCTGGGGGTTCGCACGCACGTGGCGGTGGAGGCTGTCGGTGTGAGATGCTATGGTGACGAGCCCGGAATCGGCCACTTCCCTGATCTGATCCCAGGTCATGAACTTCTTGTTCCGATAGAAGCCGTCAGGATTGGCTCTTCCGTCCGCCCATGATGTCACCACGGACAGCACCGCGGGAAAATTGAAGACCTTGAGGGCCGGATAGACGACCTGGTAGAAGCTGATGTAACCGTCGTCAAATGTGAGGAGAATAGCTTTGTCGGGCAACGGTTTTTGCCCCCTGGCCGCCGCCTCCACGTCGGAAATACTCACGGGACGGTACCCGTTTGTTCTGAAAAAATCGAGCTGCTCGATAAACTCCTCCGGGGTAATGTCCTCCTCAGCAACGACTTCTCTCGTAATATCGTGGTATGCGACAACGACCACCTTGTCGGAGGCAGCACAACTGAGCGACGCTCCGACGGTTACGAGCAGGGCAGCAAGGAGTATTCTACAGGTGTTTGTTAAGGGTAAGAAGCACTTCCAGCACATTGCTATACCTCCCGTCGTAAACTCTCGCACCATAACCTGCCATCCACCTTACGGAGAAGGTTTTGGACGTCTTGAGCTCTTGCGCGTACGCGAAGCCGCCAATAGGGTAGACATTAAAAGCATGCTGTTTGTAAGCCCCCACGTCGGCGTAGACATATGACCGGAAACTCTTGTCGTACCGTTCAAGGTGAGTTATCTGCAACACCGGCTTCAGCACAAGGCTGTATTCGAACATGGGGCTGAAATAGGGAACGGCATCGGCGTTCTTGCTATACCGTGCATAGTAGAATTCCGGGCCGACCCGGAGCTTCCAGTCGGGTTTGTTTATGACGGTCTGCTGAAATCCGAGGACTGCGGACGGATTGGAATTCCCGTCGGACAGCCAGTTGGATTGGAGAAAGAGGGCGTAGTCCCTCAGATCGCTTTCGTGGTACCTTAGCTCAAGTAACCCGGTCTGGCCCCTTGCACCCAAAGCCCTGGCGCGCAGCGGTATATCCAGGCTGAATGACTCGTAGCCGGCGCTTACCTTGAAATGATCATCGGGATTCCATGCTATCTTCGTTGTCGAGCCGAAATCGGCCTTCTCGACATAGTCCCAGCTTCCGGACTGGGTGAAGGTGAAACCTGGAGTGAGCACCCAACTGAAACCTGCGCCGACCCTGTCCCAGGTAGAGTCGGATCTTGCATCCCTTACAGTCTCATAGGCTCGCATGTGCAGTACGTCTGCAAATATCCGGAACATCGGTGTGATGCCGGTTGCCGCATTCAGCTGAAATCGGTACTCCGTTGCCCCGGGAGCTTCGTTGATAAAGCGGGCGTCTCCACCGACAACATGGCCGTCTTTTAACCTCAGGGTTTCATATACGTCTTTTACGTGAAGATCGTAAGGATAGGTGCGATAGAGCTCCGATGCCAGGTTCCGGGCCTCACGGTTCTGATCGAGATCACTCAATGTCTGCGCCATTCCGGCCCGGGTGGGGACATCCTCGGGCTTTACGTTTTCGGCTATCCTGAACTGTTCGAGTGCTTTGTGCGGCCATCCTCTGTAAGCATAGGTGTGAGCCAGGCCCGACCTGAAACCGGGATCCAGGCCCGCCTCGCGTAGCTGGCTCTCAAAAAAAGACTGGGCCTCAGCCAGTCTATCCTGGGCGATCAGGAACCAGCCTCGCGCCGTCAGGGCTTCGTGTTTCTCCATCCAGCTTACTTCATTGTTCTCGATGAGGTTCTCGATGTTTTTCCATTCCTGTTCCGCCTTTGCCCATTCCCGCAGGGTCGTATAAGTGGTAAAAAGGCCCAGGTGCGGCCTGAAAGGGGCCACGGGGTTTTGTTCCAGCCTGATCTTGTAGAACTTCTCGGCCTCCTTCGGCTGCTTCAGGTAGCTGTACGCGTCTGCAACCGCTTCGGTTACCGTGTAGGGCGCCGGGGCGTCCATCTTCTCGCTGCTCGAATAGTGTTCGAGGACTTCTTTCATCCTGTATTTCTTGCTCAAGGCAACGATATATTCATGTTTCGCTTTCACATTATCCGGCTGCAGCCGCAGTTCCTCTTCCAGGATCCGGATCGCCGTGTCGAATTCGTCCCATTTGACCCTTTTGGCAGCCGCATCCGCCGCGAGTGTTCCCATTCGGTCTTTATCCTTAATGCCTGCCTGCTGTGCAGACTCCAGAGCCATGAACGGTGTTCCCATTCGGTGCAACAGATACACCTTCAGTTCTGCAAGGATGTAGCCGGGAATGTTTCCTTGGCTGCTGCCGATTTGCCAGTATTTCTCGGCAGTGGCATATTCGTCCAGCTTACAGGAGGCGAAGATAATCCCTTTCAGGGCCTCCACATCGGAATTGTCGAATTCAAAGGCATCCTCGTAGAGCCTCCGGGCTCCCCTGTAATCCCCCGTATGAAACAAAGCAGCTGCAACATCCCGGCTCACGGATCTCATGCCCTCCGCCATGTCCCTATTTTGCAGGTAAAGCTGCTTGGCTTTGTCATAGGCGCCCAGTTGAACCAACGCGGCAAGGTACTGAGCGGTCAAACAGCGGTCTTTGGGATTCCCTTCAAGGGCAGTGTGAAGAAGGGTGGAGGCTTCCACGGTTCTTCCCTGTTTCATCAGGGACCCGGCTTGTTCGCAGAGATCGTTTGATCCTGACAATGCCGGGGTTGGCTGAAGCGCGAAGGCGAGGCAGAACGCAACCAGCAGAGCGGGGACTGTCAACCACGCCCTGGAATCCGAAAAAGCACAGACTTCCTGACGAACGAGATCCATGTGTTTCTCCTCGGCTTTCTTTCTTGTCTTTTTTATGGGTCCGGAGATCTCAGACCGACCGGTCTCGATGTCTGGGGCGCTATCATACCACGCACAACCGCCCATTTCTATGGTAGAGGGGACCGGTTTCTTTGTCAACCGGAAAAATGGAGGGCCGGGCAGGAGGGCAAGCGGACAGAGGACAAAAACGGGCCTTTCCTTTATTTACCAGGCGCAATTTGGTAAAATTTTTCATAGTTTCGGGCAATACCTTCCTCGTCACCACAATCAAGAAAGGACTGTCCGGACGATAACACAAGATCCTCGGGGTCCCGCGCGTGCGAGAGACAAGAGAGGAGAGAAGGACGAACCATGAACAGGGAGAGGGCTGAGACCATTTCAAAATCCCGGAGCAAGCTGATAGAGAGTCTTCAGGAACTGGATGCCCTGAAAGCATCCATCCTCGACGCCATCCCGCAGGCAGTCGTCGGCCTGCAAAACCGTCAGATCAACTTCGCCAACACCGCAGTCGAGGAAGTCTTCGGGTGGCATCCTGAAGAGTTGATCGGCAAGAGCGTTACCGTATTTTACCGGAACGATGAGGAGGCTGAGGAGATCGGCCGCCACTTCTATACCACCCTCGAGCATCAGCGTACATTCGTATCTGAATTTCCATGCCGCCGCAAGGACGGACGGGACATTCTCTGCCGCATGCGATCTTCCCGGATCGGGGAAAGACTGAGCAAGGAAAAGAGGATAGTCATTACGTACGAAGATATTACCGAGCAGCGGCGGGCGGAAGAAGAGCTGGCGAATTCGCGCGAACAACTGCGTAACCTTTCCATATACCTCCAATCCGTCCGCGAAAAAGAGAGTACCAGGATTGCCCGGGAGATACATGATGAGCTGGGGCAGTCCCTTACGGCGCTTCAGATGGATCTCGCCTGGCTGGGCGCCCGTCTGCCCGCCGGGGACTTACCTCTTGCCGGAAAAGTCCAGCGCATGGCGGCTCTTGTAGATGCGACGGTTGACAGCGTGCATCGCATCTCAACGGAGCTTCGGCCCATCCTGCTCGACGATCTCGGCCTTATCGCAGCAATGGAATGGCAAGTCCAGGAGTTCGAGGGGAGAACCGGCGTACAATGCAAGGCACGCCTCAATTGTAAGGACGGTTCGGTCGAAAAGGATCTTGCCACCACGCTCTTTCGCGTTTTTCAGGAAACCCTTACCAATATCGCGCGCCACGCCGAAGCGACCATGGTTAAGGTCCGGCTGTTTCAGAAGGGGGAAGAGCTTTGCCTCGACGTTTCCGACAATGGAAAAGGGATCACCCCGGAACAAGCAGGCGACCCAAAGTCTTTCGGGATCGTGGGCATCCGCGAACGGGTCAATCTGTGGGGCGGCAGTGTCAGCATTACCGGGAAACCGCAGAAGGGGACCGCGATCAAGGTGCGGATACCCATCCGCAGAGGAGAATGCTGACATGATACGAATTCTTGTTGCCGATGATCACACCGTGGTCCGTGAGGGCATCAAGCAAATCCTGGCGGGCCAGGAGGACATGGTTGTGGAAGACGAGGCGGGAAACGGGCAGGAAGTGCTCAACAAGGTTGCAAAGAAGGATTACGACCTGATCCTTCTCGACATCTCCATGCCGGGGAGGAGCGGGCTGGAAATCCTGGAAGAGATCAAAGCCCTGCATCCGAAGCTGCCCGTCCTCATTCTCAGCATGCATCCGGAGGAGCAATACGCTGTACGCATGCTGCGTGCCGGCGCCGCAGGGTATCTTACCAAAGCAAGCGCGCCTCATGAATTGATCAGCGCGATCCAGAAAGTCTCGAGAGGCGGAAAATACGTCACCGTGTCGCTCGCCGAAAAACTGGCTTTCGAACTGGATGCCGGAGCGGAAAAACCGCGTCACGAAAAGCTGTCCAACCGCGAGTATCAGGTCATGCTGATGCTCGCCATGGGCAGGTCGGTAAGCGAAGTGGCGGAAGAGCTTTGCCTCAGCGCGAAGACCATCAGCACGTACCGGACACGCATTTTGGAAAAGATGGATATGAAAAAGAATGCGGAGCTGACCCTCTACGCGGTAAAAAACAACCTGATCCTCTGAATCCCGGTAACACCCGTCCGTCTCTCTACCCCTGTCAGTCGTTGTCCGTCAAACAACAGGCCCTTTTCGCTGACAAAAAAACCAGCACCTCTCCGATACCGTTCACATTTTGGCCGTGTTATTAAATAATCAGTCAGTCTCGGCATGAATATCAGACGACAAGATATGGAACAGGAAAACCACACATACGACGAGAGTGCGGGCCGGCCGGACAACGGGAGCGTGATGCGGGGACCGGAGGCCGACAGCCGCGAGTTCTTGATGGAGCACGAGAGCAAGCGGTTTCTCGAAAGCGTGGGCATCAAGACGACCGGCTGCATGGTCGCTTCATCCGAAGACGAAGCGGTCGAGATGAGCAACAGCCTCGGCTACCCGGTTGTCCTGAAAATCGTCTCTCCCGACGTTGTTCACAAAACCGATGCGGGCGGGGTAAAACTGAACCTGGGAAACGAGAGAGACGTCAGGGAGGCTTACCGGGATATCCTGTCGCGTTTCAAGAATGAAAAGGTCATCGGCGTGTCGGTGCAGAGAATGGCTCCTGCCGGGGTAGAGGCCATTGTGGGTGTCACGCGGGATGAGAATTTCGGACCCGTGCTTATGTTCGGCCTCGGGGGCATCTTTGCGGAGGTGCTGAAGGATGTCACCTTCCGCGTGCTTCCCATCACCGAGGATGCAGCGACCGAAATGATCGCGGAGATAAAGGGTTATTCTCTCCTGAAGGGGTACAGGGGCCAATCGGTCGATATCCAGGCGTTAAAGGACCTGCTTCTCAAGGTATCCGATCTGGCAATTCAGCATCCTGAGATCAGGGAACTGGATTTGAACCCTGTCGTTCTCTACCCTTCGGACTACCTGGCGGTAGATGCAAGGATATTCATCGATCACACCCCCCGGCCTGCCGACACGGAGGTCCAGACGGCAAAGGGCAATCTGCACACGATGTTCTACCCTCAAAGCATCGCGGTTCTGGGCGCCACCGATTCTCCCGGCAAGCTGGGATTCAATGTCATGCAGAACCTGATCTCTCACGGTTTCTCCGGAAAGATCTATCCGGTCAATCACAGCAAAGAGACCGTACTGGGCTTAAAAGCCTACCCTTCCATTCTCGACGTGGAAGATCCGGTCGATGTGGCTATCATCATTGTTCCCGCCCAGGCCGCCCCGAAAGCCATCGAGGACTGCTGTACAAAGGGCATCAAGTATCTTGTGGTGGAGACGGCAGGTTTTGCGGAAACCGGAGAGGCCGGACGAAAGATCCAGTCGGACATCAAGAACCTGATCACGCGGAAGGGATGCCATCTTCTGGGCCCGAACTGCTCGGGCATTATCAATACCCATCATAACATGGTCCAGTCGATCGGTATAATAGAGCAGTTACGCAAGGGGAATGTGGGACTCATTGCCCAGGCGGGAGTCTATGCCGCGGGCATGCTCACCGGGCTCCGCAACATCCTCGACTTCGGGATTATTGCAACCATCGGCAACAAGATGGAGGTGAACGAAGCGGATATCCTCGAGTTCATGGGTCAGGATGAGAATATCAAGGTCATTGCCCTCTATATGGAGGATGTGACGAGCGGACAACGCTTCGTGGATGTCGCGGGGCGTATTTCCCGGAACAAACCGGTTATCGTCCTGAAAACCGGGCGGACCGAAGCGGGAAAAAAGGCCGTCTCTTCGCACACCGCTTCGATGGCGGGAAATGATGAGATCAACAGCGCGGCCTTCCGCCAGAGCGGCGTTATCCGCGCCCGCGACAACGAGCATCTCTTCTCGTTAACCCGCGCCTTTTCCAAGCAGCCTTTGCCAAAAGGGCCGGGCGTTCTCGTTGTCACCTATACCGGCTCCCTGGGGGTTGCCACCACCGATATGCTCTACACCAGCAACCTCCGGCTGGCCACGCTCGAACCTCACCTGAAGGATCGGCTGGCCGCGGTCCTTGACGGCTATCTCAATGTCCAAAACCCCGTGGACTGCTCCTTCAGCATGACTCCGGACCAGATGAAGAAGATCATTGAAATCGGCATGCTCAGTGAGGATGTGCACAGCCTCATCGTCATAGTTCAGGGCGAGATGCTCGGCTCATACGTGGATACGCTCGCAGCCATCGACTACAAGGGTAAGCCGGTCCTGTGCTGCGTGGCCTGCAAGGAATTTATGATGGACCATGTCATCCGGATGGAGCAAAAGGGTATTCCCGTGTTCTCCACCCCGGAGATGGCGGCGGAAGTCCTCGCAGGCATGTACGGCTATGCCCGTCAGGTCAATAAGGTCAGGATCAAGGCGCTCGATCGCTTTCTGGAAGGCAGTACCGTGACCCTCGGCGACCGCGTGGTCCATCTCAGGCTCCTGACGGACCATGATATCGATCTCTGGACGGAATTTGTCAAAAGCTGTTCGCCCCGCTCCCTGTGGCTCCGGTTCCTGTCGCCTTTCAGCCCGACGCCGGAGCTTGCGGAAAGGTTCTGCAATATCGACCCCGATGACGAGGTGGCGATTGTTGCCGAGTTGGTCGAGGACGATCAGAAGAAACTGGTTGCCATCGCCCGGCTTATTAAGTGCCGCCGCCGCGAGGAGGCGGAATACGCGGTGATCGTCACCGATTCCTGGCAACAGAAGACGCTCGGCCGCATGCTTTCGGAAGCATGCCTCGACCTCGCCAGGCGACTCGATTTCAAGGTCGTCAACGCTGAAACGATTCGGGAAAATGTCCCGATATTGAATGTTCTCAACCACTGCGGCTTCAGGATGGAGAGCAGGGAAAGGAATATGATCCTCATGTCTTTGAGGCTTAAATAGGCCATGCCCGCAGTCTTGCATTCACTTGTCAATCGCCTGCTCTGCGATTGATTTCTGCCGGTTGGGGGGGATTCCTCGGTCCCCCTCGACAGCTTATTCCATACTGCAAACAACGTACCTTCCGGCCTTATAACATTTCCTAAGGTCCAATAAAAAAGGCCGGAGACGCAAGTTCCGGCCTTTTTTATTGGACTTGTCGGCTTTATGCCAGTTTCTTCCTTTCTGCTACCAGGTCATCGACCACGCCGGGCTCGGCCAGTGTCGAGGTGTCGCCGAAGTCTTCGAATTTCATGGCCGCAACCTGCCGAAGGACACGGCGCATGATCTTCCCGGACCTCGTCTTCGGAAGCCCGTCGGCCCACTGGATCTGGTCAGGCGTCGCAATAGGTCCGATCTCCTTCCGGACGGTAGCGATCAGATCCTTCTTCAATGCATCGGCCTTCGCAACGTTGTTGTTGAGCGTAACATAGGCAAAGATGCCTTGCCCCTTGATATCGTGCGGGAAGCCGACCACAGCCGCCTCTGCAACGTCAGGATGCAACGTCAGTGCCGCTTCGACTTCTGCCGTTCCGATTCTGTGGCCGGAGACATTGATCACGTCGTCGATACGGCCGGTGATCTTGTAGTCGCCGTCTTTGTCGCGCTCGGCGCCGTCACCCGAGAAGTAGGTCCCCGGGTACTGGACAAAGTAGTTCTCCTTGTAAAGGTCGGGATTGTTCCATATTCCCCTGAACATGCCGGGCCAGCAGTTCTTGATGCAAAGCGCGCCACTTCCCGGGCCCGTGATCTCTTTCCCGGTCTCAACATCGAATATTCCGGGTACGATTCCGAAGAACGGCTGCATTGCCTTGGCCGGTTTGATGTCGATGGCACCGGGCAACGGAAGGATCAGGTGTCCGCCGTTCTCCGTCTGCCACCAGGTGTCGGCAATCGTGCAACGGCCGCCACCGATCTTGTTGTAGAACCACCACCAGGCTTCAGGGTTCAGCGGTTCGCCGACGGAACCGAGGACGCGCAACGAGGACAGGTCGTGTTTGTCAACCCACTCATCGCCTTCCTTCGCTACCGAGCGGATAACGGTGGGGGCGGTATAGAAATTGTTGACATTGTATTTTTCGATCACGGCCCAGAACCTGTCGTAGGCCGGATAGTTGGGAACGCCCTCGAACAGGATGCTGGTGAACCCGTTGCAGAGCGGCCCATATACGACATAGCTGTGACCCGTAACCCAGCCGATGTCGGCGGTGCACCAGTACACGTCCTCGTCCCTCACGTCGAAGGCGTACTGCTGGGTCATGGAGGCATAGAGAAGGTAACCGGCTTGTGTATGAACGGCGCCCTTCGGCTTGCCTGTTGAACCCGACGTATACAGAATGAACAGCGGGTCTTCCGCATCCATTTCCTCCGGCTTGCAGTAAGGCTCTGCTCCGGCCATCAGGTCTTCGTACCAGATATCCCGGCCTTCAACCATGGGAACCTGTGTGCCCGTGCGTTTGACGACAATCTGAGTCTTTATTGAAGGACACTGCGCGAGCGCTTTGTCCGCGTTTTCTTTCTGCGGGACTGCCTTTGCGCCGCGGAAGCTCCCGTCGCAGGTGATGAGCAGTTTTGCCTCGCAGTCGTTGATCCTGTCTCTCAGTGCTTCAGCGGAAAAGCCGCCAAAAACGATGGAGTGGACGGCACCGATGCGGGCGCAGGCCAACATGGTGATTGCCAGCTCGGCTATCATGGGCAGATAGATAGAAACGCGATCTCCCTTCTTGATCCCCAGTTTCTTCAGAACGTTTGCAAACTTGTTCACCTCACGATACATATCGAAATAGGTGTAGATCTTCCAATCGTTGGGATCGTTTCCCTCGAAGATTATCGCAGCCTTCGTCTTTTTGGTTTCCAGGTGCCGGTCCAGGCAGTTGTAGCTGACGTTCATCTTCCCGCCTTCGAACCACTTCACATGGAGATCGTCGCCGAAGGACCAGTCGGAGACCTTGTTCTTGTCGAACATCTTGAACCAGCTCAATCTCTCTTCGGCCTTTTTTGCCCAGAACGCGTTGGGGTTTTCGATCGATTCCTTGTAAATTTTGTCGTACTCGGCCCTGCTTTTCACGTACGATTTTTCCCTCACCCTGTCAGGAACGGGAAATATCTTGTCATAGAAATCAGTCTCGTTGGTATTTGCCATTATTTTCCTCCTTGTCCTTCATTAGTCTACAAGTGTCGTTCTTGATGCCGACAACGACAGCTGTATTTTCTCCTGTCTTCATAGAGCAGAATAGAATAAGTAAAGGAATTTTGGTATCGGCCCGGGGATGAATTAGGTGTGGGTCATTCACTTACAACGCGTCGGCGGCATTCCGACTATAAATCGCGGGATTTGTCATCGTTCTTTGCCGCACTTGTTGCACTTCATGCGCTGATGGTGTGGCGAGCGAACAGCGGACCGTTTCGGCAGGGCGGACAGGATCAACCGGGCCGGAAAAAGACTGACAGCTCTCTTCTATAGCGTTCGTTTCTTAGAACGACCTATTTGGTCATCCCCTCTCCCACCTGCATCATTATCCAGAGATAGAAATTGACCGGGGTGCCCGTAATCTTCGTCCCGGCGCCCTGGCCCCACTCGGACAGATACATGCCCACCTCGGCGGTCTCGGCCATAATGACGCCGAGGGGAAGGATGTTTTCACTTACAAGGGCACGTGTCCTTTTGCCCTTCGAATCGGTTGCCTCCGCTTCCCAGGCGGGGATGTTCGTGCCTGCGAGGTTCATTATCCTTTGGGCAACACGTTTTTGAATGAACGACGGCGTGAACTGGCCCACTTCCTTGTCCGTACCCTCGAAATACTTCTTCGGAACGGTGAACGGCCGGTAGCCCTTCATCTGCACGATCACCTCCCTGATGTTCCCCGGACCTTCCTTGGTCTCCTCCACAAGGAAGCGGGTGACCACGGGAGCCGTC
>MVRP01000048.1 GCA_002067405.1 Syntrophorhabdaceae bacterium PtaU1.Bin034 | reverse complement strand
CGTCAGGCGCCTCCACCGCCTGGGCCTGAAAACGTTCATGATCACGGGAGACAACAGAAAGGTCGCGGGTGCCGTGGCCAGGCAGGTCGGCATCGATGAGGTGGCAGCGGAAGTCTTGCCGGGAGACAAGATCATTATCGTCAGGGGGTATCAGAAACAGGGATTGAAAGTAGCCATGGTTGGGGACGGTATCAATGACGCTCCTGCCCTCGCGCAGGCTGATATCGGCATTGCCATAGGGTCCGGAACCGATGTGGCGAAGGAGACGGGCGATGTCATCCTGGTGCGGAACGACCTGCTCGACGTAGAGGGGGCAATCCGGCTCGGCCGGAAAACCTTGAGCAAGATCAGGCAGAACCTTTTCTGGGCCCTGATCTACAACGTGATCGGCATCCCCGTTGCCGCCGGCGTCCTCTATCCCTTTACCGGAAGGCTCCTTCCGCCGGAATGGGCGGGGCTTGCCATGGCCTTTTCGTCGGTGTCCGTAGTGACGAATTCACTGCTCCTCAAGACTTACGGCAAGAAGCTCGTCGGCTGATGAGAGGCCGGCGAAGACTCATAACCCAACTTTAAAGGAGGTACAACAATGAGTGAAACAGTTCTCAACATTCAGGACATGACGTGCATGCACTGCACAATGGCAGTTGAAAAGGCCCTCAAGGCAGTGCCCGGTGTGACCGACGTCAAGGTGGACCTGGCCGGTAAGAAGGCCGTGGTTACGGGGTCGGCAGAGCGGTCTGTCCTGGCGGAAGCTGTCACGAAAGCGGGATATGAGGTAGTAAGCTAAGCAGAGACACGGGCGGATAGGTATTCTCCGAATACGAGCGATCAGTTCAGCGGATGGCTGGGGTGCTTCCTACGGCTTTTGTTACAGGGTATTCACGGTGGGGTTCTTCTTTTGTGGTATCATCGTGGATATGGAGGAACTGCTTATGCCCCAGATGATAGCCTATTGTGGCCTTGTATGCTCCAATTGCCCTACGTTTCTGGCGACCCAGAATGACGATGATGTCGCCAGGGCGAAAACTGCCGCATTATATCGCGAGAAGTTTGCATTTGATTTGAAGCCTGAGGAGATCAACTGTGATGGATGTAAATCTGACGGAGGAAGACTAATCGCATATTGTCACTCTTGCGCTATCAGGCAGTGCTGTCGCGAAAAGGGCCTAGATAACTGCGCGATTTGCAGTGATCAGCCCTGTGAAAAACTGATGAGCTTCCACGAGTTTTCGCCAGTTGCCAAGACGGCTTTTGAAGCGCTCAAAAGATAAACCGGAAGGTCCTTAACGGCATAGACTGTCGGTAGTAGGCCCTCACCCTCCGGTGGTGACTGGCGCAGCCTCTTATGTGCTTTTGCCGCGACCAATTGTCCTTTTCAATTTTCGGACAACTCCCGCTCAAGCCTCAGGTCGGCGACCGGCAACCATCGTTCGATGATGGTTTTTCCCGCCGTACCTAAATTTCTAGTAAGTGCATATCCTTCACCTATAGGCTTTGCCGCTCCTACAAACTTCTAACTGGCAATGTTGATTGATTTCAGTGAATTGGTGTTGGCCTTTGGCTGAAGATAGCCATCTTGTCTTCTCCATCACTGAGTTGATAAGGGAGAGCGCAAAGCCATTTTGTTCGAAGAGACAAGGTTAAAGTGACCATCGCCGACAAAAACGGAGTTCTTCAGATACGTACCTAACTCATGTTTGCTGCCAGGTACGCAGCTATCTCCTTTGCCATGTCTGAGTGTAGCCTGATCTCAGAAAAATCAACGATAAGGTTGTTCAGGTACTGAAGTATCAGCGTGTCTTCGAAGTGGAGGCAAGGCAAAACTCCTGCTAAGAAAAATCCTATCTTCTGAACTTCCTCGCATATCCAGCTTGTAACCTGATCTCCCAAATCAAGAAAGAGCGTTATATGCTCAATCTTCTTGATGCAGAGGTCCTTGACGTGGTCTCGAAGGACCTTTACGCAATCTTCCCCATAATGTTGAACAACAATTTCGGCACTATTTGTTTCAGGAGAGACTCTCACGTTTAACACAGTTAAATCTACAAGCGGAGTATCTCCTTGTAGTGTAGTGAAATTCCTTATTAGACCAAGGTTCGAATATATCTTACGCAAGATGGTTTCATGATTGGCAGGGAGGTATACAGAGGTAACGGGCAATTGATCGACGGCTTGAAAACAATACACAAGTGATTCCCGCTGAGGAAGCTTTTCTGCTATCCCTCTGAACGAGATATCCGCGGTTGCAATGCCAAGAAGGATGGCACAATCCTTATAGCCTGTTTTTTCCGTCATCTTTTGTGAAAAAGGATGGACCGTAACGGCCCGTCCGTAAAGTCCCTTAAGTCCTATAGTTTTTGCTCTTTCATTAATAAACTCCTGCATTTGTGTGAACAGATCAAATCCCCTAAAGCTTTCCTTTACTGCCCCTTTGCCTGTTTCAGCTATAGTATCGTCGAGGCTATCTCTGAACATAGCGAGGTGTCCTGCAATCTCTCCGCGATCAGTCACGGCAACAACCGAGTGCATGAAACCTTCCCGGTTCGCGTTTACGATCCTTTCCGGATAATACATAACGTCCGACAGGTAGGAATACCCGTATGTCCGGTAGAACAACCGCGATACCTCTAACGCCTCGGACACGTCCATCAGTCTCACCTCGAATGCTGGAGGCGAGGATATATTAACAGTCTTTTCGTGGGCTTTTGGGTTTGGCTTTGTCTCCGTGGCCTTATCGTGCTCGATGATACTTTTCGCGGGAAGACGTTTTATGAGGTGGAGTTCTTTTCCCCCTTTCCCGAGGTTAAAGAAAGATACCTCGTCCACGCATTTCTTCATGATGAAAGAACCGAGACCGGAAGGAATATTATCAATATCATCAGGTCTTTCATATCCCGGAAGGAAGCGAGGGTCATATGGCAGTCCTTTGTCTTTGATAATGATCTTTATGCCGCCTGCCGATGGTTCAAAGATAATCTGAAACGTTTGCTCATCCGATTCGAATGCGTGCTCTACCACGTTGACTACAGCTTCTTCGAGGGCGAGAAGAATTTTTTCCTGATCGTCGTGTCCGAACCCGATTTCCTTTGAAAACTCTCTCGCAAATGCCTGTACTGCGGGGAGGTAGGTTATTTCATTGGTGATTGTAAGAATCGAACGCCCGTGTATCATATCACTTCCTTTTGCCTTTCAATATTAGGAACTGCAAGAACCGGGTAATCAGTTGGCAGTCCGAAGGCCAGGATTACCGAGTTGCCGCAGGACCGACTCATAATCTTATCCAAATAATGGCATATACAGATCAAGATTTTCGCCTTTGCCTCAGATTATAACAAATATTATAAAGAAACAACGGTTATCGATAAGACTGCCTCTTTTCTCAAGAATGCAATGTGCAATCTGCAACCCGTAATTGATGGTGCTTCTGAAAGCCGTGATTCAACTCTCCTTCCAGGGTTGTTACCCTTTCTTTGACGCTCAGCTAAATTGACCCATCTTTGCTCAGAAAAAGTGACCGCCCCAAGCAAGGTACTCATTTTTTCACCCCTGTAAGCATCCGCAGTTCGCCGCCCTCATCCCTCCCAGTGTAGTTCTTTAGCCCTTTTCTCACCTCACTTATTGTCTTTTCTAGCCGCTACACCCGTATGACCTTCCATCACTTTTGATCGGGAGGGGATGAACCATGGTCAAGCAGTGCCTTTTCTGCGGGCGTTACTTTACCCCCGACTACCGAGTAGGGGACAGGCAGAAGTCATGCCCTCGCTCCGAGTGCAGAAAGGCACGGAAGAGGGCCGCCCAGAAAGAATGGATGAAGAAGAATCCCGACTACTTCGCCGATCTCTACCAGGCATATGTGAAGCCCTGGAGAAAGCGGAAGATGATAAAAGACAAGATCATCATCAAACGCGTTGGCGCACGGACGTTTGCGGCTCATGGATATGGATAAGCCGTGATAAAAGACGAGATGGACCGTATAGGTCCCTCCCAGATAAGCTCTTGATCGTGGACAGACATCTTCGAGAAATCAGGGAGATCGAGATAAGCCAGCTCAACCTCAAGTATGCCCACACGCGAATAGACCGGCCCAAAGAACGTATTGCCCTGGCTGCCTCCATCGAAGCCTTCGGTACAGTCGAGCGCGTGAGGAAGCTCTACGACGAGGACGTGCTGTACGGTCGGGGGAAGAAAAAGGCTGAGATCATAAAGAAGAGACCAGGCGTCTCCCCCGAAGCCATTGGCAGGTATCTGCTCGACAAGGCTGTCTTTGTCCGGCTTGCCGACGTCATCGAAGGCCTCCCTCCCTATGATGAGAACGTGATAGTCCATTCTATGGAAGGAAGGCAAGCAGAAGAGTATGCAAGGTTCGAGATAAGGCTGCGGAATGCGGTAAGCCAATACAAGATGAGGGCGACTTCTTCCATGTTGCAGGCCCTCCTCTCCTATCCCGATTCATGCACGAGTTTTCCGGAATACATTGAAAAAAGAGAGCGGCATTGCGTCGTCCTCTTTTTTTCAGTAATATACTTTTCAGATTATATTTTTTTATTAGCTTCGGCGAAACTTTCATTTTTCTCCGCTTCACGCGGAAAGACACTTCAATAAGACTTGTGGATATACCACGAGTCCTGACCAACCCTTCGGGATTCACATAGATCCCCGATTAAGGGGAAACCACACCCCCTACAGAAGTTGGTCCTCCGCATATTAGAGCAATGCCAATGCGTCAAGCACCACTTTGGCCATTACCACTCTATATGAGAGGATACCTACGGCGGCATTATGCCTGTCGGCTTCTGTGTAATACACCCTTCTTATCGCCCTTCACCAATTGCAATGGTGTAAGCCGCGAACGTAATCCTTTCGGGACACTTCATTTTACCAAATGGTGGTCGACGTGCCGCGTTATCCGCGCGCAAATACGCTGCCGTATGAACATTGGCCGGTCCCGGCCATTACCACCTGTAAGGGGAGACAGTTCGCTGTCTCCCCTTTTTTAAAGAGTAAGGGAAAGAAGAATGAACGATCCGGTCCCCTTTGCTATTTTATTCAAAACAAATTATTCTATTTGAATTATGCAATTTGCATAATTTTTCTTTTCAGGAGATGGAGATGAAAAACCCTTTTACTGTCGGTCCTATTCTTCCAGGAGAACCTTTTTGCAACAGGAAACCAGAGCTGGAGGAATTAAGAAAGCGTGTCGTTAATTCTGACCACGTGGTGATGTTCTCCCCGCGCAGATATGGGAAAACATCTCTGGTCCGGCAAATGATGAAGACGCTAGATGAGGAAAATGTAGTAACTGCGTATCATGATTTCTTTCCGGTAACCGATAGGGAGAGTTTCGTACAAAAGCTTGCCGTTATGGTGACAAAAGCAACCGGTAAGGGCCTCACGCACCCCACGCACCCTTCCTTCCTTGACAACCTCAAGGCGCTTTTCAAAAGGCTTGTACCCACTATCGAGACAACACCTGAAGGAATAAACCTTTCGGTTCATTATGACGAAAAGATAGGTGTTTCTTACCTGATCGAAGATATTTTCCAAGGATTGTCGCGGTACTTATCCAGAGAGAAACGGAAATGTCTGTTGGTCTTCGATGAATTCCAGGAAATCACCAAGCTTGACGAAAGCGCGGCAATCGAAGGATCTCTCAGGGGGCAGATACAAACATCCAGGGAAATATCCTGCTTCTTCATAGGGAGCAGAAGACGAATACTTCAGGATATGTTCACCGATTCGAAACGGCCTTTCTATAAATCATCGTTTCCGTTTCGGCTTGACGCTATACCGAGAGATGAACTGGTGAACTTTATTATCGATAGGTGTGCTTCCACCGGCAAGAAGTGTCCCCGCAAGATCGCAGAGGAAGTATATGACTATGTTGAGGGATACACCGGCTATGTACAACGCTTGGCCCATGTTATTTGGGACATGGCGGAGAAGAATATTAGTGCCGGGACACTTAAGAATGCGAAGCAATCGTTTATGGCCATGGAGTCGCTCGATTTTCAGGGAATATTTGCGGGGTTAACCAGGACGGAGCAGAAACTTGTCCTTGCTCTTGCTGTTGATCCTACCGACAAACCCTTTTCGGCGAAATTCCTTTCGAAGCACGGCCTCACCCAGGGAGGAACACAGAGAGCCTTCAAATCCTTGATTGACAGAGACATTGTTGATTCAGAACTGGCCGCAAAGGGATCATTCCGGCTTACGGACCCTGTATTTGCAAAATGGGGAGCAGCGAATAGTATCGGAACCCTTATTTGAGTTGAATTTATGCGGCAAAAAGAGACACCATGAATGATGAGAGTCAAAAGACCTTCGGCCGAAGGCTGGCTGCTATCAGAAAGCCTTGCAAGATCTATAACGCTTTGGAGCAAAAAGATAATGTGGCTACCAGGGAGGTCATACTGAGGCTGGAGCTTCGAACGACGGTCCTGTGGCTTGTAACCATTCTCGTCATCATCGCCACAAATCCAAGAATCATCGATTTCATCGGGAAAGTCTAGGGAATCGCGAAATAAGAAGCGGACAGAGTTGTCAACAAGAGGGTGTCGAATTATGGCACCTCCTTGTTTTATGTGAGACCGGCAGCGTGCACTGACTCAGAGGTGAAACTCCTATGGATCCCTTCAAAGAGACGGGACTGAATCTGGAAGGCGGCTTCCGCAGAGAAGCGCGTGGAACAGCCTCAAGGGGCCCTGACAAGCCCGGGCGAAACTTCCTTTGCCCTGGCATAGAGGGAATGTCCGGCATGATAACACCGAACTTGACCTTTGACACATCGTAGCCGCTGCCATTTTCGCTTTTCAGGAGGTCTTTGTGCGCGGTTGTTGCGGATCGCTTCTGGTTCTCGTACCCCTCGTCCCAGTCCTCATGCTTCTCTTGTCGGCACGTGGCGACGGGTCCTCATCCCAGCCATTCCCCGGCCTCGTTCCCCGTAGCCGAGTTCGAAAGAGGGAAGCTCTATGGCACATCAGGTGCGGGTGGCTCCGCTGGCTTTCCGGTGATCGTCCTTTCAGGCGACTGGCGCCAGATGGGAAGGCAGTACGGGGCACTTCTCGGGGGCGAGATGGCCGAAATTTACGATACAGTGATAGCGGGCAGGAGTTATGCGGACCTTGTGCAGTTCGCCGAGGATATGTATGCGCAGCAGTTCGCGTACCGTCAGGCCTTTTTGCCTATGAGCACGGCCTCGGAATGGTATTTTTCGACATGCTTCGCCTCAGTTCCGGCACTCGCCGTTTTTCCCAACGGGGCCGGGTGCGGCGACAATAACACGAGGAAAAAGAACAGCGCGGGGCAGAGGGTCTTCATTCCTTTCAAAGCGTCGGCCGGACGTCCAGGAAGTGCCATTTCCAGGCGGGGAGGGAAACAAACAGCCCGTTCCCGGCTACTTCGTCTCCCGGCCGGTCGAATGCCTCGCCGGTGAGCCGGTCTTCGAGGCGCACGCCTTTTCCCCGCAGGTCTTCCCAGGGGGTCCTTACCAGCGTCTGAGAGGGTGTGCCGGAGAAGTTCACCACCACCAGCGTACGGGCGTCCTCCTTTTCCCAGCACCAAGCCAGGATGTTCAGAAAGCTCCGGTTGTCCGGCCAGCCCCGTCGGTCGCAGAGGCTCCACGTCCCGCTCCGCAGGGGTTCCCGGGCCGTCGCGGCAAGAAGGTTGCGGGAGAAGTCTTCCAATTCACGGTCAGGAGGCTCGTCGGGACGGCGGCTGAGGAAGACGGGGACCCTGACCTTCCGGCCCTCGAGCTGCCCTTCGTGGAGGAGCCTGGCGCCGGGCAGCGTGAGGATGATCACTATAGCGGCCCGCTCCTTCTCCCGCGGAAAGACCGTCGCGGCCCGGGGCTCGTCGTGGTTCTCGATGAAACGGACCAGCTTCTCCTGGTAAGAGAGGTCGGCGAGGAGGTGGAGACGGACGCTTTCCGCGTCATCGTGCTCCATCCGGTCATAGAGGCGCTTGTCGTAGCAGTAATCGAAGCCCAGCTGCTGGAGCGACCACTCCAGGTCCCAGTAAGCCTCGGCCATGAAGAGAAAGCCGGGGTGCCCCTGCCGGGCGGCGCCGATCACCTCGGTCCAGTACTCGCTGTCCGGCCGCGCGCCGGTCCGTCCGGCCCACGTGCGCTCGAATATGTCGTTGAGGAAGAGCATCGCCATGTCACAGCGGACGCCGTCGCACTGGGCAGCAATGGTGGAGATGGTCCTTGAGGCGGCCAAGCGGAGGGCAGGGGAAAAGGCGTTGAGCTGGAGCACGTCCGGCCAGGGCGGGAAATAGGGGTCCCGGCCGTTTGCCAGCACGTGCGGACCCACCGTCATGAAGGCGCCGGGGTTTGTCCGGGCATCATCCGGGGTGCCCCGGATGAAGTACTCGGGGTGCGCAGCCGCCCAAGGGTGATCGGGGGCCACGTGGTTCGGCACGAAATCGAGTATGAGCCTGATGCCTCGCCTCGCGAGAGCCTGCCTGGCCGCGATGAGGCCTTTTGCCCCGCCCAGGTGCTCGTCCACCTCGTAGCGCCGTATGCAGTAGGCGGAGCCCACGTTGTCCTTTTCTCTGTAATCGGGCAGAGTGGCGGAGAAGCTTGCCATGAGCTCCCTGTTCTTGCTGCTGATATCCTTCCCCATGGGGCTGCGCTCCCAGACGCCCATGAGCCAGACGGCGTCCATCCCCAACCGGGCGATCCTGTCCCATTCGGCTTCCGGCACTGTCGCGAGGGTGGCATCTATTCCTGGGGTGGGTCTCAGCTCGTTGAGCCAGACCCAGGTATTGATCAGGTAGATGACCGGCTGTTTCGGCCAGGACTGCATGACTGCCTCCTCTTACGCAGCTTTGTGGCGTTCGGCGGGGTGATATTTCTTGCCCGTTTCGAGATACGATTGTGCATCGGCTGCGCCGAAGAGCTGCATGAGCCGTGCGATGAGGCCGGTCCATCCCGTCTGGTGGCCCGCGCCGAGGCCTGCACCGTTGTCGCCGTGAAAATACTCGTAGAAGAGGATCAGGTCTTTCCAGTGGGGGTCGGTCTGGAACTTCTCGATCCCGCCGTATACGGGCCGCCTCCCTGCCTCATCCGGGAGAAAGATGCTCTCGAGCCGGTGGGACAGCTCGCGGCTTACCCCGAAGAGGTTCATCATCCTCCCCGAGCCGGTGGGACATTCGACCTTCAGATTGTCCCCGTAGAAGAGGTAAAACTGGGAAAGGGCCCTGATGATAAGGGCGTTCATGGGAAACCAGACAGGCCCGCGCCAGTTGGAGTTGCCGCCGAACATGCCGCTGTTCGACTCGGCTGGCAGGTAGTCCACCCGGTATTCGGCGCCTTCTACATAGAAGGTGTAGGGATGGTCGGCATGGTACCTGGACAGGGAGCGTATGCCGTAGGGACTCAGGAACTCCTTTTCGTCGAGGAGTCTGGCCAGTATGCGACGGAGCTTTTCCTGATTGACCACCGCCATGATCCCTCGTCCTCCCACTCCCTGGTGCTCCGGACCGGTCTCGTGGATGGACCGGCTTAGCTCCGGCATCTTCATGATCCGGTTCCTGGCGTGCTCGAGGACGCGGGGCACGAGCTCCCTTTGGTAGGGCTCGATTATCGTTACCGCACAGAGGGGGAGGAGGCCGACCATGGAGCGGACCCGGAGGGGTGTTGCCCTGCCGTCGGGGAAGCGCAATACATCGTAGTAAAACCCGTCCTCCTCGTCCCAGAGCCCGATATCCGTCCCCCCGATGCGGTTCATGGCAGCAGCGATAAAAAGGAAGTGGTCGACGAACTTGGTTGCCAGGTCGTCGTAGACCGGATCGTGGGCGGCGAGCTCCGTCGCGATCTCGAGCATGTTCTGGCAGAACATGACCATCCAGGCCGTGCCGTCAGCCTGTTCCAGATAGCCTCCCGTGGGCAGGGCCGCGCTGCGGTCGAAGACGCCGATATTGTCTAGACCGAGGAAGCCCCCTTCGAAGACGTTCTTGCCGAACCGGTCTTTCCTGTTCACCCACCAGGTGAAGTTTATCATGAGCTTGTTGAACACGTGCTTCAGGAATTCGATATCGCCTTTCCCCCGCTCCTCCTGTTCCAGCCGATAGAGGTAAAGGGACGCCCAGGCGTGGACGGGCGGGTTGACGTCGCTGAAGTTCCATTCGTAGGCGGGCATCTGGCCGTTCGGATGGAGGTAGAGGTCCCTGAGTATCAGGCTGAGTTGCTGCTTGGCAAAGTCTATATCGATGCCGGAAAAGGCGACCGCGTGGAACGCGAGGTCCCATGCCGCGTACCACGGGTATTCCCATTTGTCCGGCATGGAAATGATGTCGTTGTTAACCATATGAAACCACTCTTTGTTGCGAAGGGGACGGCTCGATGGAGCCAGGGGATCGACGTGGTGCTCCACGAGCCATTTCTCGGCGTCGAGGGAGTAGTATTGCTTGGTCCAGAGCATACCCGCGAAGGCCTGGCGCATCACCGTAGCTTCCTGTTCGGTAAGGGCGGGAGGCGTGATCGATTGATAGAATTCGTCGGCCTCTTTTTTCCTTTGCTCCAGTGTCTCGTCGAAGGAGCGGCCGAAGGGGCCGCCTTTCGTCGAGGGAAGGGTCTTTATCTCTTCGGGGCTCGACCTGGAGAGGCGAAGGCGGAAGGAGACTGTTTTCCCCGCCCCTACCTGCACGTGGTAGCGGGCTGCGGCCTTGGTGCCGGTGTTGTCCGGGTTCACGGCCTCCCTGTTGCCGGAGACAATGTAGTCGTTGACGCCGTCCTTCACGTAGGAGGTGGGGTTTTCCGAGCCGAAGAGCCGCCGGTTGTTCGTCTCGTTATCGGTAAAGAGGAGTTCTTGCGGGCCTTCCGTATAAAGGTAACGGCTGCCGAGTTTCTCGTGGACCGCCTCAATGATGGCCGTATCTCCTGTCCTGCTGCCAGCCAACAACCTCGGTTTCGGCGTTCCCCCCATCCAGGACCAGGTGTTCCTGAACCAGAGGGTGGGAAGGACGTCCAGGTCAGCGGCTTGAGGTCCCCTGTTGCGCACGGTGATCTTCACGAGAATCTCCTCCGGGGAATCCTTCGCATATTCAACGAACACGTCAAAATAGCGGTTCTCATCGAATATCCCTGTGTCGAGAAGCTCGTATTCGAACTCCCACCGGCTCCGCCCCCTGTTGGTCCAGACGAGGTCGGTGTAAGGGTAGGGACCCTGGGGGTACTTGTAGAGGTATTTCATGTAGGAATGGGTGGGCGTGTTGTCGAGGTAGAAGTAGTACTCCTTCACGTCCTCGCCGTGGTTCCCTTCACCGTTCGTCACGCCGAACATGCGCTCCTTCAGGATGGGGTCACGGCCGTTCCAGAGGGCCAAGGCGAAGCAAAGGACCTGCTTATCGTCGGAGATGCCCGCGATGCCGTCCTCTCCCCAGTGGTAGACCCTGGACCTCGCCTGGTCATGGGTGAAGTAATCCCAGGCGTTTCCGCTGTCGCTGTAGTCCTCCCTGACCGTCCCCCATTGTCGCTCGGATACATAGGGTCCCCATTTCTTCCACGGCTCCCTGCCGCTGTCGGCCGCTTCCATCCGTCTTTTTTCCGCGTTTCCGTCCATCTTGTCCCTGCCTTTCTTCTTCGTTCGTTATCTATCCGCCCGAATCCCCTGCATAGGCACAGAAGCGCCGCATATCGGAAGAGGTTTTGCCATCGGGTCCAGTGGCCAAGGATCTTTGTACCAAACGTGAGGACTGAAAGGGGTAGTGTCAAGAGCAGCGGGGTCAAAGGGCGAGGTAAACTCATTTGAAAATCAGTATCGTCGTGAGCCGCGGATTACCCTCCCGTGCAAGACTCAGCCATAAGAAAACGGACGTTTGTTATTCTATAAACTGAAATAGATTAATCTTGCTTTTAATGTCATAAACGGTAAAGATTAATCGTGAAACCACCTTTTATTATGTGAGGACCGATGATCATAGGATATATGTGAGGGTTTCGACCGAGCAGCAGGATGTCAAGAACCAGCGTCACGAAATTCTCGAACTTTACAAAACGGATCAGCCTGAACCTTCTGCTCATC
Source organism: Syntrophorhabdaceae bacterium PtaU1.Bin034 (assembly GCA_002067405.1). Next base: position 13,813 of record MVRP01000048.1, on the reverse strand, counting down.
ATGGCCCCCTTGGGGTGCATCGACTACGTGATCGTCCATGAACTGTGTCATTTCAAAGTAAGGGGTCATGGCCCCCAGTTCTGGGGCAGGGTAGGGCGGCTCATGCCTGATTATAAGGAGTGGCGAAAGAAACTAAAGATGTATGGGGAATTGGGGTGATGTAATGCAGGTATAGCACCTACCAATGTGGAAGTCCGTCGGGAGTATCAAAATGGAGATTACCGATGAAAGTGCTGACGGGGTTTATGGGGGTTTCTACGGAGCTTTATGTCTTTCCGGGGACATTTCATTCTTTTGACGTCTGTTTTCCCGGAACGAAAATCAGCATTCGCTTCAACGACGAAATCGTCAGTGCTTTGAAAGGCGCGCTCACCAAGCAGCAGCAGATCAGAGGAGCTGTGGTGCTGGTAGCGAGAAACGGCAAAGTCGCTTATCAGAAGGCCTTCGGAGAGATGGATGACGGCAAGCCCATGCGGAATAACACGATCTTCCGGATTTGCTCGATGACCAAGCCGATTACGGCCGTTGCGGTAATGATGCTGTGGGAGCAGGGCCTCTTTACCCTTGATGACCCCATTGCAAACTACATCCCTGAGTTCAAGGACATGAAGGTCCTCGTCATGGACAAGACCGCGGAGAAGGGGTTCAGGCTCGAGCCGGCCAAGACGCCCATTACCATCCGCCAGCTCCTTTCCCACACCTCCGGCCTCACGTACGGTTTTTTCGCCTGGCCGGTCATAGGTCAGTGCTATGTGGATAACGATGTGTCCGATGGTTTCAGGACAACCAGCGGGACTATCGGCGATGGCGTGAAGCGCCTCGCAAAATGCCCCCTCGTCTTTCAGCCCGGCGAAAGCTTTGAATACGGCCTTAACTTCGACGTGCTGGGTCGACTCGTCGAAGTGGTATCGGGCATGCCGTTTGACAAGTTCCTCCAAAAGAACGTCTTCGATCCTCTCAAGATGAAGGATACCAGTTTCTTCGTGCCGGCCGAGAAGGTCGGACGCCTCGCCGCGCTCTATGAATCGTCACCGAAAGGCGGTCTCAACAAAGTCGACAAAAGGGTCACACGGGGCTTCATGACCGAGACTCCATCCCTCATCTACGATTCTCTTTACGGCTATGAGGGACCGAAAACCTATTTCTCCGGCGGCGCCGGCCTTCATTCGACCGCCGCCGACTACATGCGCTTCGCTCAGATGCTTGCCAACGGCGGGACTCTCGAAAGTGCCCGTCTCCTGAGCCCCTCCACCATCAACCTCATGGTTCAGAACGAGATAGGAGATTTCGTCATTGGATTCGCAGGAAAGGGTATCAAATATGGTCTGGGATTGGGAATCTATGCAGATCCCGTCGCCAATGGGACTCTCCTGTCAAAGGGCTCCTATCAATGGATGGGCATCTACAACACGCAGTTTTTTGTCGATCCTGGTCACAATCTCGCCGCCATCTATCTTACACAGCTATTCCCGAACCTTACGGCACCGGACCTCATGAAAAAGCTTGAGGTTCTCACAGAGCAGGCAGTGGTGAAGTAGGGACTGGGCCGGGTCTTGTTTCTTGCGTTTCGTCAGAGGATCTCGCTACGATCGCAAAGATAGGGCTCGGCCCCTCGAGACGCTTCGCCTGTCTGTTCTGACCGGACTCACTGGATGCGAGTCGACCTCGTGTGCGGCCCGGAGAGGGATTTCTCCCTTCGCCAGTGCATTCCACTTCCGCCTTTTGTCGATTGTCGCGGTAAAACGGAAATCAAGATGATCAGAGAGGAGGTAGGGGCGCGGTTTCATTCGTTACCGTCTGGGGCGACGCCCTCTGCTCCCGTCCTCATGTCACTAATACCGTTTCGATTCTGGCTCTTGCAAGGACAAAACGAGACTGAGGCATACAGGAGGGAGACTACCGGCAGGGATTTACTCCGTGCGGTGAAGATCACGACTCTTGCCAAGAATGTAAGGGGCTGCCTGGGCGACGGGATCTTCAGTCAAAATCGGGTCCCACGGTTACTCCTTACGACTCAGACATCGGCTTGAAAGGCTTGGAAGGCTTGTGCATCTTGTCGGCAGCCCGGCATCAGGGTCGCGGTATAGCGGACGGAAACGTTCGGCTCAACCGCTGGTTCCTTGTACCCCTTTCTATTTCTCTTTCCTGTGGCGCGCCACGATTCTCGAGTGCGTCTCTTCGTCCATAATACCCGCCTCTCGCATATCATGGGTGGTTTTGAATATAGTCCTCGTAAGCCCACTATGCTCCTTGTTCTGACCTGCGTATCGACTGACGCGACATCTCTTTTTCGAGATCTGAGAACTTATGACCCATGGTTATCCCTCGGAATCCGGTGCTGGATCTCCGTCTTCTATGCCAAGCCCCGCGATGTGAAACTCGACAGCTTCCTTCATCTTTGCTCTCGTCTCTTCCTCTGTCTTTCCCGTGGCTATGCAGCCGGGCACATCGGGAGAATAGGCCGCGTAGTTGTTTTCTGCCTTCTCGATTACAATCCGGTAATTACGCATGACTGTCGATTATTGTCTTATAATAACTACTTCTTGATAGCCAGAGACGTATCTTCTATGACCTGTTCCAGAGTGCCGCGCTCATAGCCCGATTCGCCACACAGCATAACAATTTCTCCTACTTCTTGCCACCCACTCTCATGCCATTTACTCTATCTTGTGTCGTCTCAACTGTTTGTCGTAGGCAGCAAAATATTCCAGTGCGGTAAGAGGAGAGACTCCAGTGCGGTAGGCTTAGGGACGTCCCTGTTGTAAAGGCTAAGGGTATCAATCTGAGGCCCTGCCTGCGGGAGTGATGCTCATGGCGTTCTTTAAATCTCTGCGGTACGATCGGTCATCTCCCTGCCCTGGCTACCCCCGTGGCTCGATAATCATGGGAAGGAGCCGCCACCCTCCTCCGTAGTCACACTATGCCTGGGGATAGGAGGCTACGAGATCGCGTTCCTCAAGCACCGCGAGTCCGAACCCAACCTCTACTTCTGTAAGAAAGTGCAAGGATATCTCATTCTGCTGGGTTGACAAGGGCAAAGACACGCTTCCCTATCTTCTTGGCCTGCACGTGGATGGCGACGTTCGGCAGCTCTCCTCGTGAGTGTTTCCACCAACCCAGGTTCTCTCGCCGGGAATATGCCTTGTGGTCGAAGGACTCTTCGTCGTAGGCCTCAGTTATTACAGTTTTCTGGCACTTCCATTATTCCGATGGACGTACAGATTCGCCTACTTGGCTACGATATTACCAACGACATCAACCGCTCTCAATCTGGGCTTGTACGGAAGTTCATCCTCAGAAAACAGACCCATCTGGACCAACGAAGACGAGGTCCTCTCTTCATCTTTCTTCAATGCATAATCAGCAATAACCAGAAGTTGAGGGAACCGTGCCCTCGATACTGCACCTCTGGGAAATTATCGTCCCGAGCATCTCTTCAGTCTGCAGCAGGCGGTTGAACTGTATGAGTTCTTCCAGATAAAGATTGCCGACTGTGACCGCCGCATACTGGACCAGTTGAAAAGCTTCGATGATCATGATGAGCCTGCCGGCTCGGTGGAAGACGCACTGATCCGTATGTCCGGGGTCGACCTGACAAACATTGACGGTATCGATACCTCCACGGCTCTCAAGGTTCTTGCCGAGATCGGTACGGATATGAGCCGCTGGAAGTCATCGAAGCATTTTGCCTCATGGCTGGGTCTGGCTCCCGCCTCCAAAATAATCGGCGGCAAGGTCTTGAGTAGTGCAACAAAGCCATCCGCTAACAAGGCAGCCGCAGCACTGCGCATGGCCGCCTTTACCCTGCTTCACTCCAAGAGCGCGCTCGGCGCATATCTGAGACGTCTCCGGGCACGGCTGGGCGCACCCAAGGCAATCACTGCCGCTGCGCATAAGTTGGCTCGTCATATCTACTCCATGCTTGCCCACGGAACCGCATACACCGATCTTGGTCAAGAGTACTACGAACAGCGCTATCGGACCAAGGCAATACAGAACCTGAAGCGGAAAGCTCAAGAGCTGGGATTCGAACTGGTCACAATAGACAAGGGCGCTACTATATGAAACACAGCAATTCCAAACAGTTGGGGGGAAGTTACTCAGAAGGGATCATAATTCAATGGATCTCCCTACCTTGGTTTAATTGAACAGGAGCTTCAAATCAATCAGTGTCCAGTCGCTATAGGTAAGGGCCTTGACCCAGAGTTTCAGTTCTCCGGGCACATACACAAACTGATAGATGCTGTATTCAACGGGTGTCGGCCCTCCCTGATCGACAGGGATGTCAAGGATGGCCATCATTCGCTCCGCATTTATCTGCCCTTTGTACCTCTCGGCCAATAGATTGAGATTGTTGTATCGAGTAACGGAATTGTCGATACTCGCCTGCTTTTCTGGTGGGGGAGCAGGCCAACCAGGGCTCATGAAGTGATTGACGCCAATTACCAGTCCGGATGGATCTCCATCTCTCCTTTTGACATCGTACGTGGCTATTTCATAACAATACGCCCTGTCAGGGCTCGCGACATTGAATATCAACGGATAATGAACGGGTGAGTTTTTTAAGGCAGCGTCCAGTAATTCGAGAGACGTCGCGTGTAGCATCATTTCCACATCATTTACTAAGAACGGCACCCGTTGCCCAAAATAGCGGTTGGGGTCGCCGGAGCTGCTGCCGTCATTATTCTCCAGGACCAGACCGGCATCATTGAAAGACTGAATGGATCCGAGCTGGCCCGGATAGGTAATTATGGCAACAGGCCTACTTCCATCGCTCGGTTTATAAACAACAACGGTGATAAATTGGTCAAAATTGCGGAAAGTCAGCGGAAAATCGAAATCTCTGCCCATAACCAGGGGAGCGTTCCCGGTATAATCGCCCCATGCCGTAATTCCCGAACAATGGAAGGGAGTTCCTGCCATTTTGATAACATAGTCAAAAAATTCACTCAGGACAGCTATTTTGTTCTTATCAATTCCCGATGTTTCGGTGATGCCGTCCGCTAGTTCCTGATAGCGGGCGGGGTATAGCTGAAAGAGCTGCATTGAAAAATCCTGCAGCGAAGGAGCGCCCCAATCTCCGCCGAAATGCCGGACAACTTCATCGTACATGGCCAAAATCTCCGAAGACATTAACCGGCCGTACTGACGTCCCATCTGTTTGTAGGTGCCTCTCAACTCCAACACCTTGAATTTACCGGCCTGATAAAGGTTTCCCCCCTCAAAGGTTGCAACCAGTTGGAGATTGGTCGCTATTCCCGTTCCCTCATGGCTGTCATTCCCACAGCCCGAAGCAGAAACGGCGACCACCAACAAAAGAAAAAGAACGATAGATCTCGAAATCCGCAACGTGACCGTACTCAACTCCTGTATTTTCATAGTGCACCTCTTTGCGGTGTTTGTATCGGCACGGCTTTCCTCGATCGTGTAAAGACTCTGTTTTCCATGTTCCGGACCATCCACAGGGCGCGGAAAGAAGAGACGTACCCTGCTGTTATGAGGAGCGAAGAATTCTCCATGCCTTCACAAAAATATCGTAGGCTATGGTGCTTCCATCGACAGGAACCGTCTGGCCGGGCGCGGTCCTCACATCACTTCTGTTAACGGCCACGAATATCGTTGTCCTATAGTCCGGGAAGTAGTACCAATACGTTGCAGTACCGGGATTTTCTCCTGTATGGCCGATAAGGGTGGTGTTGAACACGGATGCGTCTTCAACTTTACCAATTCCCAATCCGTAGCCGCCCGGTTCCGTCGGTGTTGTCATCTTCTGGAGGGTCGTGGGGGATACGATCCTCCCGTTAAAAAGTGCGGCTGTGAGCATCAGCATATCCGCCCCGCAGCTCACGGCCGAGCCCGCGGTCCAATCCCAGGAAAGGTTCCAATCGGTATTATCAGCAACCTGGCCGGTCGTTGGCAGCCATGCGTGGCCTCGGGCGCAGGGAAAAGTGAGGAGACCCTGGCGGGCCAGGTGGGTGCGGGTTAGCTGAAGGGGATTGAAAATCCGTCGCTCTATTTCGTCCGACAGTGTGTTGCCGGTGGCTGCTTCGACGATCATGCCGAGGAGGTAATAGCCCGTGTTGCTATAGTAGTATGTTTCTCCGGGGGTGAACATGGGCGTCAGGTCGTGCACGAGGGCTATAATTTCATTTGAGGTCCAGTTTTTTGTAGGATTAACCAGTATCGCGTTCCAGAGAGATTCCAATTCTGTTGCGCTATACACACCTGCTCTATGACTGAGCAGCATCTCCACCGTCATTTCCGATCCGCGCGGAATTAGTCCGGGAAGCCACCGCTCGACAGTATCGTTAAGGTGAAGGATGTTGTCTTCGACGAGTTTCATGACGAGGAGAGCGGTCAGTGGCTTAGTCACGCTTGCCAGCCTCACCTGCATGTCGGGAGTCATCGGGTCTCCCGTCATAAGGCTGGCTTTGCCGGCCGCTCCGACCCAGGTACCGGCGGGTGACTGCACGGCCAGTATTGCTCCCGGAGCGCCGTCATCGCTTACAGAATTGTTGAGAAGCGTCTGCAGTTGTTGCACCGGAAGGGCAGAACCATCACTTCCGCTGCCTCCGCAGCCAGCCATTACTATTGCGGACAGAAGCAGGAAGAAGTGTGCCGACAAGCGAAGGAGACATGTAAGCGGGCGCTTCAGCATGATCGTATCTTCTATCACAACCACTTTTTTCGAAGCAAGCAAATTTCATGAGAACGCAGGGCTTGACGTGCGATTAGGATGTAACCTTTAATTCAGTGAGCCCGGAGCCGTTCCAATGGCGAACCTGACCGGGGGCCAATCCGGACCGGGCATCCCTTGCGCTATCCCCTTTGCGCGTTTTTCCTTGAAGAGCAACTCCCGTTGATGGTAGTAAAATGGCGGTGCCATTTAGTCCGCCCGAATGAAATTGCCAATTTCATGAAAAGAACGGGTCCGATGAACGCCCAACTGCAAATCGCACGGAGCCGATACATGAAAAACGTCTCGCTAATCCTTGTCTTCCTGGCCTTCCTGTCAATCCTCGGCTGTAGTGGTTCGCATAACTCGTCCCCTGATGGGCAGACCCTTTACGATCAAGCCGTTGCAAGTGATCAAGCGGGGGCATATATAACTGCGCTCCAACAGTACAGGCAGGCGTGGCCGCTTCTGCTTAAGGAGGGAAATATTGAGCTGGTCAAACAATGCCGTTTGGCGGTAAAAAGGTTAGACTCGATAACCGACGGCTATACAGCCACCGAGCAAATGGTCCGTTCCACCCTTACGGATCTATTTCCCTCGATTTCTGAAAGCACGATAAACTACCTGCTTTCACGGATTGATTCTCTCGTTATTGAGGGTGCCACGTACTATTATCAGGGCTTCATAAATACCGCTGTTCATCTCGATCTTTCTCTCATGAGGCAACTCCAGGAGGCGATGGACGCGAATCGTAGCGCATATCAAGCATTAAAACCGTATGTGACCACCCCGGGTCCGCTTTCAGGGACACCCTTCAGGAATCCGATCACGTACCTCGGAACCGCCTCCTACAATATTCCACGGAACCTCCTTCCTCAGGGCGGTGTCCTGCAACTGTGGCAGCCGGTACCCATCCAATCGGATTGCCAATCGAATGTTTCCGTGGTCTCGGTTCAGCCGCAGAGCTATTTCAAGAATCAGACCGACATCAACGGGGATATAGGCGATATCTACCTGGAGGTGCCGCTCGGCGGGCTGTCCTCAGACCTGTCGATTGAGGTTCAGTTCAGATTCACGCATTACGAGCAGCGGTTCACCATGATAGACCCTGCAAATGTCGGAACGTATGACAAGAACAGCAACCTTTACCTCCTCTACACGGCATCCCGTGAAAACACGTTTATCAGTCCTGAAATTGCGGCAAAGGCGCGTGAAATAACGGCCGGTGAGCAAAATCCCTATTACGCGGCGCGAAAGATTTACGACTATATCGTGGATGAATTAACATACAGCCACATGCCTCATGCCGCTCTCGGCGCATTAGAAATTCCGGAATCCGTCTTCGTCCATAACCACCGGTACGGAGACTGCGGGGGGCAGTCCATATACTTCTCGGCGCTCTGCCGGTCTCTTGGAATCCCTGCACGCGCGACCGGAGGCTACCAGTTGTTCCCGGGAATGGAGGATGGACATTTCTGGGCAGAATTTTACCTGCCCAACTACGGCTGGGTTCCCGTCGACACATCCATCGCCCAGATAAATAGATACCTTCCAGAACTAACCGTGGCCGAGCAGGAAGCGTTCAAGGACTATTTCTTCGGGGGGATGGACCCTCTCAGGTGGGTAATTCAGCGGGACGTGGATCTTCCGTTTGTTCCCACTCCATCTGAGCCAACGTTACTCCCAATAACATTGCAATTTCCTGGGGGGCTGTGCGACTCCATGGCCGAGATCCCTGAAAAAGTGATCTGGGCCAACTACCGTATCAGTTTCAGCCGGGAGCCGTGATCCTGATGGGCAGCACCTCCCACGTGCCCCAAAGTGCGTCAAGCTTCCCCAGCTGATACCGGATACGAAGGATTGCACGGCTTTCGCGGAATCTTATATCCCACAGATAGGCCTTATCGCGATCTTCAGGTCGCATAGACGACCTTTCTTGTTGATAGGATGGTATCCCGGCGATAGGGATTGCGAAGCGCTTCTTTCTCGACCAGATCGACATCTCTGCCGAATATCTCTTTTAATTCATCAGCCATGTCGATGAGATCGAACAGGTCCCATGCAGCGTCTTTGGAGAAGCTGATAAGAACATCGATGTCGCTTTCCGGACCGAAATCCTGTCGCGTCACCGAACCGAAGAGGGACAGCTCTCGGACTTTTCGGTTTCGGCAGAAACCAGCGATTCGTCTTTTCGGTATCTGGTAAAGAGATATCGTGAGGTTCCCCAAACCTTCTGCTGACCGATCAAGCCGATCCGCAATGGAAACAGGTCTTGCAAGAGTGCAATGTCAAAATTACCTATGACTTGTCTCCTCAGGCCAATCTCCGTACGGCCTAGAGCGCATCGGCAAGCAAAGAGATCGTTGTAAGCCGAACAAAAAAGATAATTTTTTTTTCAATTTTACGGAACAAACTGAACCAGTCTTCGCCCGAACGGAGATGAAGAAATTGAGCCAGGTGATCGCAAAATAAGAGGTAGCATTTATGCAAATAACTTCTTGATCATTCTGTCTGAGCAATTCCATTTAATGCGCAAGACTGTCCTGTTAGCCGCAATATACTTCGCAACGGAAATATTTTAGGAACCAGGGTGGGATAAAAACAGCTTCGATATAATGAGGCCGTCACCGCATTCGACGAGGGGATTGAACACCACAAAGTTGATGATATTCTCATAAAGGTATACAGTCCCGAAAAGACGATTGCCGATTGCTTCAAGTATCGGAACAAAATAGGCATGGATGTCGCGCTGGAAGCCCTGAAATACTACCGGCAACGCAAGAAGTTCAAGACTGGTGATCTGATGCGATACGCAAAAGTGTGCCGTGTGGAAAAGGTCATGCAGCCCTATATCGAGGCACTACTGTGACAAGTCCCGTTCGCAAAAACATTGCCGCCCCTGTCCACAACCGTCTTTTGAAAAAGGCATCTCCTCCAGGACCTTTATTCGGGATTCGATATCGGCCCCGAAAGCAATAGAATACAAATTGAAATAGAAATGAAATGGAACAAGGTCCTTTTCATAGAGACCTCCCCTGTCGAGTATGACATGCTTGGAATCTGTGCCCGAGAAAATAACCGAATCCGGTCAGGAAAGTCTTGGGAGGCGTCCTGCAGGTGATGGCAGGGTGAAGAGCTTGGATGTTGATTAAAATATCTTCAGAGAAGTGAACATACGAAACCTGCGGTCTCCTTCAGAAGCATCTTTATATTCAGGATTGGACAGGAGATGCCGTGAAGGATACTTGGCAACTTCCATCTTAGGGGAAGGACGACTGATTACAATCAGGGCTTCCCTTAAACGGAGAGAATTCCATCTCGTGAAAGTAAGAAAGTGTGCCGCTTAATTCCATTTACAGTAGAATCTGTTCCGCATTATAATTAGCCGGCGGTTATCGGTATCAGTGGAGGGATTCATCGTGTCTACCATATGGATGGAAATTGCGGTTGTCATGATTCTCGTCTTCTTAAACGGCGTTTTCGCCATGTCTGAAATAGCCGTCGTCTCGGCCCGAAAAGCGCGCCTTCAGCAGGCTGTCAATGAAGGGAAAGTCAAAGCAACGGTTGCCTTGGAACTGGCGAATGCGCCCGGTTCTTTTCTTTCCACGATCCAGATCGGGATAACGCTCATAGGAATACTGGCCGGGGCATACAGTGGTGCGACCATTGCGACTGTATTGTCATCCTATTTTGCCGGAATACCCTCCATAGCCCCGTATCGGGAAACCATCAGCCTGGGAATCGTGGTCATCGTTATCACCTATCTTTCCCTTATTATCGGGGAGTTGGTGCCGAAGCGCATCGCATTGAACAATCCGGAGCGGATCGCCATGAATGTGGCCAAGCCGATGCGGACCCTGTCCTCAATCACTCTACCTGTGGTGCATTTACTGAACCTGTCGACGAGCGCGGTCCTGGCGATACTGCGGATCAAACCGTCGGAGGAACCGCCGGTAACGGAAGAGGAGGTCAAGATTCTGATCGATCAAGGCACCCGGAGCGGCGTCTTCGAGGAAATGGAACAGGACATGGTCGAAAGCATCTTCCGGCTGACCGATCGGAAGGTGAATGCCGTCATGACTCCCCGGCCGGACATCGTCTCCCTGGACCTGGACGATCCTCCAGAGGAGAATTGGAGGAAAATGTCGCAGAGCGGACATTCCGTTTTTCCGGTGCATAAAGAATCTGAGGACAATGTGGTCGGGATCGCATCCATAAAGACCTTGTGGGCGAAAATATCGGCGGGCCGACCCATTGACCTGAAGAGTTCCCTGTCCAAGCCGCTTTTCGTGCCCGAAAATATGCCCGCCTTCAAGCTGCTGAGCGTTCTGAAACAGTCCGGCATGCACATGGCCCTTGTCGTTGACGAATACGGCGATATCCAGGGTCTCGCCACGCCGCAGGATATATTCAAGTCAATTGTCGGCGATCTGGCTTCGATTCAGCCTGAACCATCGTACGCCGTGCGGAGAGAAGACGGTTCCTGGCTCGTGGACGGCATGATACCCATCGATGAATTCAAGGAGCTTCTGCAGATCGGCGACATGCCGGACCGGGAGGAAAACGGGTTCAATACGCTCGCCGGTTTTGTCGTAACCCAGATGGGCCGCATTCCGGAACCGGCGGATCACTTTGAGTTGTCGGGATTTCGTTTCGAAGTGCTGGACATGGACGGCCCGCGGGTCGATAAAGTCCTGGTCGTCCCGCTCACGGGCAAATCGTGAGTGCCCTGCCTTGCAGTTTCGCCTTTTTCAGCCTCTCTTCTAATTTTGCGCTGTGACAGCTATTGCAAGCAGGGCAGCCTTGAAGGTCATCTCCATATCATTCTCCGGGCCGCCCCGGAATTCCTTGAGGGATACCCGGCAGCAGCTCGACTGCTTCCCCAGAGAAGGGAAACAGCATCCCGAAATAGGGAGAGGCGATCCCGATCAGCCAGTTCGCCGTCAGCATGAAGGCGGACAGAAGCAGTATAACGGATATCAGTAGTAATCTGCTGCGCAGAATCAGGCGCCCCAATTCGAAAGCAGGATTAGGACGCCTGATTCTGACATGCTCCCTCTCAAACTTCTGAAACCGGGACAGATCATCGTGCATGACTATTCTCACTCGGATTTCATTTTCCTCAACCGGGCAATACGTTCATCAATGGGCGGATGGGTGCTGAACAGGTTCATGAAAGCACGCCCGGTCAGAGGATTGACAATGAACAGGTGGGCTGTAGAAGGGTTTGCATCCATCGGCCTCGCCTCGGATGCCCGTGAGAGTTTCTCCAGCGCACCGGCAAGGCCGTAGGGCTTGCCGGAAATTCTGGCTCCTCCCTGATCGGCCAGGTATTCGCGGGAACGAGAGATGGCCATCTGAATCAGCGTAGCCGCGATCGGGGCTAGAATCGCCATGAGGATCAGGCCAAATATGTTGTTTCCTCCTCCTTCTTCATCGCTGCTTCGACCAATTCCGCCGAAGATCGCCGCAAACTGGGCCATGCTCGCCAGCATGACTATCACGCCCGCCAGAGTCGCCGCGATGGACCCGATAAGCATATCCTTGTTCTTGATGTGCATCAATTCATGGGCCAGAACCCCCTCCAGCTCGTTCCGGTTCAGTATGCGCAGAATGCCTGCCGTTACGGCAACGACTGCATGATTCTCATTTCGGCCCGTTGCGAAAGCATTCGGCGTCTTTTCCGGTATGATATAGACCTTCGGCATGGGCATGGAGGCCTTCATTGCGAGATTCTTCACTATGGCGTGAATTTCCGGAGCCTGGCTTTCGGTTACCTCCTGGGCCTTGTACATCCTCAGGACGATCTTGTCGGAGAACCAGTACGCGCCGAAATTCATCGCGACGGCAAAAACAAAGGCGATCAGAACCCCGCCTTTTCCTCCGAAGGCGCCGCCGATCAGCATCAGCAATCCGGTCAGAACACCCAATAGCAGTACTGATTTAATTGAATTCATGTACCCTCCTATTCTGCGTTTTCATTCATTCGGGATGGGAGGCGATCATATGCCTCCCGGCTTCCAGACAGTTTGCGCTGGCGCAGATATTCGTAGAAGCCCGGCAAGACCGAGAAAAAGACGATCGCAAGAAGCACCAGCGCGAAGTTATTCTTTACAATCGGGATATTTCCGAAAAAATAACCGCACAGAAGCAGAGAGGCGATCCAGATGACGCCGCCTGCAATGTTGTAGAAGACAAATCTGGGGTATCTCATTCTGCCGATTCCTGCGACGAAAGGCGCAAAAGTCCGGAGGATCGGCAGGAACCGTGCGATAATGATCGTCTTGCCTCCGTATTTTTCATAAAATTCACGGGTCCGCTCCAGATAGGCTTTTCGAAAAAATCGGCCGTCCTCATACCGGAATACCCTGGGTCCCAAGTATTTCCCGATCGCATAATTGACCGTGTCCCCTAAGATGGCCGCAGCGATCAGGACGCCCATGAGCATGTCGAGTTCGAGCACCCCTCCCATGCTCGGGTTGGCTGCGAAGGCTCCAAGAGCAAACAGGAGGGAATCGCCCGGCAATACGGGCGTCACGACGAGACCCGTTTCACAAAAAATGACGAGGAACAGGATAAGGTATGTCCATCCGCCGAAATTCTGGAGCAGACCGCCCAAATGCCGGTCAAGATGGACGAAATAATCAAATAAGCAGATAATTATTTCCATGAAGTACGCTGATCATCCTCTAAAGATACCAGCAGTCAGGTCGCAGGGTACAGGGGAATGCGGTCGGCTGTAGGGGCATCCGAAAAACTGATCGGGAACCTGACCAACTCGGCTGTGTTTCTGATTGACTCTGGATGGCTCAGGACAGGACGGGAGGGGCCCTGTTCGAACAGGAAGAAAGGAATGGCCGAAAGGCGAAAGCTCCGGCTTCCCGGGCGGTGAGGATCGCCTCGACAAAGTCCACCGCCAATATCTCAGGGCGGCTGAAAGCGATCTGGAAGGATTTTTCCACCTTGGTTTTGGGGGAAGAAGATACAGGACTCTTGATTTTGGTTACGGAGCGCGTCAGGTATTGAGAGGGGGCATCTTCATTAAAAGCGGCCGCCAGGCAGACCAGAGAGAAGGCCGCCAGGCAGATCAACGCGAGGGCTTTTTTCCTTTTTCGAAACACGCACGCTTCCATCCTG
>MVRP01000047.1 GCA_002067405.1 Syntrophorhabdaceae bacterium PtaU1.Bin034 | reverse complement strand
GTGATTTTATTTTGCGTAACGCTCGTAGAAGCAGACAAAACAAAAACCCCGGAGGGCGAGTCCGGGGCTTGAAGGCGAGGAGCAGTTCTGTTTTGGTTTTATTTACTCATGGATGGAAAGAAAGATAAATAAGCGGAAAGAGCGGGTGTTTGTTGCGGAGCGTACTGGGGGGTTATCCGGCAGGTTCGACTATGCGGAGTAAATGCTAATCAGGTCCAATGTTCCATTTGCCCTTGACCGGCCGCGGATTTCCGTGCCTGTCCGCCGGGATTATTCCTGCCGGCCAGTCGGTGGTAAGATTGGCGCCTCCTCTCTTTACCGCTGACGGAGCGGCCGTCCGAGAGCTGTCCGTCCCTGCATCGGCCCGGACCTGATGCCTTTCTTTGGAGCCGAAGAAGGCGCTGTGAGCATCCTGACCGTGCTCCTTCCTCCACGCCTCAAGGCCCGCCCTGCCGTATCCATACAGTCTGTAGCGGTCTTCCCGGCCCGGTGCATCGCACCATCTGATCATTGTTGAACGGCTCGCCGTCCCGGTCGGCTTGCTCTCCACCTCTTGATACAGGTTGTAGTCGGAGTGCAGCCGAAGCAACTTGCACTCGTGGGCGTAGATGCCGTTCTGACTGTTACCTGAGATGATCGTGTTCTTGATATAAACCGTGGTCGGCCTCGACCAGGTGGGGGGAGACCCCCAGGGGACCAGGGTGTCGAGGTAGAAGCCGTTCCCGTTGTCCGCGGAAAGACAGTTGTAGACCCTGACGGTAGCGCCTGAATAAATGTTCCACCCACCCATGGCATTGTCGCGGGCAATGCAGTTGAGGTACCAGTATCTCCCGCCCTCCGGCACATCATCAAAGGTCGCGCCGAACCCGTAGGAATTTCTGCGGGCCGTGCAGTTGAGGTAGACGATATTGTCGGTGACCGTTGAAAAAGGTGGATTCAAGACGTTCTTGCTGCCCCCGTCAAAGCCCCTACCCTCGTTCTCCCAGGCGACGCAGTTTTCGTAGGTGATATTCGTGCAATTCTGGACCCAGAAACCCATGCGCGCGTCCGTTCCTCCGGCCTGCTTCCCCGGGTTTGCGCCATTGTGGTGAGACCGGCAGTTTTTGAGCAGCCCTTTATTACATCCGAAGGTCTTGCCGCCCACGTAAAAACCTCCCGTGTCCGGCAGGCCGGCCCCGTCAACTTCAATATTGTCCAGGACAAATGAGTCCTGCCGGTGGACGATAACATTGAATCCCGTGTTGTGAGAAAACTTCATGTTCTTCGCCGCAAAGCCCGTCATCCGGTTGATCTCGGAGTTTCCCGCGGCATGGAGGCCTCTCCCCCTCACGTTCCGCACCACGATGCCGTCGGTCGAAGCGCCGTCTATCTCAATGTAGTCCCGACGGCTCACGAGGATCATGGCATCCCAGGAACCAAGGGCCTGATCGCTGCCGTCGAAGACAACGGGACCCGAACCCCACGAGGGATCGCGGGCGAGGCGAATGGGAGCTTCGGGCGTTCCGTTGTTGTAGAAGGCGTGATCGATGACCAGCCGGCTGTGGACAGTGCTTCCCGATCTTATCAACACCGTGTCTCCCGGCCCGAGATGCCGCCATCCCCGCCCTTTGAGAAAACCCCGGTTGTCGGTGCTGAAGGAGCCGGGAATGTGCTCCCATGCTTTTGTCCGGCTATCCCCCTCGTTAGCGTCGCTTCCTTCCGCAGGATCAACATAATAGACCGCTGCGACGGACCGTGCAGGTGCCGGCAACGAGCAGAGGAAAAAGAAGACTGCACAGAAGAAGAGGTGGAACAGAAGAACATGCATCTGCCCGGATTTCCCGACGGGCGACGGTCTATCCCCGGCCGCCAATACCGCTGTGCCCCAGGAACTCCTCAAAGGAACGAAAGACCGGTTGTGAGCTCATAAACTTCCGGTAATGTCTGCCCACCTGCTTTCTTACGGGAATACCACCGAATTTGGCCGGATCCCTCTCAAGAAAAAGGTCAAAGAACTCCTTGAAATCTTCAGGCACCGGCTGCCTGTTGTACCTTTCGTATATGGCTCGTGCATATTCACTTGCTTCCTGCACCTGCTTCTCTTCTCGCTTCTTGTAGTACTCCTCCATGGTCATGATCACCCGCATCGGGTTGCCCGCAGCGACGCTTCCCGGCGGCACGTCACGGGTGACCACAGACCCCGCGCCGATGATACAATTCTCGTGGATCGTTACGCCCTTCAAAAGTATCGAGTTCGTGCCCAGGAAAACGTTGTCCTTGATGGTCACCCCACCTGCCGAGCCGAAAGGTCTTCCGTATAATTCCCTTAATACATGCCAGTCGGCCGCGTGAGTCCATATGACGACTCCACGGGTGATGCCGACGTTATTCCCAATGGTCACAAGGCACGGGCGCGTGGTGTCCACGACCACCGTCCTCGGTTCATAGAACGTCACCCCTTCTCCGATCGAGACGCCTGCGTCCCTTAAATATTTTATGAACCGCTCCGAACTGCTGGTATTGTACCTAAACCTGATGCTCTCGATGCAGGTAGAGATAGGGTTTATCATTTTTCCTCCCCGAGCCCTGCTCGTTTTTTACTCGGAAAATCTCAACATCAATGCCAAGGACCTTGTCCATGGCCTCTTTCAGGGTCCTGGTCAAATTGCCGTATTCATAGCCCGCTACTATTTCCCTGTCAGCCGAGTAGCTGATCTGTCCGCGTTCCTTCCATTGGTCGTAGTATTCGTTTAAAGCCTGCCTGACCGCATCCGGTTTTGTTGCGGAGACCGTCTTTCCTGCTCCGGTCCTCCTCATGATGTCCTCGACCTCCCCGCCCTCTTCCACCAGCGCCAGAACAGGTTTCGACATGGCGAGGTAGTAGTAGAGCTTATGCGGGACAATGGCTTTGCTGTAAGACGTCTCATACAGCAAAAGCACAAGCAGATCGCTTTCCGAAATCAGCTTGTACGCCTTTTCGTGAGGCAGTACTCCATAATGCCGCACATGACCGGACAGATCGTTCTTCTCAATGAATCGCCTGGCCTGGTGTGACATGTGACCGCATATGCGGAACTCGATTCCGTCAATTCGTCGGGAATCGATCAGGTCCTTGAAGGAAAGAAGGAATTCCTGCCAGGGAAAACCGTCTTTGTCAAAATATCCCATGTAGCCGAGGATAAACGTGTCAGACGGGCGCTTGATGTGCGGCCGGCTGTGGTTGAGCGCCTCTTCATTCGTGTCGTATCCGCACGGGATGACAGTCACCCTCTTTTCATCGATACCGAAGAGTTCGCGGTAAAAACGCTTGTTCCCCATGGTGTTCGCTATCAGGTGGTCGCAGCCGGCATATATGGTTCTCTCCAGTCTCTTGACGATGAGGTCATGGATGTGCGTCGGAGGCCGGTACACGATCTTCTTGGTAGTCCACAGGTCCTGAAAGTCGGCGATCCACTTCACACCGGTCAGTTTTTTCAAGAGAAGACCGATGAGGTGCAGGCTCTCGGGAGGGGACGAGGTGAGGATGACGTCAATATTCTCCTCTTTTATCAGGTGGTATCCTTTGATGAGCGCCGAAGGCAGCCAGGTGATATAAAGATCGGGAATGAAGAACAGGCTCTCGAAGTAGACTGTCGTTGACCAGGAGCCGAAGAGCTTGGAGAATACGCGAAAGGGTGATTTACGGACACACGGTGTCCTGAATACCTTGATGTCGTGGTGAGGTCCGGCCGCTCCGTTGGTTTTTCCTGCTTTTACCGTAAGGATGACAGGCTCGTAGCCGAGCCGGGGCAGGTGCTGTGCGAACTTGAGAAGCCTCGACCCTCCCATCCCGGGAAACTCGTGGGTCACTATAAGGACTTTTCGCATTTCCTGTAACCTCCTTCCGCCGTTACCGGGCTTTCCGACGGGTGCAGGCAGTCCCACCGGACTCAAACCGTTCGGGCTGTTTGGACCGATTGAACTGCCTGCACCGTTCGCAAGCTGCGTAAGACCTTCTGCGCAAAACCGAACTGGGAAACCGCAAAGAGGCCCATGGAAACCGCAAAAGCAGCGGCAGCGCCGCTGGCGCCCCACATCGGGATGAGGGCAAAGTTGAGGGCAATGTTGAGAACAGTAACCAGGATGGTGGAATAGAGATCGAGCCGTTGCCTTCCACTCGCTATGAGGATCTGCCCGTAAACCTTGGCAATGCTCCATGGGATGAGAGCCAGAAGCACTATTCTGAAAACCGCGATCGAACCTTCAAACCTGGAACCGAACAGGAGGTGAACGAGCAGCGACGCAGCGACAAACATGACGACGCTTGTGCCGACCACATAAAGAAGGGACTGAAAGAGAATGCGGCGGGACATTTGCCGGAATAACCGGGAATTGACGCGAAAGAGCTGCGAGAGTTGGGGAAAAAACGAGCTCATGTAAGCCTGGGGCAGGATCAGGGTCAGGTCAAACAGCTTGAACGCAGCGGTATACAGCGCGACCTGGATAAGATCCGACAACTTTGACATCATCACAATATCTATCCGCATTGAAAAAAAGACGCCGAAAAGGGTACTGAAGAAGAACGTGGGACAGTTGGTAAGGAGGAACCTGAGGCTGCCCATATCCACCTTGACCGACAGCCGGGCAATATGCCGGTGGAACAGGTACAGCGAGAGAACCAGGGAAAAAGCACCCGATGCGAGAATCACCAGAAAGAAATGGACAAGACCGTAGCCCGCCAGTATAACCACGAACGAAAAGATAAGTCTCAGTATGTTCGATGCCACCTGTTCGACAAATATGAGCCCCACCTTTTCAAAAGCCATGAAGAACGATTCAAGAAATCCCACCAGGGTGGAGAAAAGTATGTAGAGACTCATCAGGCGAAGGCAGGTATTCAATTCCCGGGCGTAGCCGAACAGCGGTACTGCAGCGAGAAGTATGCCCCCCATTACGATTGAAGAAAAAAGGCCCAGGAGAAGAGAGCTCGTGAGATAGGCGCTCGCGTGCTTCTTTGCCGCGGCCGTTTCACGAATGATAAGTGTATTCAGGCCGAGGACGCCAAGGGTGGTAAAAACGGCGGAGAGCGTTATGACCAGCGAGTAGGCCCCAAGAAATTCCGGCCCTTTGGATTTCGAGATAAAGGCGATGAGGACCATGGAAAGGGCGGGGTTAATCACCCTCAGACAGGCAAGAATAACCGTATTCTTATATATCTTGTAGTTCACTATGGTTCACTACCGTCCGTATGCCACGGCGCGCATCCTGCCGGCCCCGGTCGTGCCCACCTTGATCGCTGCCGAACAAAGGCCGCAGAAAATGAACATCATGCTTAGGGCAAGGGGCGAAGAGTAGATGTCGAACATCATGTGAACGGCCATCGACAAAAATGCCAGGGCCGTGCTGAGTCCGATCACCTGGGAAAGCTGGTTGTCGAGCCGGCTTGACAGGTAGGACTCGCGGAAGAAGGAGCGGAACAGCCACAGGAAGGCGACAAGACCGATAATCCCGGTCTCGGCGAAGATGAGCAGATACTGGTTATGGACGAGGCCCAGCCAGATGTAGTGGAACTCGAAGGCGGTCGTATACTTGTGAATCTGTGCCATGAAGGTGTTTGCCCCGATACCGACCAGCGGATGGTCGACTATCATGTTCCAGGCCACCTTGAGAAGGGGGATTCTCGATAACGCGGCGACCGTGCTCCCCTCAGCAGAAACCCTTTCCATAACATAGGGAAGAAAGGCGAAGACAAGAAGGCCCCCGGATATCCACAGGCCGACTACCGTCCTGAGGGTAATGATCCTGCGCCTGAGCATAACAACGATGAGAATCACGAAAGAAAAAAGGAACGCGATCCACCCTCCCCTCGACCCGCTCAGAAGCAGGGCGATGCTCCCCGCAACAACGGCGACAAAGCTCAGCCGCCTGTACCAGGGCGAGAAAAAGAGCATGGAAAGGGTAAGAAAGAGTAAAGGCACCAGGTACACGGCGAGGCTGTTCGGCCTCCCGATGGTGCCCACCGCCCGGGCCACCATATCCTCGTCAGGAATGATCTCTTCAGCCATGCGCCCTGTCCGGAAGACATCCATCTCCCATCCGGTCGCATACTGCGTGATGGCAAACAGGCTCTGGAACAGAAGAGACAATATCAGGAACAGAACGACCGTTTTCAGGTCTTTTTCGGTCTCGACCACATAAGTAAAGACGAAGTAGTAAAGAAATGCCGTTTGGGTTATAAGCAGCACTTCATAAAACGAGATCCTCAGCCAGTT
Organism: Syntrophorhabdaceae bacterium PtaU1.Bin034; assembly: GCA_002067405.1. Next base: position 19,677 of record MVRP01000047.1, on the reverse strand, counting down.
CGAATTGATGAAGGAAGGCAGGCAGGCGCCGATAAAGCAAAGGACGGGAACAACAACCGAAGACGGCGTGCCGCGCAACTCTTTACGGTGAATAACCAGGTAAACAAAGAGGGCGATAAACGAGATATCGGAGAGGGCTATGTTGATGCCGTTCGTCCATCCCACGTAGCCCCCTACGTCGAGAACCGTGTACGTTGTGCGGAACGGCATTGCCATGATCCCGGTAAACAGAAGATAATACTTGATGTTCTTCAGTCCCCAGAACACGAAAAGCAGCAAATAGACCGGGGCAAGGTACGCTATCGCTTCCATTTGTTCCTCCCATGATGTGGATGTTAGTCCTGCTGTGCAAACTTGACCTACTTAACCGCCTTTATGATGTAACCGAGAGGAAAGCCCGGACTTTCAAAATCTATCCGCGATATCAACGGGTTGAGAGGATTCAGCAAGATCCGGAAGGGCCTGTAGTCATTGTTGATAATGTGCCAGATGGCATGAAGGCCGTTTCCATGCGGGAGCACCGACGTTTCCGAGAACCGGGAAAAAAGGTGCTTCAGCGAGTCGGAGGTAAATCGGTAGTAGTCATTAGGGTCGGGATGGTATCGGCAGATGAAACGCGTCGAGGCGATCACGATCCCGTCTTTCTTCAGGATCCTGTGCATTTCGTTGATCATTCTTTGCGGGTCGTAAAGGTGTTCCAGCACCTCTAACGCAATCACCGCATCAAAAACGTCCGACTTGATGGAAATATCGTGCAGGTCGCAACAGATATCAGGGTTTTCCGTCACCGAGATATCAAGGGTCGTGTATTCCGAGTGGGCAACGAGTTGCCTGTAAGGCGCGTCCTTTGCGCCCACATCCAGCACCGAGCCCTTCACCTGGGCAAGGTGAGGCAATAAAGCGCCCATCAGATTGCTCCTGATAACCGACTTAATATTCAAGGTTGGAAAAGAATTATAGATTCTTTTCAACCATTTTTTGCCATCAAAAAACCGCACTTACGATCAAACACAAACCTTTCAAAAAGACCCAGGAGCGGCTCGATGGTCTTCCGGTTGTCGAAGTCCTGTTCCATCCGTTTTCGAGCCTCTGTCACGATCTTGTCCCTGAGATGCGTGTCCTCGCAAAGCCTCATGATCGAGTCTGCAATTTCAGCGGGCGAGTGGGTAGGCACAAGCAGGCCGTGCACGCCGTCCCGGATCAACTCCGATTGTCCGGAGTTCGATGTCGTCACGACGGGCACTCCCATTGCCATGGCTTCCATGAGAACATTAGGAATTCCGTCACGGTTGCCATCGGTTGTGTCCACACACGGCAGGGCAAAAACCCAGGCCTTTCTGTAATAATCTTTTATCTGTTCCTGAGTGACGGCGCCCTTCAGCTTCACCTCCTTTTCGACGCCTGCCGACTTTATCAGTCTCTCTATTTCCTGTCTCTCTTCACCTTCGCCAATAATGACACATCTGAATCCCAGGCCCCGTTCTTTCAAAACAACGCAGGCCCTTATCAGGTCGGGAAAACCTTTTTGAGGAGTCAGGCGACCTACGCTGAGCACAAGGTTTCTCTCCCTTCCTTCGCCGTTTTTCGAAAATGGAAAGCTGTTGAGGTCGAGGCCGTGATAGACTACATGGACCTTTCCCGCCACATCTTGCCGGGCCTGTCCCAGAAGGGAACATCGCCCCACGTCGGAACAGGTCGTGACGAACATTGCCTCGCTCAGCTTTTCAGGAATAAGCAGCCGGTCATGCCAGATGTCATGGGCGTGGCCGGTAAAGCTGTAAGGGATACCCGTGAGAAGATGCACGACCCTTGCCACGGATGCCGCCTGCGACGCATAGTGGGCATGGATGTGCGTCACACCGTCCTCTCGCATTTTTTCGGCCAGGACCACCCCTTCGCCGAAGTGCATGAGACTGCGAAAGCGGTCTTTCCCCCGGACATGGGTCCCGTAGATCATGCTCAGATACGCCCTAAAGTATTTCAGCGGATGGCGCAGGAAAAACCCGAGGTGGCTTCCGAGAAGACGAGACGGGGTGACGGGCAACAGGTAGTAAGTGCCTGAATGAAGGGGGAGGGATTCCTTTGAGATGCCGGAGGGATCAGGCCGTCTCAGGGAGTAGGTGGCCACTTCGATGCCCCTGCGTTTCAGCTCGATGACTTCCCGATAGATAAAAGTCTCGGTAAGGGAGGGAAAATAGTTGCTGAGATAGGCTAAGCTCATAGGAAATGCTTCGTCAGTTCAGACGGTCTTTTCGTGCGCACCCACACGTCCGGGTCCCGCTGACGCATTTTGTAATAAAGGGGCATTTTCCACATCATGTAGACCGGCGCAAGCAGGAGGCTCCGCCATTCGGTGCCCCTCGCGCCCCTCAACACCAGTCCGGAAACGACGTAAAAGGCATCAACGGCAAAGCAAAAAGAAAGGACCGTCGCCAGCGGCGGATAGACCAGGAAGCTCACGCCGAAAAGCAGGATCTGCCCCGATACCAGCAATGCCAGGGGAGGCACAAAAAAGCTGATGAGCGCCTCCAGGTCGCGCAATTTCGGCTGCTTCATCAGCTTCTTGAAGAAGAGGCGGACAAAGGTGTTTTTCATATCCTTGCCCCTTCCCTCCCATCGCATCCTTTGGGTTTCCGCGACCTTCCTCTCCGTCGGCATATCGGAAAACACCATGGCGTCCGGATTGTAATGGACGAGAATACCTTCGAGCAGAAGCCGCATGGTAAACTCGTAGTCCTCCACGATGGAGTATGCCGGCCAGCCTGTCCGGAGGATGAGCTCCGTCCTGAATCCCATCCCGTTGCCCCTGAGCCCTGCCGTGCCGCCGATCCCGTTATAGCCGGCCGGCCGCAGGTGGTTGAACACGTGGAAGGCGGCCGACATGAGCCCGCTCCTCCAGTGTTCCTCACCATTCGAAACACCGTAATATCCCTGAACCGCACTTACCGAGGGATGTTTCAGGCTCGCAGCTATCTCTGCGAGGAAATCCTTGTGGACCGTCGTATCTGCGTCGACCATGACTATCCCGTCGAAGGCGCCGTATATGTCCCGATGATTGCGAAAGAACCAGTCGAGCGCCTGACCCTTACCCCGGTTGGACGTATCCGTGCGCCTGAACACGCGGGCGCCTGCCTGCACCGCCCGTTCCGCAGTCTTATCCTCGCAATTATCGGCGAGGACGAATACGGAATAGAAGGTCTTGGGGTAATTGGAGCGCTGCAAATGCGCCACCGTCGTCCCTATGTGACCTTCTTCATTGTGAGCCGGTATAACAACGGCAAGGCTCAAAGGCATTCCGTCGTAAACGACCTTTTTCCTGAAGAAATAGGCAGCGATTGCAATGACCAGAAGATATGCGGTAACAAAGATGATGTAGAGGGAGAACACGGCGAGCAGTACGAGAAAAACCTGCTTCATGCTCATCTTCCCCTGGTAAGGCTGTTCACCACGCCGGCGTAGGCCTCCTTCGACTTACCCCATCCGTGCTTCTTCAGGAACGCCTCGGCGTTCCTCACCTGCTGCTCCCTCTCCTCGGCGTTGTAGTAAAGCTCTATCACGGCTTGCGCGAGGTCTTCACTATTGCACGGCTGGAAAAACTTGACCATGGAGGTATTGTAATAGAAATCGTGCGCCTTCGTCCTGGATATCACGATCGGTATGCCCATCGAGATATATTCCAGCGCCTTCATGCTTACCGCCTCGTTCGAAAAAATGGAGTCTTTCGTGGGGACAACCCCGATATCGGCATTGCTGAGGGTATGGGGCAGATCGTAAAAGGGCACCCCACCGTGGAAAATGATGCAAAGCCGCAGATTGAGCTTAACCGCCAAGCTCCTGCACTCCGCGTAAGCCCTGCCTTTCTTTCCACAGTAAAGATGAAGGAGGGCGTTGGGGATTTTGGCCTTTATGAGAGGCATTGCCTTTATCAGGGTATCGAGCCCGAAATGTTCCTCCACGGATCCGTGATAATAGAGGTTAAAGCTATTGCGGACAACCGGAGAGCGAACGGGCTTGAAAAGCTCGTTATCAGGCACGTTGAGCAGCATGGTGATCTTTGACGGCGGTACGGACCTCGATGCGAGCCTGTCCTTCCAGAAATCCGTGACGGTAATAACATGGTCCGCGTACCGGGCGGAGATGCGCTCGAGGAATTTCAGGAATCTTATGATGACTTGATCTTCCGCGACGTGCATCTTCCTCATGAAGAGCTCGGGACCGATATCATGGATATCGAGTATGATCCGGGCACCGAGCAGTTTCGGAAAAAAGGCGGCGAACACCATGATGTCCGGCGGCGCAGTCACATGCACAAGGTCGTAACGTCTTTCAGGGGCGAGGAACGTAAGCAGGGCCGTAGCCTTGAGATAGAAGAGCATGAGGCGCAGGAAATAGAGGATCAGGTTCTTCTCCGCAGCAAGCCTTGACTGGATCCCGTATACATTGAGGCCCTGATACACATGGAAGAGCTTTTCCTGCCGGGATTGTTTGAGCGTTATGATATCGACTTCAAATCCCTGTTCCTGCAAGCTTCTCGCCTCCCGGTAGAGGAGCGCGTTAAAGTGCTGGTAGTATACAAAACAAGCTCTTTTTGCAATCTTCCTTCCGTCAACGGAAAAGAACTGACGGAACGAGTGAGACCATTTTGAAACCGTCTTCTCTCTGCTCAACATATTTCTCTCCACCTGAATTCCCCACACCCATACCCGTGACACCGGTCATGCCGGTCACAAAAGCGCAGGGTGGGGGCTTGGAAGTCTAATCGCCAGTGCAGATCTCCGGTGAGCGACACGTCTTTTTTTGTTCCATATCTCTGTTATTGATTTTCTCTCACGTTCCCGAAATAAAACTTCCGCTTCTGTCCTTTTCTACGACATATGACGATAGCAGAACGATCCGAGGAGACGGAAAGCGGGATCGGGAAGCGTCCGGCACATCCCCCTGACAAGCCTGTATTTGAATGATCTTTTCTGTTCCGAAGCCCTGTTGCCGTAGTAAGGCGGATAGTAGAAACTCGGCAGATCCTTGGCGCTTGTACCCCACCGGTCCTTAAAGGTCATAAGCGATGTATCGGCTGATGACGAGCGGCCGAAATCGAAAATCTTCCGGCCTTCCCGGCTTGCCATCTTGATGGCCTCCCAAAAGAGGTGATGGGTAGGACTGACATCCCTGAAGCGCTCATCCCACCCGAGGAACTCACCTGATACCCGGTCCCTGAATTTGAACACAATTACCCCGCCGACCATCCGGTCCTCGTATTTGGAAAGGAGAAGGGAGAGATGCCCCGAGGGAAAGAACGTGTGCCAAAGGGTCATCAGCAGAGAACGGGGCGGGGCCGGAAGTCCCAGCCTTTTTCTTGTGGACCGGTGCAGTTCGTAGAATTCCGCAAGGTCCGATTCGTGTGCGCCCATTCTTATCTGAAGCCCGCTTTTTATTGCCCGTGCAATCCGCTGCCGCACGCACGACCGGTGAAAGGACTGCATCAACCCTTCAAGGGGCGCTTCCAGACGCAGATAATGATTCCTGTAAAGAGTGTTGCTACCGAGCCGTTGGTCGGGCATAAGCGGGCCTGATCCGTGCGTCCTCACCTCGATATAGGATGCGTGCACTTCCTTAAGCATGTCGCGGGCGGCATCAAGGAGCACTTCTACCTGCTGCCGGCTGGAAACAAGCGGATCGCACAAGGTTGCGAAGGGCAGGCATACGAGCCTGTTGCCCGTGACCCTGCTCTTTACCTCGAAGAGAGGCAAAGCCGCCGATATCTCTCCCCTTCTGCCGTATAAAACGAGGTAGCGCGCGTGCATGTGGCTGAATGTACTCTCTATTGCCGTCTTCCATCCCGAGAGATGTGTCACCCAGCCGAAGGGGTGGGCAAGAACGAACTCGTCCCACCTGGGGTCTATGGCCGGATCTATGAGTCGAACATCGGACACGTTTAAGAACGAAGAAGTTGAGAAGCTGGGAAGATGCGCAAAAGCGAGAATGTCCAAACATGGCCGAGAGCGGACTTATCTTCTTATCTTCTCAACTTCTTATCTTCTGCCCCTTCAGGCCAGATACCTGTAGAACAACTCTCCGCTCAGCCTCAGCCAGAAGCCGGGCGTTCTTTTGAGAATACGGCTCAACAGCCTGTTTGTTTTGTTTCCTTCGTGAGTGAAACGGCTTTCCGGATAATCGACAGGGTGAAGGTATTCAAACCTCCTCGGCACTGTCCCCCACCTGGCCTTCCATCGCATAAGCCCTTCATCGCCGACAAAAGTGCGTCCGAAATCAAGGTAGCTGTACCCTTCCCTCAAGGCGTCTTCCACGATCCTCCAGATAAGGAGGTGGTTCGGTCTTTTCACCAGGTAGCGCCTTTCGGCTGCCGCAAATTTGTAATAGACGGTATCCTTGAATTTAAGGAGTACCACCCCTGCCGCCGGAGTGCCGTCCACCCGGGCCAGGAGCAGCGAAAGGGTTTTGGACGGATACAGGACCTCCCAAAGATTCCTGAAGAAACGAAGGGGCTGAGGGGGAACGCCGTGCCTCTTCCTGGTCCTCACATGCAGATCATAGAACCGCCTCATATCCTCAAATGTCGTGCCTTCAACAACGTCGACCGGGTAAGTCCGGCCCTTTCTGATACCCCGTTGCACACAATCCTTATGAAAGGAACGGAAAATCCTTTCCTTGTCCCCGCTGCTGAGATCCAGTACGAAATTGTAATATTTAGGCCGGCCGTCAAGGACAAATCCAGGGATATTCCCGTTGAGTCTGTATGTCCTGATCTCGGCAGGGGCTATGCCTGCGGCATTCCTGTATTCTTCGATCTTCCCTATTACCGCGTCAAGCTCGTCTGAAGTATCTACAAGAGGATCGCACGCGTCGGAATAAGGATAGGCAATAAGCCGCTTCTTTAAAGGCAGCCTGTTTACCTTTACAAAGGGCAAGGCCGCTTTTATCCGGTTGTCACGGTAAAGAACGCAGTAGCTTCCCCTGTACCCGTAAGTCTTCTCTATTACCCTATGCCATTCCTCGCGGTGATATACGCTGGCAAGGGGGTGTCGCCCGACAAACCCGTTCCACGCATCTACGCCTATCGCACAAATATCCTCGATACTTACTACCATCATTCACCGTCTGGATTATCCGGACAGCCTTCAAAACTTGATGGCCCTCCTCACGAAATCCATCAACGTAACCGAGTCGACATCAGCCGAAATGGTGAAAGAGCTTCGCTTGCCATCCGGCCATCGCCAGAGCCGAAGAACAGGAAAGGTGCTTCTTTCCACCTTCGCCAGTAAATCGGCTTCATCCTTCCTTGAGAAAGTATGATAACCGTCAACGAAGAGCGGATGATCCAAGGGAGCCGAAGAGCGTTCGACAAGAAAGCCTTCGTCTCTCAGGAAAGTCTCCGCCTCTACGGAACAAGTGCTCGCAAGCCCGATCGTGCCCTTTCGACCTTCCGGCGAGAGAAAGGCCCTCATGCAATTTCGTGACTCCACAGGCTCAACCCGGACATAGTCTCCATAGAACGGCTCAGCCGGAGGAACCTGCCCACCCGTTCTCATAATTGCCGTCGTTCGTGGTGGAAGCTTGACCCAGGTTCTCCAGGTTCCGTCGCGCAAGCGCTCGTGTTCCCAGCTCACGGCCTGGCGGCTCTTCCACCACTCGGTTATTTCCATAAGAGAAGCCACCCATATTGAGCCGTCCAAAGCCTTAAGCGCGCTGACAATCTCTTTTATGCAATCTCCTATCCGGTGGAACCGCTCGGGATGAAAGAGGAGATGGAAAAGTTCTCCCCGTTCGTGCGTCTTATGAAGGATATTTATCCACGTCTCGGCGATCTTCCCCTTCTTTCTCACGCGAAACCTTTCGAGGAGCATCTCGTCGTCGGGACCGGTAATAGGGATATCGAGACAATTGTTTAAAGACCTGGGCAGCATCCGGTTGGTTTCGGCATAACCTATGCTGTAAAGGCTGTTGATCTTGTTCAGGTGCTTGCGGCCGTTCCCGTTGCCGCTGTGCCACAGGACCATATTGTTACTCGTCCAGGCAAAACCACCCCGCTGCAGCACATCAAGGGTGTCTCTGTTGTAGCTGAGATAGGGACAACGAAACCCGCTTACCGGCATTCGGAACTGTCCAAACGTGTGCGAGCACTTGCGGATGATCTCTATCTGCTCCTTCCTGCTTTTGTTCTTCATGTCCGTATGTATGTAACCGTGCGCGGCGACATCGTGTCCCATCTGCCGCAGCTTCCTGAAGAGTGAAGCGTTTTCTGCGAGGAGGGACGCTGTCACACAGAAGGTGATCTTTGCATCGCCGTTCAGGTTCTTCTGAAGGAATGCGATCATCTGCAGGAATTTACGCCTGCCCATCCAAAACCGCTTCAATATCTGCGCCGAACGTTCGAAAGAATGGATAAATCCCTTGGTTGTCACAACGTGATTCAGGTAGCTCATGGTATTTAACCTCATGGCTGACGGCTCGCGCTTCGCTAGTCACTTACAACTGCTCGGCTTTGCCTCACGGCCCCTGGCGGACGAATATCGTCTGGTATCGTTTTGGTAAATACCTGGCAACGATTTCTCTGATACGTGCTAAGAGGCTCTTCCGCTATCATTCGGGTGATGATTTATGGATCATGCCGTGGCCGCAGAAAGAGGCCGGCCTTCGCCTCCCTGCCTGCCTGCGACCCGTCTTGACAAGTATGTCTTTATTTCTTCTGTCACATAGTCGATCTGCTCCCGGGTTAATTCCGCGAACATGGGGAGGGAGACCATCTCGGCCGCACACTTTTCCGTGACCGGATACCGCCCCTTCTCCAATCCCAGGAAATGATAGGCATCTTGAAGATGTATGGGGATGGGGTAATGGATGCCGCAGAAGATGTCCTTTTCTGCCAGATGCCGGATCAGGTCATCACGGCCCGGCACCCGGACCACATAAAGGTGATAGACATGTTCACCGTGACCCTTCTCCACAGGCGTTTGAATATCGTCCACCTCCCCGAGCAGGCTGCTATAGAGGTGCGCGTTCTGCCGTCGCGCTTCATTCCAGTCTTCGAGGTATTTTAGCTTAACGCTGAGGACGGCGCCCTGAATCCCATCCATCCTGTCGTTCCATCCGATAACCGAATGGTAGTATTTCTTGCTCTGGCCGTGGTCCCTCAGGATGCGGACCCTTTCAGCCACCCGGTCGCTGTTGGTCACCACCGCTCCCCCTTCCCCATAGGCACCAAGGTTCTTGCCGGGATAGAAGCTGAAGCAGCCGGCATCCCCGATACTTCCTGCCTTTCTCCCCTTGTAGGTTGCTCCATGCGCCTGGCATGCATCCTCTATCACATAGAGGCCGTGATCCTTGGCAAAATCCATGACAGGGTCCATGTCGACCATCTGGCCAAAGAGATGAACGGGTATGATCGCCTTGGTCCGGAGGCTGACTGCCTGGTCCAGCAAATCGGGATTCATCAGGTATGAGCCTTCGTCAATATCGACGAAGACAGGCTTTGCTCCGGCGAAGCTTATCGCTTCCGCGGTTGCGATAAATGTATTGGGAACCGTGATCACTTCATCTCCCGGCCCGATCCCGCATGCTTGAAGGGCCAGCCAAATGGCCGATGTTCCGCTTCCCACCCCGATCGCATGACGGGTCCCGCAAAATTGGGCAAACTCCTTTTCGAACCTGGCCACATACGGTCCGGCTGAAAAGGCCGTATCCTCCAAGACTTTCTGAATAGCAGCAGCCACCTCGAATCTGATCGTTTCGTATTGGGACTTCAAGTCGACAAAAGGCACCTTCATTGAGCAATTCCTCCTTGTCAATTATTGGGGCTAGCGTCGCCCCCTCCTGCTATGCTGAGGTGCCGAGGAGATAGGAAGTTGCTTGTTCCCCGTTGCTCCTCTGCCCCTCAGCTCCTCAGCTCCTCTGCTCCTCTGCACCGTTGCTTCAGTAGTGCCCCTCTCCCTGTACCTCGGCAATAATGGTTACCCCGGCGAATACCCGGTCACCTACGTTCACATGAATCTGCAGGTTCTCGTGCCTAGGTACCACAATGTCCACCTGCGAGCCGAATCTGATCATCCCGATCCTCTGGCCGAGTCTCAGCCGGTCCCCCTCCTTTACGTATGAGTCGATACGCCGGACGAGACGGGAGGCGATATGGATCAGTCCAAGGCTCATTTTCCCGTTGCGGATCACCTGTACGACCCGTTCATTTTTATACGGTGCATCAGGTTTCTTCAAGGAGATGAATGACCCGTCAATATGTTGGAAAAAGACAATTTCACCGTCAACGGGCGCCCGGGTCACATGAACATCGAGAAAGGTCATCGCAATGCCGATCAGATAACCTTCCATCCGGGGCAGGACAGACAGAAGGGGCGCGCTCAGGGCCACGTTTTCCCGGCCTTTGGATGACAGAGGGATCGAGCCTTCCTTTATAGACTTTATATACTTGATCGTCCCGTCCGCCGGCGCAATGACAATATCCGTCCTTTCAGGCGGCTTCCTCTCCGTATCTCTGAAAAACCATGCAAGAAGGGTGACGAGCGAGAGAACCGGAATCAACACGACGATTGACAAAAGCTCCCAATAGACGTTCATAAACACGAAAAGGGAAAGGACCTTGGTCAGAATGCCTGCAATCAAGCCTATCGCGAGTCCGCCGAAGATCGTCTTGTTGAGATCGAGCTCCCATTTATAGGCCACCGGCAGCAGGATAGCCTGGCCGAGGATCAGACCGAGAAGTATGGTTCTCATGGTGACACCTTAGTTTCGACTTTGGATTACCCGGCCGACATCCGGACCTGGCATTCGGAAGATCAGCTTCTGAAACCCCGCCGGTACCACATGGCCGGTGCCAGGAAAAGCTCTGCAACGAAGGGCAGCGGATCACGCCGCGAATAGACCGCAAGCTCCTTTTTTCCCCTCACCGACTCTATATATTCCCTGATCTTCATTCGCTTTTTTATAAGCTCCGTGAGCACGGTCGGAAGATCCGTTATCTCCCTGATCCATTTGACGCCTTTTTCGAATGAATCCACGGAGACGGACCTGTCATTCATGTCCATGAAGAGAAGCGCGGAAAAATTGACGCCTGCCTTTGCCCCGAGGGTGTGCCAGCCCCATGTCCGCGGATTGATCTCGAGCAGCTTGAAGGTCCGGTCCTTCTGGTCGAACATGAACTCAACCTCTGACAGCCCGTAATAATGTATATTCTCGAGAAGGCGGACGGACATCCTCTCCAGCTCAGGCTCTTCGCAGGTCAGTGCGAACGTGGTGGCACTGCCGAAATCCATGGGATGCTGGCGCAGCCTTCGCGCCATGATCTTTGCCTTCACCACGCCTTCTCTGAAGAGAGAACAGAAGGAGTAAAGGTTCTTCGCGCCTCCCCCTATGATCTCCTGGACCATGATCTCGTCTTTCGGTATTATCGACGACATGTACCGATAGCCTTCCATCAGCTCATTCCTGTTGCGGACAGGAAGCGCTTTTCTCTTTACCACGGGGAAGAAGTTGGCGATAACGGAGGGCTTGAGAATGACCGGAAAATCGAGAACAAGGTCTTTCAGCTCTTCGAGATCCTGAGGGAAAAAAGTAATCGGTGCAGGTATTTCGAGCTTCTCAGCCAGCCTGTGGGTAAGCTTCTTGTCGTAGGCAAGCCTTGTGATCTCCCAGGGGGGCGTGGGAACCAGGTAGTACTCGGACAGCCTGTCGCGGTACTTCGACAGGATGAAGACTGCCCGGTCGCTCGTGGGGAAAAGGACCCATTTCTTCATTCCCTCCTCAAAGGCAAGACGGATCAGAAAGTCAACAAAACCTTCGGGATCGGTCAGAGGGGGACTGCTGAAATACCTGTCGGTATACCTGGAAACCCGCCCTATACAGAAGCGCGTATCAACTATGATGACGGGAATATCGAGGGGGGCGAGGTTCCTCGCGATACCCAGGCCCTGAAAATCGCCTCCGATGATGACCGCACCGTTGGTTGAGTTCTTCATTTGGAGATTCCTCTCGCTACATGTTTTCCGAAGATCGGTGATCTTCCGCTCCTATCTTCCGAGCAGTTTTTTGTACCTTATGCGTTCAAACATATTGCGCAGAAACAGGTTCTGGAAGAAGAGCTTCTCGAAGAGGCGCACGATGAAAAGCTGCCGGATGATGCTCGCCAGCATCGGGTATCTGCTGAACATCCGGTACACCGTATTCTTCATGACCTCCCTCTCCACCCGGTGGCACTTCTTCAGGATTCTGATCCGTTCCTTCCGGGGCAGCTCCGGCGTCTCAAAAAGAGGCACCGTCTTGTTCTCCGCGACCGAGTTGAGGTACTCCTCGGGCGGTACGAGAAAAAGGTTGTTCTCCTTCACGTAGTCGTACATCTCGGTACCCGGGTACGGTATGGGGTTGTTGAAATTAACGCGGGCCACCGGGTATTTCCGCGCAAGCCTGATGCTGTCCTCGATATCGGAAGCCTTCTCGTGGGGCGAGCCGCACAGGAAGAAAAGCTTCACGTCAAGTCCCAGCTCGCATGCCATCTTTATGGACTGATCGATGGTCTCAACGGTTTCCCCTTTCTTCAGGTGTTTGAGTACCTGGTTGTTCCCGCCGTCGACCCCAAAGCCTACCTCCCTGACGCCCACCTCCTTCATTCTGCTCAGAAGCTCCCTGTTCACCCTGTCTGCCCTCACGCCGTTGGAGCATCTGATGAGAAGGTCTCTCAGCCCTCTTCTTTCTATCTCGTCGCAGATGCGGAGCACCCTTTGCTTGTCCAGTGTGAAGTTGTCGTCGTCAATGGCGAATTGCCTGATGCCCTTTTCGTACCAGTGCTCCAGCTCGCCCACAAAGTGATCTGCAGATCGTGCCTTGTACTTTCTTGCCAGCAGCTTGTTCGGGCAAAAGGTGCACTGGTTGGGACACCCCCTGCTTGAGTTCACCGGTATCTGTTTCGAATATCTGCTGAGGTCGAACCTCTCGTATCTCGGGAAGGCAAATTCATCGAGATCTTTTACCGGTGTTCTCTCACCGTTGAATGATACCCTGCCTCCGCCGTTCCTCCACGCCAGGCCCTCTATCTTTTCGATGGGGACCTCGTCCCGGCATAGCTCGAGGATCGTCTTTTCTCCGTCGGAAACAACCGCGAAATCGACGGCATTGCATTCTTCGAGGACTTTTTCCTTCAGAATGGTCGCATGATGTCCTCCCACCACAAGGCAGCAATCCGGCAGGAGCTCCTTGATCGACGTCATCACCTGATATGTCTTCTTGTAACCGAGGGAGCTCATACTGAAACCGATAAGGTCCGGCTGGAATTTCAGGGCTTTCTTTTTCAGATCCCTGAAGGAGCTTTCTATTCTCATGTCCAGGTAGTCGTACTCGATGTCGTTGTCCCAGAGTACCTGCGCAATATAGCCGATTCCCGCAGGAACCCTGAGAGCGCCGTAACGGCTCACTGCCGGAGCACTTGCCAAAAGCACCCTCTGAAACCTCATGCGACCCCCTCTCTTATTGGCTTTTTCTCCTTCGAAAGTTCCTCAACGGGAATGATAACCCTGAGAGTTCTGGCAGGGTTACCCACCACGATAGTATTTTCCGGAACGTCAGCCGTCACAATCGAGCCTGCCCCTACGACGGAGCCTTTTCCTATCCTTACCCCGGGCAATATTACCGAGCACGTTCCTATCCAGGCATCGTCCCCGATCTCGATAGGTTCATGTACCTCCCCTGTTATCTGCCGTAACCTGGAAAAATTGGGATGGGACGAGACGACGAGAGTGACCCGGTCCGCTATGGCAACCCTGTCCCCGATTGTCACCATGCCCCTGTCTTCCAGTTCATCTTTTATGATCAGCTCCTCTCCCAAAAAGACGTCCCTCCCTATCCTGTACCCGGCCATTCGCAGCAGAAGACAACGAAGCTTGTAGCCGAGCATGAACCTGGCAGTGAATTTGAGAAGCCGCTTATAGAATTTCCAGAGCATAAGGGGGAAACGGTCGACCGGTGCGGAGGAGATGGCTATCCCATGTGGCGGTATGCAATCCTTCCCAATCCCCTCGCGAACACAAGAGGCATCCTCTTCCCGATGTTCACAAAGAACTTATGTTTTGCGCTCGTGTCCTCGAGGGCCATCATACCTTTGACATGGGGATAGTAAAAATACGTAACGTCGTACTGCGTTGCGCCCCACCGCCTCTTGAAATCCAGCAGCCCCTGGTTGTCGGCTGTTGTCTTGCCGAAATCTGCGTAGGAGAGTCCCTCGGCGCACGCTGTTTCTATGGCCTTGAAGTAGAGAAGATGGTTGGGCCGCAAAAGAAGGTGGCCGAGATCGGTACCTATGTGTTCGAGTGAAAGGGTGTCCCGGAACCGAAAGACGATGAGCCCCCCGATCACCTTGCCCTCCAGTTCTGCCATAAAGAGGGAAAAATAGCCCGGCGGTTTCATGATGTCCCACATGTTCCGAAAAAAGCTGTACGGTTGAATGGGGAGCCCCAGCCTCTTCCTGGTTTGCGCATGGTGCAGATAGTAGCTCTTCAGGTCTTGCTCGGAAGCGCCGTCGCGGATAATGATCCCCGACCTTTCGGCCTTCCTGACCGATTTCTTTATGCAGTCCCGGTGGAAGGACTTTCGCAAGCTCTCGAAACCCTGCCGTAAATCGAGCACATGGATCTTATGATAGGAGTGTTTCTTGAGCCGGTCGTCATCTATATTCTCTGCGCCTCCAAAAACACGAAGCTCGTAGTAGCGAGCAGGGCCGACCGAGCCCATAAGATCGATAAGGCCGCCCAGGAGGTCTGGAAACTCTTCAGGTGACGATACCAGTGGATCGCAGTAAGAGGTAAAGGGGAGAGAAACGATCCTGTTGCCGGTGAAGGGGCTTCTGACGATGCAGAAAGGGAGTGCGGAGATGATTCGTGATTGGGCGTCCTCCATGACTACCGCCCCCGGTTCAAGCTGCCGGTAGGTACGACATATTACCTCCAGCCAGGAGGAGTGGTGGTATATGGAGCCGCAACGATGGGAGGCTATGAAAGGATCCCATCGAGAATCATTCAAAGGATCAATAAGACGCAACTTCCCGTTAATCGCAAACTCCTCAAAGATGCATCAACTGTTACGGGAGGTAAAAAATCCAGATGGCAGACGGGAGCCCGCTCGCGTTAGGGAGACCGCTCCCCTGGAGCCACGTCCGGGATCGCTGGGGAGCCGGACAACCTTTTTCCCTTCTCCTCTCTCCCCTCTCCCATCTGTCGTAACACGCGTGCCGGATTTCCCGCCACGATAGTGTTTGGCGGCACATCGCTCGTAACGACGCTTCCTGCCCCCACAATGGCATTCTCTCCTATTGTCACATTTGCAAGAATCGTTGCGCCCGAACCGATGGAAGCCCCTTTCCTTATCCTTGTGGGCTCCACGGTCCAGTCGTCATCGGTCTGCAGCCTGCCTGCTATTGCCGCCCGGGGATAGGTGTCGTTGATGAAGGTGACGCCATGACCGATAAAGACCTCGTCTTCGACCACCACTCCTTCACAAATAAAGGTGTGGCTTGAGATCTTGCAGTTCTTTCCGACCTTCGCGTTTTTCTGGATCTCGACGAAAGCCCCGATCTTCGTGTTGTCGTCGATAGAGCAGCCGTACAGGTTAACGAACTTCGAGAATTTGACATTCTTACCGAGGCTGACATCACTGGAAATGGACAGTGTCATAGCTCCACCAGTTCTCCTCTGCTCCTCAGGGACTTATCTGCCGCTTCGAGCATCTTTACCACCCGGAGCCCGGCGAGGCCGTCATTAATAGGCCTGGTGCCGTTCTTGATACAGTCCACAAAATACTGCGATTCTACCTTGAGCGCTTCTATCTGGTCCACCCTGGGCACCCACATATCGCCCGAGCGGTAACTTACGAGAAGATCGTAAATGCCCTCCGTATTGTCCACCTCGACGCCCTTGTCGTATATCTTGATCTTTTCGTCGACATCGAGGTCGTTCCACACGAGCATCTTCTTGCCTCCGCCTATCAATGTTGTCCTCACTTTGACGGGAGACAGCCAGTTCACGTTAAGATGGGCGATCATTCTGTCTGAAAAATATATAGTTAAATAGGCCACGTCCTCAAAACCGTTGATGTGCGACTCCCCGGTTGCCACAAGACCCACGGGGTTCTTGTCTATGAGGTAATCCATTATGGAAAGATCGTGCGGCGCAAGGTCCCATACGACGTTGACGTCGTGCTGGAATAACCCGAGGTTCACCCTGATTGAATCGAAATAATAGAGGCTGCCGAGAGTGTCGTCTTCGATGACCTGCTTGATCTTCCTGACCGCACCTGTGAAGAGAAAGGTGTGATCAACCATGATCGCCAAGTTCTTCTTATCCGCGAGCTCCGTCAATATCTCAGCCTGCCTGACGGTCGAGGTGAACGGCTTTTCCACAAAAATGTGCTTTCCGTTCTCCAGCGCCATTTTGGCAAGCTCAAAATGACTGGAAACGGGCGTGACTACCGCCACCGCGTCCACATCCGGCGAGCTCACTACTTTTCTGCAGTCTTCCGTGATCTCTGTTCCGGGAAAAAGCTTTTGAGCCCTGCGTTGCGACTCAGGGTTCACATCACAGATGGAGACAACCCTGCCGCCCTCTATGCTGTTGAAATTTCTTACAATATTCGGACCCCAGTAACCATAGCCGATGACACCGATGCGAATCATTTATGCCTCCTGTATTACTTATCAGAGATGTTATGATGTCGGCAGAAAGGGGTTTCATGCCTTCCCTCAATAGGCGCCCTTGCAGGATATGACAGTCCGGGGCGTCTGAAACAGAATCTTTAGATCCAGCCAAATAGACCAATCGGCAACGTACCTGAGATCGAGACGGACCATTTCATCAAACACGGTCGCGCTTCTCCCCTTCACCTGCCAAAGGCCCGTAATGCCCGGTTTCACCTCAAGCATTCTTCTGCGGTGCCAGATCTCGTAGTTCTCGCACTCGTAAGGGATCGGCGGTCTGGGTCCGACAAGGGACATTTCTCCTTTAAGGACGTTGATGAATTGGGGCAATTCATCAAGACTCGTTTTGCGCAAGAACCTCCCGAAAGGAGTGACACGACGATCGTCGGTGATTTTGTAAATACCGTCCTTTCCTACCACACTGCCGCTATTCTCCGCTTTTGCGCCGTTTATATACCTCCTTATATATTCGATATGGTCAGTCGAATCACTGTTTGCATACATCGACCTGAATTTAAGAAAAGTGAACTGTTTGCCCGCTAAGCCGATCCTTGTCTGACGATAGAGAATCGGTCCCTCGGAAGAGCATTTGACTCCCAGTGCAATTGCCAGAAAAAGAGGTGAAAGGAGAGCGAGGGCGAACAAGCTCCCCAAAATATCCATTATTCGCTTAAGCACGAGAGACATTCTGTTTCCGCGAATTTTTGTTGACAGATCTGGGTAAAGGCAGAGGTCAAAAATACTCTGGCCTTCCTGCTTCTGCTGCTTATCTTCGGGATAGGGATGAAGGGAAATTTTTACCTTCTGTAATTCGTCAAGCTTCAGGACGCCCGAAAGAGCCCGGATCACCTTCTGAAATATCTTTTCTCTTACCTCGTGGCCCGCTTTCGCAATCTCCGTAAACACGACACCGTAGATCTCTCCTTTTTTGTACCAGCCTTTTATGTCTATCTTTCTTGAGCATGAGCAGAGAGCGTACGCGATCTTCTCCATGACTTTGCCCCTGCCCCTGCTCTTCTTGAACGCTTTCACGTCAAGCAGCATAAGGAGAAAAGGGCTTTTCGACCGTTCCGTCCTCTTTCTTTCAAGGCTGATCATTGCATTGAAGTCAGCCTCACTGTAAAAGTCATAGTCGCGACTGAAAAGATGTTCCGCAAAAAGTGGCGAAAAAGACAGCGCTCTCGCCTTGCCTTTCCTGTTCTTTCTGTTTGTGGTATTCATGACGCGACTGTTTATAGGGATTCGCCGGGGTGGTTTCTGCCCTTCCTGTCTCTTGGGCGGTTCGAGCGATTGGCTTTAACAGGTCCTGAGGTCTTGTTTGACCTATGAACAAAACCGCAAAGAACTATCGCTACTTTTTTATCTGCTGGCCGGTCTCCGGAAAGATTATTGTCTCTCCTGTGTAAATCCTGTTCACATCCTTGATGTTCGGATTGATCTTTTTTACGCTCTGCAGCAATTCATTGTCGCAAAATCCATATTTATCGAGGACCAGTTTGGATAGGGTGTCGCCCTTCTCAATCACCCTTGCCGGCTGGACCGGCTTCTTCAACCCTGCCGATGTTTCTACTTTCACTGCCTGGCTCCCGGGCTGTGCTGCCTGCACCCGGGCCACCGGCTGTGCCGGGGCCTGTACGTGCGACAGCCCCTGGTTCGGGGTCTGAGGGTCAGGAATAGTGACTGCCTTTGGCTCGATGACAGCCGCCTTTTCCGGCGCTACCTTCACTTCCATTCTCACCGGGGTCGGCTTCTCCCGCGAAGTGTCTACCTGGTGCATCAGCTTTTCCCAGGTCCTGTCCCGGTAAGGAGACATCCAGAATATCCCGGCTACGATAAGAAGAACAGCAAATGCCGCGGCGGTCTTCCATCTCACGAAGTATTCGTGCTTCTGTTCCAGTCTCGACGGCGTTTTTTTGGTCTGGAAGTCGTTGAGTATCTCCTTGACCACATTTTTCGTCACCGGTTTCTTCTGATATCCGTATCCGGTAATGAAGGCATTATCGCACACGATATTTATTACCCTCGGAATTCCTCGGGAATAGCGCACGATCTCCCTGAGGGCACCCTTCGTGAATACCGGCTCGTCCTTGGTCATGACCTTCGAAAGCCGGTGTTCGATGTAGCGCACGCTTTCTTCCTTTGTGAGGGGTAATATCTTTGTGTGGATGGCAATACGCTGCTTTAGCTGCCGGAGTTCGTAGAGGTTGAGCTTGTCGTCGAATTCCGGCTGACCTATAAGCACGATCTGGATCAGCTTCTCCGTGGCTGTCTCCAGATTCGAGAGCATGCGCAGATTCTCCAGTGTTTCGACAGGCATGTTCTGCGCTTCATCGACGATCAGGACAATGTTGCGGCCCTTTTTATATTCGTCTATGAGCACCTCATGGAGGCGGTTTACCAGCAGGAAGATGTCGTCGGTCTCGGGGGCGATACCCAACTCCTGGTAGATGGTTTTCAACAGGCTGTGAAAGGAAAGGTTGGCATTGAAAATGTAGATGATCTTGATTTCGTCCTTGTTCACCTTTTCGAGATAGGACCGCAAGATCGTCGTCTTCCCGACCCCCACTCCCCCGACGATCGCCACAAAGCCCTTTTTCCCCTCTATGCCGTAAATGATAGAAGCCATGGCCTCCTTGTGGCTGGGGCTGAGAAAAAGGAACTCCGGATCGGGAGTGATCTGAAAAGGCTCTTTTTTAAAGTTGTAGTAGTTGAGATACATTGTTCACCCCTTTTACCCCTTATTGTCTGCTATGCAGTTTGAGCAGAGATGCGGAGGTGCCGAGGAGCGGAGGAGAAAAACTCTTCGTCACTCTCTCTCGATCGAGAAGCACAAACGCTTTTCGAGGGCTGCATGGGCTGCCGAGGAGAACATTCTCCTTCTCTCCCCATCTCCTTCCACTCCTCTGCGTCTCTTCCCTACCCTTTATTCTGCACACTTCCGAGGACCGGAAGTTCCAGCCGTTTCTCAGTCCCTTCAG
>MVRP01000046.1 GCA_002067405.1 Syntrophorhabdaceae bacterium PtaU1.Bin034 | reverse complement strand
CAGGGCTTTCGCATTCGCGTCTTCCGGACCCCTGGAGCATCCGGAAAGACCGGTCAATGCAGTTGCCAGAATTATGAGAAATAGAATGCCCTTTGTCCGCATTGACCGATCCTCCTGAATGTTCACCGATCGTGTAGGTTACCGCGCTTCAATTAAATCTCAGGCTGACCCCTGCAAACGCGGTGGTTCCGGGCATGGGGTAACCCTTGGCGTATTCATAGTTCTGATTGAAAATATTGTTCATCGCCACAAAGACCTCCGAAGCCTTCAAATGGAACGGTGCGTAGTCGAAGCGATAGCTCAGCCGGGCGTTCACAAGTGTCATATCATCGAGCTTGTTCGCAGGGCCGGGGTCCGTGAAGTTAAAGGTGCCCGCGCGGGAGGCCGTACCCTGGTACACCCCCCTCAGGTGTTGCATATCCATGAAAAGCCTGTACTTTTCCAGCAACGTCCACTTGAACCCTGCCTGAAACTGGAAACTGGGGGTGTAAGGCAGATGGTCCTGTTCGACCCTGTTTTGGCCGGTGGCCTCCGCGCTCAGCCACGTGGACGCAGCAAAGAGCTCAAGGTTTTTCATGGGTATCGCCGTGCCGGTAAGTTCCAGCCCGCGGATCTCGTAGTGGCCGATCGGGTCGTTGAGCTGAAGGGGGATGGGTCCGAACATGAACGCCTGGAAACGGTCCTTACCCTGGTCGCGGAAGACCGTGGCCCCCAGAGAGCCTTTATTGGGCCACGTGTGGAGTATGCCTGCTTCGTAGTGGTCCACCACTTCCGGCTTCAGATTTTTCCAGAACTGGCCGGCATTGGGGATGGGTGAGCTCTCAAGAACGAAGTTCATGAGAGCGACGGGAGTGGGATAGATGACCCCTCGGGAATAATTGATGGTGAGATCGGTATTGCCGTAGCCCGCCACCAAGCCGGCCTGGGTCGCCGACTTATCCTTGAATTCGTCATGGCTGTAATAACGGGCCCCTGCGGACGGGATAAGATGGAAACCTGCCTTGTCGCCGATCATCTGGCTTATCGCGGCATAGGGAGAGATGAGCCTTGTGTCGGGGAAATTCCAGACCCTTCTTGCGAGACCTCCGTTGATCCCCGGTGTCGCCAGTCCGCTGTAAGTCTTCTGGGTGTTCTTCAGGTCAGTCATATCCAGGTCCGCCCCGAACAGGATCTCCCCACCCGGCCAAAGATGGAAGGTCTCCTTGCCCCTCACTCCATAAAGCCCTACTTCCTGCCGGGACCTGAGACCGCCGGTGTTGCCGCCGTAGCGGACGCCGTTCGCCAGTTCCTGCAGCAGGTCGAAATTGGTGTGATTATAGTAAGCCTTGAGATAGCCCCCGAACCGGTCGTACTTGTGGTTGAGGGTCATGGTGGTAAAGAGCGTTTCCGTCTCAAAGCGTTCCGCCATGGGGAAGCTCACCCCGTTCGTGGCGGTCGGTGTCACGTACGGCATGGGGGCATCGGTCCCCGCGTCTACGTAATTGACGAGGAACCGCACGTTCCATTCGTTGTTGAGCTGGTAGCCGGTGTTGAGGTAGTAGCTTTGCTGGTCTGCGTCCGAATGCGCGCGATGTCCGTCCGTTCTGATCCAGCTCTGGGACAGGTAGATGTCGAAGGGTCCCTTTTTGATACCTGCGGAAAGGTCTTCATCAACCGTGCCGTAGCTGCCTGCACTGGCATTGAACACGGCTTCCTGCCCTTCTTTCACGAGATATTTGGGCAGGATGTTGATCGACGCATACCCGCTGCCGAACTGGGACGGCTGAGGGCTTTTGAAGATTTCCATGCTGCCGATGGCGGAAACGGGGATGCCGTCACCCAACACTTGTCCGAATAATGCCCCGAAGCGGGGGGCGCCGTCAAAGAGGATGGCGAAATCGGCGCTTGGGTGGCTCATGCCCCGGCCCCGTATATAGAGGCTGTGGCTCGTCTGGCTCCCCACAAGGTTCTTGCTCTGGAACATAACCCCCGGCACGTCGCGCAGGGTGGACTGGAAGTCATAGGAATTCTGCTCCTTGATCTGCTCTTCCGTCACCACGTTGTACTGGGTGCCGTAGCGGGTGTCTTTGGGGGTAACCGGATTGCTGTAGCGCGTACCGGTGACGGTGATCTCTCCCAAAACCGCTTTCTCTTCGCTTTCCCCTTTTTTCGGCTCTTCCGCCGATACAAATGCGGCCGTGGCCAGGATGCACAAAAACAGACTGATTATGATTCTCATACCGTTCTTCATGAAACCGTCCTCCTTTTCTTTCACCACCTCCTCTGTTAGAATAGATAACGGAAGGTGGTGCCACTCACATCGCCTTCTTTCAACGGGGCAGGGTTGTTCCCGCCAAGGTCGGCCCTGCCCTTTCTTTATTCCCACGTCACGCCTGTCGTCACTGAACCGTTGCCGTCGCCCTGTCATCCTTATCACCCCTGAAGCCTGTACGTTATGGGGAGGTGAACGACGACCCTGTAGGGCACCTTCCTGTGAATACGTGTCATTGCCACGGCCTCTTTCGCGCTCTGGTCGAGAAGTGCGCAGCCCGAACCGGTTACCACCCTGATCCTGCTCGTGGTGCCGTTCTCCAACACGATGAACGAGAGAAGGACCCTTCCCTCGATGCCCATCCTGATCGCCTCCTCAGGATATCTGACGTGCTTCATTACGGCGTCACGGATGTAATTGTAGTCCCTGCCGCCCTCTGCCAGGCCGGCTCCTGCGCCCTGACCGCTGCCGCTGCCCCGACCCCCGCCTTGACCGTTGCCCCCACCACCTCCTCCTCGCGGTCCTCCCACGGATATACCGTCACCGGCGCCGCTGTGCGGCTGAAGGGAGCTGGTTGACCCGGAGGAGTCCGCGTAGGTTGCCGCAGTCCCGTGGACGGCTGTCTCGCTTTGGGTATCGGATGCGGTGAC
Organism: Syntrophorhabdaceae bacterium PtaU1.Bin034; assembly: GCA_002067405.1. The sequence goes on along the minus strand of MVRP01000046.1, from coordinate 23,437 downwards.
GGTGGTCGGCACGGGAGGCGGCTCCGCCTGCTCTTTTACCGGAACGGTCTCCGGGTTCCTCCGAGAGGGCCCGGCCGGCTCCTCCATTCTTTTTGGTGCCGCTCCGCCTCCGGAAATCCGTGGTGTGCTTTTGCGCACCTTCTTTTTGACTTCCGGTGCCGGATGCTCCCTCACCTGATCCTTTATGAGCGAGAAATCGACCTCCACCACCCTGACCGGCCTGTTCTCCACGGCGTATGAAGCAGCCACCAGAAGCAATATCACGCATGAGTGAACGGCGACGGAGATGAGCATTCCCAACCTGCTTTCTCTCATTGGCCCAACCATTCCGTCTGGAGACTTACCTTCCTGAAGCCCGCCGCCTTGATGAGATCGAGAACCTCCACAAAGCCCTGCAGGTGAATGTCCTTGTCTGCCCTGATGAGAAAGGGCGTCTCCCTCGGCATCGCAGCGATCCGGGCCTTGAGGTCAGAAAGGTTCACAGGCTTGCCCTGGTAAAAGACCGTACCTTCCCTGTCGATCCCCACGACCTGCGCGACGGTCGCCGCCTCATGCTTTCCCGCCACCTTCGGCAGCTCGACGGGTATGATGCCGGTTGCCACGAAGGTGCTTGTAGTGAGCACTATGGTGAGGAGCACGAGCATCACATCGATGAAGGGGATCATGTTGATGTAATCGAATTCCTTCTCATCCATGCCGGTCATCCCATTCCAGAAGGATCACTTTGACCCGGCGCAGAAGGGTGTTATAAAAAACGATGGATGGTATGGCAACGACCAGGCCTATTGCAGTGGCTTTGAGGGCCAGGGCAAGGCCGACCATGATCCGTGCCGCGTTCACATACCCTTCGGTGCCTATGGTATGGAAGGTCATTATAATGCCCAGTACCGTGCCGAGAAGACCGATGTACGGCGCATTGCTTCCAATGGAGGCAATAATGCCGAGCTTTCGTGTAATGGCTATCTCCAGCGAACGCCTGCTGCCTTCATAGCGGCCCGGGTCGATCCTCCTGAGAAAAAGCCGTCTTTCCACAAATATGGACAACGAGATGATAGAAAGAAGCACCAGCAATCCTATGATGCCGTAATCAACCAGGTAACCGAGCCATGCCATCGTAAATCCCTCTTGCTTCAGCCTGTGATTTTCCTTAGGTGGCACGATATCACATTACGTGCTACCAACAGGTCAAAAAATAGTACCCTTATTCAATATGGGTACCGGTGCTCGACATTGAAAGGGTTGCATGCTTCACCCCTTTAAGCGACTTGAGCACATCTGCAAGCCGCTGGACGTCCACGGAATTGCCTCTCACCGCCACGATTTCCAGACAGTTGTCATGGTCCAGATGGATGTGCTGCGTTGAAATGATAAACTTCTGATAGTCGTGCTGGATATCGGTTATCTTATTGAGAAGGTCCTTGCGGTGATGGTCGTAGATCAGGGTTATGGCGCCTGCGACGTCTTCGCCTTCAATCCATTCTTTTTTAACCAGCTCCTGTCTGATAAGGTCCCGAAAGGCCTCCGAACGGTTGGTGTAGTTTCTTTCCCGGATGTACCGGTCAAACTTCTCCAGAAGCGACTTCTCCAGGGAAACCCCGAACCGAAAGAGATCAGACATGCTTTCTCCTTAGTGATACTAATTTTTGAAGAGTAGCACCGGGCCTTACGGCTGTCAAGGATTATCGATGCCGGGGCAGGCAAGCGAGGATGCGGAAGATGCCACACAACGACGGAAGCGCTGTTGACAGGGTGGCGCCAGGCCTTATATTCGGAGACAGAGTTCACAAAGATCAATCAATCTCTTTCTTGTAAGCCGGCAGGAGACCGAAGATGGCGCTTGCCTGGATTCCGAATCTCCTTACCCTGGGAAATCTCACCTGCGGATTCGTGTCGCTCATCTTCTCTGGCACCAATTCACCGGAAGGTTATATTACTGCTGCCCTCCTGATCCTTCTTGCCGGTTTGCTCGACGGCCTCGATGGCCAGGTCGCCCGCCGGCTCAAGGTCGATAGCCCGATCGGCAAAGAACTCGACTCCCTCGCCGATTGCGTTGCCTTCGGCGTCGCCCCCGGCTATCTGGCATATAAGACATACCTCACGGATATAAGTCTTGTTCTGTCGGGCCGCACCATCGATGTGGGCATCCTGGTAGCTGCCGTCTTTCCCATCTGCGCCGCCTATCGCCTGGCCCGGTTCAACATACGGTCTTCAGCAGGCTCCTTTTCCGGCCTTCCTTCTCCGATCGCCGGCATACTGGTGGCGCTCGCCGCTATCTGCTTTCCCCAGGGTGTTGTTCCGGCATTCGTCTTTGCCGCAATCTTTTTGCTCGTCGGCTTTCTCATGGTATCGACCGTGACCTATGCAAAGCCGCAGTCCTTCGTGTTCAAAAACATCCATGGCCTCAAACTCGCCGGTCTCGTGATTGTCGTTCTTGTGCTCCTGTTTCTCTTCAGGTTCTGGATCATACTCCTCTTTATCACCCTCTACGTGCTCTCAGGCGTTGTGGGGTATTTCATCCGGATTATCGAGAAGCACCGATACTAGCCGAAGACTGAAGGACTACAGCACGACCTCGTCTCCGGTCCTGCCGTCAACCGAACAGAACTTATCCATGGCCCGGTCCTGGAGGTAAATGTAGTCATATCCTGCCCTGCTTTTCTCATCCTCGTAGCCGGTTCGCGCCCGGTCGACACAAGACGGGCAGCTCGCGTTCGGCAGAGAGATGCAAAAAACCGTATAGCGACTACCGTCTCTCTGGGTCGCCGACGAGGTCATCGTCCGGAATCCGCAGCAGTCCGGGCACATTCTCAGGCTGATACGCTGCTCCTCCCTGAGGTAGTCGGTATCGTAAAAGATGGAGCGGGAAGTCGTTTCAAATTCATTGCCCTTCTTCCGGTTGCTTTCCACCACCGCCTCCCTTCCCCGGAAGTTGGCAAGTTGCCGGGCAATGAGCTCCTTGATATAGCTCATGTTTTTCGGGGATTCCTTGAACCGGTCAGGCCGGTAATCCGGTTCGCGCAGGTTCGAAAAATCGATTCCCGCCATTGCCATAACGATACCCATGTTGATGTAAGGAAGGGCCGTCTCGACGGAATAGCCGCCTTCCAGAACCGCTATGTCCGGTCTCAGCTTCTGGTTCAGAATGGCGTAGCCCTGGGCGGTAAAGCTCATGTTCGCAAGGGGATCGCTATAGTGGTTATCCTGCCCTGCCGAGTTGATCACCAGCTCCGGCTTGAATTCCTCCAAAATGGGCAGCGCCAGGTTGTCAAGGATGTAGTGAATCCCTTCGTCCGTTGTTCGTGGGGCCATGGGAATGTTGATGGTGGTCCCATAGGCCAGGGGACCGCCCAATTCGTCGATGAAGCCGGACCCCGGGTAGAGGGTGCGCCCGTCCTGATGGAATGAAATAAAGAGCACATCCGGATCGTGCCAGAAGATCTCCTGGGTGCCGTCCCCGTGGTGCACGTCAGTGTCGACGATGGCCAGGCGCTTCACACCGTAAGTCGAGCGCAGGTGCTCCACCATGATTGCCTCGTTATTGATATCGCAAAAACCACGGTTGCCGTGGGTGACGGTCATGGCATGATGGCCGGGCGGCCTGATGATGGCAAACGCGTTTTTCACCTCTTGCTGCATGAATGCATCGGCCATTACGAGCGCTGATCCGGCTGAAACCAGATGGGCCTCGGTAACGCGGCTCGTCACATCGGGAACGCAGAAGTGCACACGGGAGATTTCCTTGGCTGTCGCCACCCGCGGATGATACTCCCTGATCTGGGGCAAGTCCATTATGCCCTCTTCAAAGAGCTGATCGCGGGTGTAGAGCAACCGTTCTTCCCTCTCGGGATGGGTAGGGCTGATAGCCCAGTCAAAGGCCGGAAAGAAAAGCACGCCTGTTGGTTTCATTCTGCCACCCCCTCATATCCGTGAATGAATCCGGGCGTAATCTGGACACCCACGTCAAAGACCTTGCCCACCAGTCTCGAACCTCTTATGACGTTGAATTGCTCTTCCAGGTAGACCTGAGCTTCGTCGGTGTATTCAGAAAGCCCTCTTTCACGGCCGATATCGTGAAGAAAAAGTGTGGCCAGTTGCCGGACGTCCTCCATCTGGCAATTGCGATCATCGACCCTGCGGGTCATGCCTCCGGGCGATATTGTACAGGTCCGTTCCTGGGTGTCCACATGAACCTCCACGCCAAGGGTGGGCCGTGCCACGGCAGCACCGAGGGCGTTCGCCACCGCTGAATAGCGATGGAGGAAATAGTCCACGCCCAGTTCCCTGGCAAGTGCGGGAACAATGGCAGGCGATGCCGCCCCGACCCCAACAACTTGGTGAAGGAGGAATTTTCTTCGATTCACTACTTCCCACACTTTATAAGCCGGCTCGTTCTCCCAAAGGCTGAACATGTATTCTATCCGCGCTTTCAATATCCCTATCACCCGGTCTGCAACGGCCCGGCAAAGCTCTTCGAGCGGTTGCCCCAAACGATCGGCCACGGCTTGAAGCTTTGCCCGCGATGCCTCCATGTTGCCGATATTCAGGCTCATTAGAACGTTGAACGCGTCGGTCACGGTCGGCACTTCACCGCCAAAGCAGGCGGCAACGCCCAACCGTCTCTCCCCCACCCTTACCTTTCCGGATTCATCGAGTACCGGGCTGTCCCCGCCCAAAGCGGTAGAACTCACGGCAAAGGAACGGATGTGGGTAAGGTGGCCGTCGATTTGCGCTCCCCGCGAGGCATAGAGCGGCTGTCCGCCAATAAGAAGGGAAATATCGGAAGTTGTTCCGCCGATGTCCACGACAACGGAATTTACAGGTGCGCGGCATAGGGCCAAAGCACCCATGGTGCTCGCTGCAGGACCTGAAAACACGGTTTCGCAAGGTCTTTTCCGGCTCGCTTCCAGGGTCGTGGTGCCGCCATCGGCTTTCAGTATGTGAAGCTCGCAACCCGGAAGCCGCACGCTTATGGCCGCCGCGATACCGTCGGCAAAGCGGTTCCACTCCTTCAAGGTCGCTGCCGTGTAGTAACAGGTGACAGCGCGACGCGGGAAGTTGAGGTGACCGGAAATAGCGTTGCTCGTGCAGACTTCCATGGAAGGATAGCGGCTGCGGATCATTTCCTGAACAGCCGTTTCATGCCTGTTATTGCGGTTAGAGAACTTGCCCGCCACTGCAATTCTGCGGATACCCGCCCGGTCTATCTCTTGCAGAACCCTTTCGATCTCCTCTGTGTCAAGCTCCTCGATCTCTCTTCCGCGGAAGTCGATGCTGCCCTTCAAAAAATAGGTATCAGGGCTGATCCCCTCGTAAGCGGAAAAGGGCAGGCCGCTGCCGGGCAAGAGCAGAAGCGCCGCCCGTTCTGTTCGCCCCGTGGCTAAAAGATTGGTCACCAGGGTGGTTCCCAGAACAATCCTCTTTATTCTTTTTGACCCCGCTTGGTTCAGGAGATCGTCGAGGACGGAGAGAAGGGTCCCTTCCAGGTCATTCTCGTCCGTAGAGTGCTTCGCGCTGTATACCACCGTTCCATCAGAAAACAGCACTCCATCCGTGTACGTGCCGCCCACATCAATACCTACTAACACGTCTGCCCCTCACTTTTCTACGATTATTACCTTCAGACACCCTCAGACGGACAACCGCCGGATCAGGGTCACTATGCCGGGATAACATACTTTAGCTCGCAGAAAGAGCGTAGCATCAATTTGAAAAACATGTCAAATGGGCGAGGGAACGGTGAGATTGCAGCGAGTCCGCACGGAATCGTTTGCAACGACCATGGGGGAGTCAAATAAGTCAAATACGAAAGTCAGGATTATTCGGTCTCTGCCCCGACCGGGCCCAGTCCATAGGCCGAGAGTATTTCCATGGCCCGGGTGTACGTCGCAGCTACTATGGGGCCGCAGGCGCTCTTGTCCGGATACCGGGTCAGAATATCATCACAGCGTATGCCTCCGTAGGTCGCGCCGGGGCCTTCCCTGAACCACCAGACCAATTCGTTCATCATCGAGGGGAGCCGAAGATCGGCCTTCTCCTCCCCGGAACCCTTACCTGCGAAAAGGGAGATGAGGCAGGCGCCGCCAGAAAGGGCGCCACAGACCTCGCCGCTCATCCCGGCCCCAAAGCACAGGCCACCGGCCGCTCTCACCAGGTCGGCATTGGTCTTGCCCTGTGTTTCAAGGGCCATGAGGAGCATAATCTGGGTACAGCAGTACCCTTCCATTTTCAGCTGGAGCATACGGATGCCAATATCGTCCATTTCAACCTCCTTTCCCTGGCGTTGTCACTCATTTCTTCTTCGCCCTGTCCCTCGTTTTACTTATCTTCGAGGACTTTTTCCGCTTCCGCCATCTTGCCTACGGCGATATCCTCGGTAACGAGAACGAGGCGGCACCGGGGACACCTGAGAACGTCTATCATGAAGCTATTGCCCAGGTAAGTCACCTGTACTTTCGCTGGTTCCATCTCGACCCCGCATTTTGTGCAGGTATATCCGCTTCCTTCCGTTTGCTCGTTGCGCTCGCTCATATTGAATTCTCGCTGACAATTTCCATGCGATGGGAGTAGGCGTTGTGCACCTCGTATCCGTCAGGGGTTTCCGAATATTCCGCCCAGTATGTTACTGCATGCGGCTTGAAGGACGCGAGCCAATGACCTGTTTTCCTGCTGGAGATCTTGTTGCCTGTTTTCTCTGCGTGATCGATCACTTTCTGCACGTCTTCCACGAGGATTCGCCTCTCTTCCATGCGTTCCCGCACCTCGGGAGAGAGGTGCAGCACGATCCTCTCATACTGTTCCACTTCTCGTCCTCCTTCGCCAAAAACCTCCGAGAGCATCTTTTTCCTTAGCCTTGACCGGTTCTCGTGACGCTCGGAGTATCCTGGCCCTCTCCGCCGGGCAGTCCGCCAGCCTTCCGGTCCATGAAAGATCAGGTCCAGCACGTGGACGACCGGTTTTCCTGATGCGGCCAACGAATCGCGGCACATGGCACAATAGGTCACCCAGTCACAGGCAGCGGCCCCTGCCCTCCTTTTTGCCACATCCCGGGCCAAACCCGGTTCCGCCAAAGACATGAGGCCTCCATAGCCGCAGCATTCGGTCTTATCGCCGCTCAGTTCGATCTCCTCCGGCTTGTAGCCCAACCGGCCGACGATCGAGCGGATGCTTGCCTGCATGGACTTTTTAAACCGGGATGTGCAGGGATCATGGATGGCGATGGCAATAGCCGCAGGTTGCGGCGGATGAGAGGTCGGCGGCAGCCCGACCTTATCGAGGAGTTCCCAAAGTGACGTGATCTTGATGTCAGGCAGGTGTTCTTTCATGATCTTGTAACACGTGGGGCAGGCAAGAACCACGTTGGGTCTCTCCTTCGCTTCCCATTCTTTCCGCAGTTCCTCGAGTCCCTCCCGGAACAGATCGTCCCGGCCTGCCCAGTACGCGGGAGCACCGCAACAACGGAGCATGAGGCCGATGCCTCCCGGCGCGTGTTGCCTCAAGTAATCGTAGGTGCGTTCCACAAGCTCGGGAGAAGACCCGCTGAGCTGGCATCCCGGAAAGAACATGAACTCGCTCCTGTCCGTTCCCGGCTGCGCTCGGGTTAAGGCGAAATGGTCCGTATTGTTGAAATTCATGTCCCGGAGCGCAAAATCGTGAACGGACGGCGGCATCTTCCCCCGGCGGACGAGACTTCTCCTGCCTTCGAGACAGACATCGGCCATCGAGACATCATTGGGACACAGAACACCGCACAGGCCGCAAAGGCTGCATTGATTCAAGAGTCTGTTCGCGTGGGCGTGAGAACCCAGCACGATAGTCTCGTTGTTGTAAATCTCCCGGACATAACGCTTGGGATAACCCTTGAAACGCTCAAGGTAGAGACAGTTCTTCACGCACTCGAGGCATTCGCATTGAAGACAACGTTTTGCCTCGGCCACAGCTTCGTCGTCGGAGTAGGCGCCGTCCGGGTCTGACTTCGGCACGACCGGCTCCGGTTTCACGCCCTCCATGCCTGTGAACAGACGTGTTGCAACCGGGCCTTCGTTCTCCCTGGCAGCCGTCATCGAGACCTTCTGCAGGAAGCGGTCGATGGAAACCGCAGCCTTCCGGCCGTCGGCAGCGTTGAGTATGGGAGAGAAGGCTTCCCCGACCGGTCTTCGGCCGCCGATAAACACGCCTCTCATCCCGGTCGCCAGGGTGGCCGGGTCAGAACGCACGTTTCCATTGTCGTCACAGGGAAAGTCCGGTGTGACCTCCGCATCGAGGCCTATGTAAACTGCCTCGAATTCCTGTCCCAGCCGGTCGAGCCATCCCTTTTCCGTTACGGGAATGCCGGCGCGCAGTTCTGCCCCCATAGCCTGAAGGTTCGCCATCTCCTCATCCACGACGGACTCGGGCAACATGTGCGCGGGAAATGCCCTGAATGGGCCACCCGGATGAATAGCCGCTTCAAATATGGTTACCAGGTACCCTTTTACCAGCAGGTCCCAGGCCGCGACAAGGCTGGACAGGCCACTTCCGACCACTGCCACACGGTCCTTCTTTTTCGGCGCTGCGAGCGGTTTGGCCGTTCTGCGTGTTCTGGCAACACACGCCCGCTCCAATTCGGAGATCGCGACTGCGCCTCCTGCCTCGCGACGCTTGCATACATCCTCGCACGGGTGATCGCATATCCGGGCAAGGATGTTCGGTACAGGCATGTTCCTGGTGATTATTTTCCATGCCTCATCCCAGGCGCCTGCGGCAATTTTCCCGATGAACCCCCGGGCATCGAGGTGAATCGGACAAGCGGCCGTGCAGTAAGGCGGCTCCTCCTGAATGCATCGGTACTCAAGCGCCCTCAATTCCTTCTGGTCCATTACCTTTCCTTCTTCCTCAGAAAAGCGAAGGTGGCCAGGAAAAGGCCCCGGCCACCCTGCATCCTTTATTATACTACAGTACTACACTCCGGGGAGCACGCTTTGCTCCCACACTGACAACGGCCCGTCACTTCCTTGCCTGCAACCCTGCGAGGACCTTTTCCGGGTATGCGGGCAGCTTGGTGATGCGCACGCCGCACGCGTTGTAGATTGCGTTGATAACTGCCGCATGGGGACTCGTGTTCGGAAGCTCGCCGCAACCGCCTGCCCCAAAGGGACCGTGAGGTCTCGGGGTCTGCTGATAATAAAGCTCGATCTCGTCCGGAATATCCTTGATGAAGGGGAACCCGGCTCCCGTCATCGTCGAGTGCTTCTTGATGTCCTCGAAGTCCTCGCTCAACGCAAAACCGATACCCTGCGCGATGCCGCCGTAAAGCTGACCGTCTACTGCGAGCTGGCTGCAGATCTTGCCCACATCAGCGCAGAGGGTCATCTTTACCACCCTGGTCTTACCGGTTTCCGTATCGACCTCCACCTCTGCCATAAACACACCGTACTGATAGACGGAGAACGGATTGCCCTGAGCGGTCTCAAGGTCCGGAGGCGTCGCGGGCGCGGTCCATTGGCCGATGTATTTCGTGGGTATTTTCTCTGCCACCATCTCATCATACGTTCTGAATGCACCGTCCTGCTTGCGCATGGCGTTGACGAGCTGGTCGCATGCCGCCTTTATGGCCTGTCCTGTCATAACCTGCTGTCTGCTTGCCCCGGACGGTCCGCTGTTCGGCGCCTGGCTCATGTCGTTCATGACGAGCTTTATCTTCCCGGGTGGGAGCGCTAACGGCTTCAGAGCTTCATGGGCTGTTATCAGGGTTCCCACATCTCCGCCCTGCCCGGGGTCTTCCCAGCAGTCGTAAATGGTTACCCCGTCGGCGGTAAGCTCTGCCCATGCTTCGGATGCATCGGGTCCATCGCTGCCGCAGCCATACATACCTACCGACACTCCCACCCCGCGTTTCTTTGTCGGTGTCGATTCTTTCTTTGCGCGCTCCAATGCAGCCTTGTACAGAGGTCGCATCATATCGATAAGACCGGGCAGAACGATGACATCCGGAGCACATCCGCTCGGTGTGGTGTCACCCTCCCGGTAGACGTTCTTGTACCTTAGCTCAAGCGGATCCATGCTGATCTTCTCGGCCAGCTCGTCCATGAGCACTTCAGAGGCAAATTCACTTTGAGGAGCACCGAAGGCCCTCCAGGCGCATCCCCATGAATGGTTCGTACAGACCGTTCTTCCCTGGCCGCGGATGCTGGGGATGTGGTACCCTGCCCCCAGATTCTGGGCGCCCCGCAGCGTCACCGCATCTCCGAACTCGGCGTAGGGGCCGTGGTCGACGGTCCAGTCGCTCTCCATGGCAAGGAGCTTGCCGTCCTTGTCCGCCGCCATCTTCAGGTTGATAAAGAAAGGAGAACGCTTGCCTGTGTAGGTTTGCTGCTGATACCAGTCGTATTTCAATACCACGGGCCTGCCTGTGGCCATGCAGGCGACCCCGAGAAGAGCCTCTGACGTGGGGCTCAGCTTGTAGCCGAACATCCCCCCGACACCCGGCGGGTTTACGAGCACCAGCTTGTCGGGGGCTATGCCGATCCCCGCCTGGATCATGGCGTAGTGGAGATGAAGGGAAGTGGATTTCGAGTAAATGAAGAGGACACCGTCCTCATTCATATAAGCAAGGCCGACATCGGGCTCTATCACCATATGGGGCTGCCGCTGTGTGTAGAATTCATCCTCGACAACATAGGGGGCACTTGCCATGATGGGCTTCGTGTCCTCACCCTTGACATTCCCGATCGTGAAGTAGACGTTCGGGGTGCCGGGATGGATTTCTATCGCGTCAGGCGCCATGGCTGCCGGGGCGCTCATGTAAGCAGGCAATTCCTCCAATTCTACCTTCACCTTATCGGCAGCGGCCCTCGCATTGGATTCCGTATCCGCACAGACAACGGCAATCGCATCGCCGTACTGAAAGACCTTCTCGTCGCAAAGGATGGGACGGTCGAGTCCGTTCCCCTTGTTGGTGGGCATATTGATGATACCCATAATGCGGTTGTTCCCTTTTACATCCTTGTGCGTGAGAACCTTTACTACCCCCGGCATCTTCTCCGCTTCCGACGTGTCTATGGAGAGTATTTTCGCGTGGGACACTTTAGCCTGCGCGAGGGCAAGGTACAACGGATTGCCGGGAAGCTTGAGGCCTAGATCGGCACCGTAATCGAGTGTGCCGGTGACGCGGGCTACCGCGGTAGGCCTTGGATGTTTCGTGCCCCAGATCGTGCCGTCGGAAGGTATCTTGAAAGCCAGGTCCTCCATTTTCAGCTCGCCGCGCAGCACACGGGCCGCATCCATGACCGCGTCGACACAGGGCTTGTAACCTGTGCAACGGCATGCATTGCGATGCTTCTGGAACCAATCCCTGACCTCCTCACGGGTCGGATCCTGTTTCTCGTCGAGCAAGCCCTTGGCAGAGACAATGAAACCTGGCGAGCAGAACCCGCACTGGGCACCGTTATGGACGATCCAGGCGAGCTGCAGGGCGTGGAGGTTCTGGGGTGTTCCAACACCCTCTATGGTTGTGATGGCCGCACCTTCCGGTACCTGCTTCATCTTCGTGATGCACGACCTGATGACCTTCCCGTTCATGATCACCGAGCATGCACCGCACTCACCTTTACCACAGCCTATCTTCGTTCCTGTCAGAAAAAGCTGTTCCCGCAACACATTCGCCAACGTTGCGCCCTGATCGACTATCACCACCTTCTCTACACCGTTGATATTGAGACTGCGTTTAACCATTTCTGCCTCCTTTTTCGTTATTCAGACCCTTGTCTCGCAGGTAAGAATAGTGCCTCTATCTATTCAACACCTCACATCCTCAGTTGCCATAGACTGCCTTCCACGAAATATAAGGTTTATAAGACCTGAAGGTTCTCGCCTTCACACAGCCTGAAAGCACCCCCACCTGGTAAGAGATATGCTCAAGAAAGTAATAAAATAGAAATACGGGAAAGATCAGGCGAGGCCGTTTTACCGTGTAATCCACAAGCGAAGAGAGCACGAGCATGAAGAAGCAGAACGGCCATAATGAGTGAAAAAGGAACCCGAGAGGGATAAGGAGCACAAAATAGTAACGGACGAGGTGGAATGACACGAAGTAGAAGAAGGAGAAATATGTCCGGACAAGAGAAAAGGCTATCTTCCACGCAGGAACACGTACTCCTGTTCTCCGTATTCTTATCATCTTGGTGGCGGCTTCAGCGAGAAAGCACCCTGCAATCACGAGAAGGGGCAATAGCGCAACGGTGAGGATAGCAGCGGAGAGGGATAGAAAGGAGAGGGCCGCCAGCGGAGGCAGTTGAAAAGTCTTCCGCTTCTCCTGATGAAGCGTATAGAGCAAAGCTTCAGACGTACCGTAATCGGCCCGCCTCTTCATCATCCTTCCAATGTTATTTCTATGCTTGTGCTTTACCATACCGGAAGGAGAATAAAGAAGATAGTGGAACCGGTTCCGCATTCTCCAGCAGAAGTCCACATCTTCCCCTACCGACATCTTTTCATCAATCCCGCCCGTCTCCAAATAGACGTGCTTGCGCACCAGGAGATTACACGTAGGGGCGTAAAAGGTTGACCGGCTGCCAATGCCATAGAGCACGTGTTTTCCCATATTTAACGGCGATACCGCCTTTTCGTAACGATCAAGGGTCGACGTGTGAAAATAGCCGTCCACATAGCCGCCCACGGCCCCTGCCCTGTCCCATTCAAAGTAAGGGACCAGTTCTTTAAGCCAGGCCCTTTCTGCGACGCAATCGCTGTCAATAAAGGCGAGGATTTCGCCATTGGCTTGTCCGGCAGCCAGGTTCCGGCAATAAGACTGTCCCCGGCTTTCCGGGTTGGTAAGGAGCCTGACGGGTAAGCCGCGGACGAGCCCGGCAGTTCCATCCCTTGATCCGTCATCCACGACGATAATCTCGATCTTGTCTTTCGGATAGTCCTGTCGCAAGATCGACTTAAGGCATTCGGCAAGCTCATCCCTGCGATCCCTCGTGGGGACGATAACGGTGACTGAGGGTGCGTAACTGTTGTTGCATGGGGCCGGCCTTATTTCCAGGACTGCTTTCCTGTTGAAGTACTCGCAGACTGCAAATGCCCTCTCTTCCGTCACACCGGACGCGTCCGCTATCTCCTGCAATGTTCTGATTCCATCGCAAAGCTGAAGGATTTTCACGGCCTTTTCCCGAACCCTCACCACATTGAGCGGGATGTCGGATACGACGAGGTATGAATCCCGGCGCTTTTCGCATCGTATTTCTTTTCTCAGGCGGTATATGAAAGGTATCATGACGAGACTGTTTCCTGTGCCGTCATATCAGCCGCCCTTTCTCAGATGGCTCAGCCATCCGCCCTTGAGCAAGGTCCGGAAAAGCTCGTCGGCCACCTGGTCCTCCTCACCCCTGACGATTTTGCCTTCCCTCCTCTTTATTGTCCCGGCAACAAGGCTTCTGATCCGTTCAAAGGCGGGAAGTGACGAATCGGGCGCCTCTATGGACCTGAGTCTCGATTTGGGGAATCCTGGAGGGCCGAAAACGAGACGGGAATCTGCCTGCTGGAGCATCGCCCTTGAAATACCGATCTCCGCGAGGTCTATGCACGGTATCTCTCTTTCCGTTGCTTCAAGAAGGGCGGGGAGAGAAGCGTAAGCACCAGGGTCCGAAAGGGCTTCCATGGCAATCACCAGAGGGAGGGGAGATTCGAGACGCTCATGATAACCGTGGGAGAGCCTTTTGGTTGCTATAATACTCCTCTCCTTCACCCTTATTTCAAGTTCCGTCACAGAGCTTATGCACGGGACCCGTAAACGGGATGCAACGAGAGCCCCGATCTGCCCGTGGCCCGTATCCTGGCTTCTGGTCCCCGCGAGAATAAGATCGAAGCCCAGGATTTCTGCAACACGGGCAAAGATAAGCGATTTTGCCTGGCTTTGAAGGCTGTCGAGACCTTCCTCCCAGATCCGTAATCCGTCATCACATCCGGCCGCGAGGCTTTCCCTGATAAACCGCTCTTCTGACGGTGATCCGAGGTGAATGACGGTGAGGTGAGATCCCGGAACATCAGCCTTGATCTTAAGCGCTGTATTGAGCGCGGTTCTGTCGGGCGGATTGAGTATGGTAACGCCCCAGGCCCGCCTGATCCTCCCCGCAGCCTCTTCGTATTCGACGGGAATCCTGACGTCCGGGACCTCTTTGATAAAAACGAGTATCTTCAATAAGCCTCCCTATTAGGCAGAAGAGCGGAGGCGCTGGGGAGCGGAGGAAAAAATATCTTGATCACGCTTGTTCCCTTTGCCATCCGGAACCTCTCTGATTAAAACAAGTATCTTCAATGAGTCTCCTCATATCTCGGAATGCAAGGCACATGCCTCAAGTGACAAGGGGTGTAATATCAGCATGTTAGGACTACTGCGCCAAGCTTCTCCTTTCCTGGTGGTATGCAGTGTACCCACATGATGACAGCAGAGAGGCAGAGGGGCGGAGGAGAAAATATCCTGATCACGCTTGCCCCTCTGCTGCTCAACTGCTCCACTCGCTCTCGTGCCCTCTGCACCTCTGCTGTTTCGTGTGCCCCTCGGTTTCTCTGTTCTTTTTCTCTCCTCAGCTCCTCTGCTCCTCCGCCCCTCTGCTGTCTCTTCACGTCAGCCTATACCGCACCCCAAAGCCTCCCTTGGGGTAATTCCAGTCAAGGGCCCCTGCATCACAGATGATGAGACAGGTACCGCATTCCAGACACGCTTCATAAGCAAATTCGATCCTGCCCCTTTCCTCGTTCCATTGATAGCAGGAGACGGGGCACGCAAAGGTACAGGCCCTGTGGGTGCATTTCTGGCAGGCATCCCGGTTCACCCTGATGTGGGCCTCTTCATGCACATTATAGCTCACCAGTTCAAAGATCTCGTCCACGATCATAACAGTGACTTACCTCCTTCCAGCACATCGGAGACCACTTGTTTTATCGGTACCGCTTCCTTCAGGGCAGACCAGCTCAGTCGGGCGATCTTTCTCCGCGGTTTGCCGTCCGAACGGAACATTTCCTCCATGATCGTTCCGACCACGTTGGGATATACGGAGAAGAGGCGGTCATTGTGCATGAAGTCGACCGTTTTTTCGAAGGTTTTCATATCCCTTAACACAAAGCTCTCTTTAAGGCGGGCTTCGTAACGGGAGAGCTGCCTTGAAGAGAAATCGCCTTTTTGGAAGGCGTCGATGATGGTCTCGGCAGCAAGGAAGCCGGAGGTCATGGCGAGATTCATTCCCTCCTGATTGAGCCCGTTGGTATAACAAAGGGCTGCGGCGTCACCTGCCAGAAGGAGGCCGTCCGTGAAGAGCTTCGGCACCAGTTTGTAGCCGCCTTCCGGGAGAAGATGGGCGGAATATTCCATCAGCCTGGCGCCCCGCAGTATTCTTCTCACCGCATCGAGAGAGAGGAACCGGTAGAACAGGTCATAGGGGGCAATACCGCTTTTCTTGAGAGAATCGAGGTGGAAGACGAGCCCCACGGAGAGCGTTTCCGTCTGGGTATAGATAAACCCGCCTCCCCGTATGCCTTCGGTGCACCCCAGGAACTCCTGGGATACGCCTTGACGGCGGACCAGGTTGAACCGTTCGTTAATGTCCTCTTCCTTGAGATGAAACAGTGCTTTGATGCCGAGCGCCATATCCGAGGCTTTGGGTGCCTTGCAGATCCCTGCCTTTTTCGAGAGAAGGGAGAGCACCCCGTCGCAGGCGATAGTGACACGCGCCTTTACCTCACCATTGTCTCTTCCGATCCTGATGCCTGAAACGGCATTCCCCTCCTGGAGGAGATTCTCCACAAGGCAGCCCGTCAGAAGTGTCGCCCCTGCTTCCCGGGCCTTTTCGGCGTACCACTTGTCGAAGATCGGCCTGAAGAGGGTGTAGCCGTTATAGGGAGGAGTGTCGAAATTCTTGCCCTCAAAAGCGAAAGATGTGGCAGATGAGTCGGCAATGACGGTGAGGACCCTTTTTACCACATGCCGTTCCCATGGAGCCTGTTCCCAGAAGCCTGGCAGGAGTTCTTCGGCTATGGGGCAATTGGGAAGCATGCCGCCAAACATATTCTTGGCACCGGGCGTCTCTCCTCTTTCAACAAGCAGTACGTTCAGCCCCTTCTGTGCGAGCCGGAGGGCGGCCGTTATCCCCGCCGGGCCTGCGCCTGCTATAGCGACATCATACGTTTTCATATCTGGCCTTTATCCCTGTATCGTTTTATACGGTCTATCAGGCCGGGCAGAACAGTCTTGAGGTTGCCGACAAAACCCGAATCGCACACGCCGAAGATAGGCGCCCGCGGGTCCGTGTTGAGCGCGAGTATCTCCCTCGATCCCTGAATGCCTGCAACATGGTGAGGAGAACCGGAGATGCCCAAGGCGATGTAAAGCTCGGGCACGACCGTTTTGCCCGTCTGTCCTATCATCCTTTCTCTCAGCACATAGCCGTCATCGACCATGGGACGGGTTGTCCCTACGGCACCTTCGAGAAGATCGGAAAGTTCGTGGACCAGCTTAAGGAGTTCCGCATCACTGCACCCGGCGCCCGCACCTATGATCCGTTTTGCGTAGAGGATGTCGACGGTCCGGTGATCGGGCGGGAGAATCTCCAGGGATCTGACGGCTACGGTATCGGGACTTGTCTCCACGCTGATCCTGTTCACCTCCAAGCCCCCCGAAGGTGTTGCTTTTCCTACATCGAGAACCTCGTGCCTGACGGTTGCCACTTCCCGCCCGGGTTCCGCAAATGACATCTCTTGCTCCAACTGGCCGCCGTAAAGCGATCTTGCGTAGACAAGCATGCCGTCTTTAATGCGCATATCGACACAATCGGTAACAGCAGAAGTGTCGAGATACGCGGCGATGCGCGGAGCAAGATCGCTGCCCCTGTCCGTGTGGGCCAGGAGAAGAAGCCGGAAGGGGATTTTCTGCAGGGCCGATTGCGCCGCCCAGGCGAAGACTTCGGGGCTGTAACGGGACAGGCTGCCATCTTGCGCGTGATAGAGAGTCGAGACGCCGCACTGTTTAAGGAAGGCCGGGTCTTCCCCATCGTCTCCTAGGGCCAGTACCTGGAGGGCGCCGCCGAGATGGCCGGCTATCCTGCCGGCCTCCGTTAGAAGTCGTCTGTTAATGTCCTGCCTGTTATCACCGGACGATTCGGGAATGACTATTACATTTGTCTCTGTCTTCATAGGTTGGCTTCACTGGATGTTCTCATCTTCCTATCTTCTCACCCTCTCAACTTCTGTATTGAGCTATACCTTGCTTCCGACCGTATACCCTTCGTAGATCGCCATGTCCGCTTTTCTCGGCGCCACACAGTCTCCTGCACGGTAAAGCTCTTTGACCCGGCCTTTCAGATTGAAGTAGAGGGAGTCGTCCACTTCATTGCCCATTGCGGTGACCACCGTATCGTAATCCGTAAATACCTTCATCTCGTTGGTGTAGACATTGAGGCCGTGGACTTCCGTGCCCCGTATCTCTATGACGGCAAAATCGGACGTGAAGGTTGCGCCTTTCTGAAGGAGTCTCTGCCTTGCCAGGTATAAGTCCTGACTGGGACCCAGTTCAGAGCCGACAAAGAGGGACGAGGTAACGACATGGACGGTTTTGCCCAGTTCCGCTAGGTATTCCGCGGTGCTCGTCGCCTGGTGGTGGCCGTCGTAGTCGATAAACAGTATCCTGTCACCAATATCCGCCTGTCCTTTTAATACCTGCCAGACATTGAACACCCTTGGCCCGTCAGCGCCTGCAACAGGACAAGGTTTCGGCCTCGACCCCGTTGCCACGATCACTGCGTCGGGGTTCTGCTCGAGGACAAATTCGGGCGTCACGGCCTGCCCCAGCACGACGGGCACCTCCAGTTTCTGGAGCTGACTCCGCTCGTTCCTGATGATAACGCCGAATTCCTCACGGCCTGCCCCTTTCATGGCAATGGCGACCTGGCCTCCGAGGGCGCTTTCCTTTTCGTAGAGGGTGACCTCGTGGCCGCGCATGGTCGCTATCTTGGCAGCCCACATGCCGGCAGGGCCGCCACCGATGACCATGACACACTTTTTCCATCTGGTCGGGCGAAGGTGCAGCTCATCCTCGTCCTTCTCATTCCCCACAAAGGGGTTCTGGACGCATCCGATGGGTCTGTTGAGCCCCACCCGGCCGTAGCAACCCTGGTTGTCGGCAATACAGTAGCGGATCTCGTCCGTTCTCCCTTCTTTGGCCTTGTTCGCCAAATTGGGATCGCAGAGCTGAGACCGCACCATCCCTATCATGTCCGCCTGTCCGTTTGCCAGCACCTTTTCGGCGAGAACCGGGTCGTTTATCCGGCCTGTCGCAAAGACGGGGAGCTTTATGACCTCCTTGATCCCGGCGGCGAGAGGGACGGCGTAACCAAGAGGCATGTGCATGGTGCCTCCCACCAGATACAGGTTGTAGAAGGTGGAGAGGGAGAGGTCCATGAAGTCAATGGTGCCCGACGCCTCGAGGACTTTTGCGATCTCTTTGGCATCATTGAGCGTGATCCCTCCCCATGGGAGCATTTCGTCGGCACAGAGACGGACACCGAGCGTGAAGTCGTTCCCTACGGCCTTCCTCACCGCAGCGAGAACCTCAAGGGGAAAGCGCATGCGATTTTCGAAGCTCCCGCCGTACTCGTCGCTACGGAAGTTGGTGAGGGGGGACATGAACTGCCTGGCCAGGGAGCTGTGGCCGTACTGCAATTCTATACCGTCGAACCCTCCTTCGCGCGCATGGATGGCAGAGGTGCAAAAGTACTGCACGACCTCTTTTATGTCCTCGATCTCCATCTGCTTGGGCACTTCACGGAAGAGCACGTCCGGGACAGGAGAAGGAGCCCATACAGGCAGCCTCGACAATGCGCCGCTGCACTGCTGACCGTTGTGATTGAGCTGGGCAAAGATCTTCGTCTCGTATTCGTGCACGGCGCGGGTGATCTTCCTGTAACCGGGGACTACTTCGGGCCTGAAGACTTCAACGAGCTTTTCGTAAGCCCGGTCCGTGGGATGAACCGATTGTTCCTCGGTGACGATCAGTCCGGTGCCTCCCCTTGCCCTCGTCGCGAGATAGTGGACGTGCCTCTCGGACGGAAGACAGTCCTCGGCAAAATTGGTGAGGTGTGCCGAAAACGATATGCGGTTCGGCACAATGATCCTGCCGATAGTCAATGGCGAGAAGAGATACTTAAATTGTCCTGGCATGTTTCGATACCCCATTGGTTAGTTCGTGCTGAAACGCCGCCATGCACTCCGGGTCAGGGCTGTCCAGTGATGACGTGAGGAAGTAGGCAACTGCCGGGCAACCGCCGTGACACAGGTTGAACCGGGTGCAGCTCTCGCATGACCCGATGTGTATCTGTCTCAGCATATTGAATACGGGTGCCTCCCTCCAGATGGATTCCAGGGACTGCCCCGTGGTGATGTTCCCTGCTTTGAAAAATTCGTCCTGAAGAAAGGCGCAGGGGTAGACAGTGCCGTCGGGCGACACGCTGCACGTCATCTTCGCCGCGCCGCACATATTCAAACCGAGCGTCCGCCTGTCTTTCGCGGTAATGGAGAAGAAGGAGTCCCCGGTGAGCACGTCCTTGTGGGCGCTCAGGAACTCCGACAGGGTGGCAAGCTGGGACTTGTCCAGGCGGAAGGCGTCCCATTCCCTCTTTGCGTTGCCCGACGGACGGAACCTGGAAAGCCTCGTCTTTATACCGTATCGCCTTCCTATCTCGTATATCTTTGCGATCTCCCTGAAATTGACTGCTGTCACCACCGTATTGGCGCTCAGATGGGGAAAGCCGTGCGTCACGAGCAATTCGATCCCTCTGATTATCTTCTCGAAGGTGCCCGGCCCCCTGATCGCATCGTTCGTCTCCGGCGTGGCGCCGTCGAGACTTACCTGGATGTAGAGAAACTCCATCTTCACGAGTTTCCTGACGATATCCTCGGTCAGCATCGTCCCGTTCGTGCTGACGCAGGTAGTGATCCCTTTTTCGTGGGCATACTCAAGGATATCGAGGAAATCCTTCCGCAGGAAAGGCTCGCCTCCGCCGAAATTGATCTGGAAGACGTCGATACGGTCAAGCTCGTCGATCAGCGCCCGGCACCGGTCGGAATCGAGTTCTTCCGTACAGTCATGCATCAGGTCTGCAGAGAGGCAGTGGCGGCAGTGCAGATTGCAGCGGTTGGTAATCTCCCAGGTGACATTTACCGGTGCCTTAAGCAGTTCGCTATATGCCGGTTCGTGCTTCAAAGATCAGCCCCTTTTTCAACAATACGTCGAGGAGACGCTTCAGCGCCTCCTCTTCACCTTTCTTACCGTTCAGCTTCAACCTCGAGAAGCGCTTGTGTTTCTCGATTGAGAGCAAATCCCCCGATTTGACGAACGTCATCTTCGTATCGGCGCTATTGTAGAAGAGGAGGCCGAATGCTTCCTGCCTCGCCCTCACGCCTTTTGAAAGGATGAAACCGTCCCCGAAAACCGACCCGCGCTCGTTATGAAATCCGCTTTCCAATCAATAAACCCCGCAAATCCCGTCCACGGTCAGGTCTTCCACCTCGATCTCTTCCAGCACGTCTGTTATTTCCTTTTCAGCCTCCTTCTCGTTCGTGGTCTTCAATTCCTTTGATTCATCGCTTCTCATGTCCGAAAATCTCCTTGGTAGAAGTATTTGCACGAAAACAGGCAGGGCCGGATTACCCGGCTCCTCCCTGTCCGCTTTCTCACATCGTATCACACTGTTAGCGCGTTAGTCCCACTCTATTGCCCAGCGGCCCCGTATCTGCCGCTTCAACATTTTTTCCGCCACATCGTTAATGTCTTCCAGCTTGAATTTGTTGGTGACCAGCTTGTCGAGCTTCAGGTCGTGGGTCATGGCCATCTGGGTAAGCTTTGGTATATCCACGTGGGTCGAGATCATGCCGTAGAGATTTCCCAGGATGGACTTGTTTCCGAACGGCAGTACCTGGAGGGGCAGATTTGTCGTCTGGTCGGCCGGTGTGATCCCGGGAATGCACAATGTTCCTCCCGCTCCAATAGACCAATAGGCCTGAACGATAGCCCCCGGGTCCCCTATGGCCTCGAATGCGAAATCTGCACCGGCTCCGCCGGTGATTTCCATGATCTTGGGGACAGGGTCTTCCTTTGCGTTACAGATAAAGTGAGTCGCCCCGAATTCCTTTGCAAGATCTTCCTTGCTCTCCTCCAGATCGACCGCTATAACGGGGCTGGCCTGACGCAGGGCACAGGCTCGAAGGATATTCAGCCCGACTCCGCCGAGCCCCCAGATCGCGACCGAATCACCTGGCTGGACCTTGGCGGAGTTGGTGACCGTTCCCCAGCCGGTCGGGATGCAGCAGCCCATGAGACAGCCATATTCCAGCGGGAATTCCTTCGGCAGGGGAATGAGCCCGCCCTCGGGCACCACACTGTAGTTGGAAAAGCCCGAGACGAAATTGCCGTGGCGGACCATCTTCCCATCCTTGTCCTTGATTCTCGATGTTCCGTCAAGCATCATCCCCTCAACGAAGTACTTGAAGGTACCGCTGCAGATATTGCCCATACCCCTGCGGCACTGGGGGCACTCACCGCACGGCACCATCCACGTGCCAACCACATGGTCGCCTTTTTTGATCTTGGTGCATCCGGGTCCTACTTCCTCGACAATCCCCGCACACTCGTGTCCCGCCACAAAGGGCGTTACCATGTTTATCTCGCCCAGAAGGTTATGAAGGTCGGAGTGGCAATAGCCGGTATAGACATATTTGACGAGCGCCTCTTTCTCCTTTGGGGCATCGAGCTCCAGTTCTTCGATCGAATAACCTGCCCCCGGACCGGGATTCCTTAACACTGCTCCTTTGATCTTCACGATTATTCCTCCTCCTTTTTTGGATTTTTATGCCCGCCTTGGTTTCAGCATGAAACCAACAATTATGCCGAGAATCGCCGCGAGGGAAATCATGGTAATAGCCAGTTTGAAACTGCCGGTCGCACCGATGCTCATGCCGCCGAGGTAAAGGCCCAATGCCCCGCCGAAGGTCCCGAAGCCGAAAACCCAGCCGATCACCCGGCCCAGAATGTGAGGCGGATAATTCATGGCAACAAAAGCGCTTATCGAAGGGTTCATAAAAGGTATGCCCCACCCGGCGATCATCAGGCAGACAACCAGCAGGCCCATGCTGCCGTAAACGCCGGGAGAAAGAAGCAGATACGTGAAAAGACCGGTGAGGATGAACCCGATGATTATCGCCGGTTTCGATTTTCCCTTGAAAATCCTATCAAAGAAGATACCGCCCACGATCATCGCAAAGAGCCCGATCAGGGTGAGGGCCACCGAGAGCACGCCGGCCGTTGCAGGACCGAGCCCGACACCCATGGGCTGCGGAGCGGCAAGATAGGGCGGAACGAGGTTGTAGAGACAATAAAGGCCCCACGCATTACAGATCATGACAACGGTAGCAACCCACGTTTGGGGCTGAGCCAGCGCCCCTCCAAAGGTAAGCGAGCCCGCGCCTGACTGCATCGCTTTTGTCACCGCCTCCACCACTGCCATTGAAGGCGGCCGCCTGGTGGCCGCAAGGGCAAACACGACACCCACCCAGCCAAGGATTGCCATGATGGCCACCGTCGTCTGCCAACTCCCGGTCGCACCGAAGATTGGAGGCGCGACGAGAACACCGACCGCGGAGCCCATCGATATGGAGCCGATCATCAGCCCGCCTGCTATTCCCTGTTCCTTTTGGGGAAACCACAATGCCAGAATGGGGCCGATTACGGCGAAGACAAAACCGACGGACGCTCCCTGGATCAGCCTTGCCACAACGACAGCCCCGTAGCTGGAACCTATCCAGGGCATGAATGTCGCCGGCACGGTCGCGCACAGCAAGCCGAGCACCAGCGCCACCGTGATGCCATACTTGTCACAGACGACCCCGCCCCACATGAGCACGAAGGCAATGGCGACCACGAAGCCCATCATCAAATTGGTTGCCGCCCCCATATCCACCTTCAAGTCCTTTGCGATGTCGCCGAGTATCGGGGCGTACGCGATCATGTCGATGTAGCACGACATGATCGCAATACAGGTCGCGACCAGCATGACCCACCGGTACTGCATGTACATCGCTCTTTCCTCCATAACACCTCCCGCCTTATTGTTTACAGCTCTGCTCTCCTCCAAGACTACCCCTCCTTTTTTATTTGCGGCTCAACCTGTGTGAGCCTGACTGCTTCGTAAGCCGTAGGAAGAAGATATGCTGTCGGTCTTTGGTTTTATGTTAGCGAGTGGTCAAATGAGAGTCTATACGTAAGGTTACGCAATTGGTGAAGGGAATCTCCGTAATTTTACGGAAAGGGTTTGTTCGAGAAGTTCCCGGGAGGCAATAACAGGGTAACTGTCCCGTGAAAGAAAAACGGAAAACCGCTTTCAGGAATTCCGTACACACCCTATGGTGAACTTACTAC